>DGTA01000024.1 GCA_002394165.1 Lachnospiraceae bacterium UBA4348 | reverse complement strand
AGCGGGCATCTACCAAAGGCAAAAGTCATAATCCCTTCGCCAGACCGGTTTAAACTAACAAAACTAATTAAGGAGGTACACTGTTTGAAAAGATCCGAAATCATTGAAGTTTTGAAAAAGGACAGGGACAAGTTGTCGGAAGCGATGCAGGCTGCGAACAAAAGGCTTGCTAAGGCTCCGGATGGCTATGTGCGCATTGTAAGACATGGAAAAGGATATCAGTTTTATTTAAGAGAGTCCGGGCAAGACAAAAGCGGCACCTATATGCCCACTTCTCAATTTGCAAAGGCAGTTAAGCTGATCCAGAAAAGATATGACGAACAGATCAGGAGTGCAGCTGCCAGGCAGGTGACAGCAATTGACCGTTTTTTGAGAGAGTATGATCCTCAGAGTCTGAAGTCGATCTATGCATCATTACATGAGGTGAGGAGAGAGCATATAGAACCAGCGGAAATATCAGACGAAGAGTACGCCCGCAGATGGCAGGAAGAAGAATACAGACACAAGACCTTTTCTGAGGACACGGCTGAACATTACACCGGAAAGGGAGAACGGGTGAGATCGAAATCTGAGGTAATGATCGCGGATGCTCTTTCGAAGGCAAATATTCCGTACAGATACGAATGTCCGCTCCGTCTGGGGAATGCTGTCGTTCATCCTGATTTTACTGTTCTGCGCAGCAGCGACAGGGAGATCGTTTACTGGGAACATTTTGGCATGATGGATGATCCGGAATACTGTCATAAGGCACTTCAGAAGATCAGACTGTATGAAAAGTGCGGGATCTATCCGGGTATTCGCCTGATCATTACAATGGAAACGTCTTATCTGCCGATCAATCTCACAGTGATCGGCGATGCCATCAGAACCTACTGTTCCTGAAGAATACACCGATGATGCCTCAAAAAGGATTAGCATGGTGAAAAGCTTTCAAATCTGTGTTAATATGGTCTGGACGATCAAAAATCAGATAATCAAGAAAGGTTAATATAACATGTTTGATCCTGAAAAACTGCAGTCATATGAACTGATCAAGAAAGAAGAGCTGCCGGATGTACTCTCCACCGGCTGGCTGCTCCGCCATAAGAAGAGCGGTGCGCGGATCGCGCTGCTGGAAAACAAGGATGAGAATAAGGTCTTCAATATCGCCTTCCGGACAACTCCCTCCAACAGCACGGGAGTGGCTCACATCATGGAGCACTGTGTTCTGTGCGGAAGCCGGAAGTATCCCGCGAAGGATCCGTTCATTGAGCTGGTGAAGGGCTCCATGAATACCTTCCTGAATGCGATGACGTATCCGGACAAGACCATGTATCCGGTCGCCAGCTGCAATGACAGGGATTTTGCCAATCTTATGAGCGTCTATATGGACGCTGTCTTTTATCCGAATATCTATACCAGGCAGGAGATCTTCCGTCAGGAAGGATGGCATTACGAGCTGGATGACCCGGAAGGGGAACTGGCTTATAACGGTGTGGTGTTCAATGAGATGAAGGGAGCTTTCTCCTCAGCCGATGAGGTGGTCGAGCGGGAGATCATGCAGCGGCTCTTCCCGGATACCACCTACCATCATGAGTCCGGGGGCGACCCGGCCTGCATTCCGGATCTGACCTACGAGGAATTCCTTGAGTTTCACCGGACCTATTATCATCCGTCCAACAGCTATATCTATCTGTACGGGGATATGGACTTCAATGAGCGGCTTGAGTGGCTTGACCGGGAGTATCTGTCCGGTTTTGACCGGATCAGCGTAGATTCGGAGGTGACCATCCAGGAGCCGTTCGGGAAGATGCAGGTATGTGAGACAGAGTATCCGGTGGGAGACGAAGATCCTGTTGAGAAGAATGCGTACCTGACATGGAGCGCTGTCGTCGGGACCAGCCTGGATACGAAGCTCTCCAACGCTTTTGCCATTCTGGAGTATGTGCTCCTGGAGATGCCGGGGGCTCCCCTGAAGGAGGCCCTCCTGGAGGAAGGCCTGGGCAGCGATATTATGAGCAGCTATGACAGCGGTACGCTCCAGCCCGGATTCTCCGTGATCGCCAAGGGGGCTGATGAAGCGGACAGCGCCCGGTTTGACGATGTGATCCGAAAGACCCTGGCGAAGATCGCAGATGAAGGAGTGGACCAAGACGCACTCAAGGCCGCCATCAACCTGATGGAGTTCCGCTTCCGCGAGGCGGATTACGGGACCTTCCCCAAGGGCCTTATGTACGGTGTGGATATATTTGACAGCTGGCTGTACGATGACGGCAAACCCTTTGATTACCTGTGGTCCTTAAGAGACTATGATTTCCTTAAGAGCCAGATCGGGACCGGATACTTTGAGGGCCTGATCCGCACCTGGCTGTTGGAGAATCCTCACTGCCTGCTGCTTACGGCCATACCGGTCCGGTCACTTACCGAGAAAATGCAGGAGAGGGAAGCAGCCAGGCTGGCTGCCTACCGCGAAACGCTCGGTGAACAGCAGATCCGTGCCCTGGTCAGTGAGACCAAAGCGCTGCATGAATACCAGGAGACGCCCTCCTCAAAAGAGGACCTCGAGAAGATCCCGATGCTGGAGATCTCGGATCTGAACAGGGAGATCCGTAAATTCAGCAATGAGATCCATCCGTGGGAGAGCGCACTGATGGTCCGCCATGACTTTGAAACGAACGGGATCGCCTACATCGACCTGCTGTTCGATGCGGCAGCGGTTCCGCAGGAAGACCTTGTGTGGCTTGGCCTTCTTCGGACCATGCTCGGCTCCGTCGACACCGCATCCTACAGCTACAGTCAGCTCTAGACAGCCGTGGGCAGCCGGACCGGCGGGATTTCGCCGCTCATCAGCATCTTCCCCGACAGCCTCGATACGGCCAGGACCTCGCTCGCTTTCGGCCTGCGCTGCAGGACACTCACACAGGAGATCCCGTTCTGCTTTGAGATCATGGAGGAGATGCTGTTTACCAGCGATCTTGCCCAGGAAAAACGGCTCCGCGAGCTCCTGTTCAAACAGCGCTCAAGGCTTGGGACAGCCCTCGCCAGCAGCGGAAATGCCACCGCCGTGACCAGGTGCATGTCGTCCTTCAGCGCCAATGCGCTGATCTCGGACCAGATCGGCGGCGTGGCGTATTATGATTTCGTCAGGGATCTGACGGATCACTTCGATGAGAAAAAACCGCTGATGGCGCAGAAGCTCTCTGAGACCCTCGCGCGGGTGCTCGGGGGAAAAGTGCTTGTCAGCTATACCGGCAGCGCTGACCATCTGGAAACGATCCGGACCGGAACCGGACATCTTGTGTCGCGCTGCGCCCATAAGAGTGAGACGGCGGCTTCAGGTGAAGACCTGACGAAGTACTTTGAGACGTATCCGCTCAGTTTCCCGGAGCCTGTCAATGAAGCGCTCAGGACGCCCGGACAGGTGCAGTATGTCGCCAGATGCGGCAACTTCAGGAAAAACGGTGCGTCTTATCACGGAGCCATGACGGTGCTTCGGACCATCATGAGCTTTGATTACCTGTGGAACAACGTGCGTGTGACCGGCGGCGCTTATGGCTGCGGAGGAAATCTCCTCCGAAACGGCGACACGAGTTTCTCCTCCTACCGCGATCCCAATCTTCACCGGACGGACGAGGTGTTCCGGGGAATCCCGGATTATCTGGATTCCTTCGATCCGGACGAGCGGGACATGACCAAATATATCATCGGAACGATCAGCGCCATCGACACGCCGCTCACGCCGTCAGCCCTCGGCTCGGTCTCCATGCTCACCGCCCTGGACGGAAGGACGGACGAAGTGCGGCAGAAGACGCGTGACCAGATCCTTTCCGCCACGGCCGGGGATATCCGTGCCCTCGCGCAGCAGGTGAGGGCAGCCCTTGAAGGAAGCCATCTTTGCGTGGTCGGATCGGCCGCCGGCATCGAGGCCGACAAAGAACTGTTTGACACGGTCAGGGAGCTTTGATATGAGCGAAAAACAAAACTATAAATCAGGATTTGCCACCCTGATCGGGCGTCCAAACGTTGGGAAATCCACACTGATGAACCACCTGATCGGGCAGAAGATCGCGATCACTTCGAATAAACCCCAGACGACCCGAAACAGGATCCAGACGGTTTATACGGATGACCGCGGACAGATCGTATTCCTGGACACGCCGGGCATCCATAAAGCCAAAAACAAGCTGGGCGAGTACATGGTGAAGGCCGCGGAGAGCACATTCTCCGGGGTGGATGTCATCCTGTGGCTCGTGGAGCCGACGACATTCATCGGAAAGGGAGAGCAGCACATCGCCAGGCTGCTGTCCGGTACAAAAACACCGGTGATCCTGATCATGAACAAGATCGATACGGTGGAAAAAGAGCGGATCGCCGAGTGTATGGACGCCTACAGGAAGATCTATCCTTTTGCGAGGATGATCCCCGTGAGCGCGCTGCGCAGCCGCAACCTGGACCAGGTGATCAGCGCGGTGATGGAGTTCCTTCCCTACGGACCCAGGTATTACGATGAAGATACGATCACGGACCAGCCGCAGCGCCAGATCGCCGCGGAGCTGATCCGGGAGAAGGCGCTCAGGCTGCTGGAGGAGGAGATCCCCCACGGCGTCGCCGTCGCCATCGACAATATGAAAGAGCGCCCGGACGGATCGATCATGGATATCGACGCGACGATCATCTGCGAGAAGGACTCCCACAAGGGGATCATCATCGGAAAGGGCGGAGCCATGCTGCGCAGGATCGGCACGCAGGCAAGACGCGAGATCGAGAACATGCTCGGGATGCAGGTAAACCTCCAGCTTTGGGTCAAAGTGAAAAAAGACTGGAGGGACAGCGACTACCTGGTCCGCAATTTCGGATATGACAAGAAGGAGATCTGATGAGCGAAGACCTGATTCTTACCGGGATCGTGCTGCTGTCGGCACCGTTCCGGGAGGCTGACCGGCGGCTTATCCTGCTGACGAAAGAACGGGGAAAAGTGACAGCGTTCGCGCGCGGAGCCCGCAGGAGCGGCAGCAGCCTTCTGGGGTCGACGCTTCCGCTGTGCTTCGGCAGCTTCAGGGTCTTTGAAGGGCGCAGCGCCTACACACTGGTTGAGGCCAGGATCGACTGTTATTTCGGGGAGATCCGGCGGGACCTGATGCATTCGGGATACGCCGCCTACATGATGGAGCTGGCGGATTATTACGGCAGAGAGAACCTGGACGCGTCGGGAATGCTTAACCTGCTTTATGTCTCGCTCAAGGCGCTGGAGAATCCTTCCCTGCCGGACAAACTGGTCAGGTACATTTACGAGACCAGGCTGATGGTGATGAACGGGGAGTATCCCCAGGAGACGGCCAGCGATCCGTCGCTCTCCCCGGCAGCGCGCTATGCGCTCTCGCGGATGATCAGCGCCCCGCTCGGGAGCCTTTACACGTTCACGGTGACGAAGGAGGTGCTCTCCGAGATCGCTTCCGTGCAGGACCGGATCCGGAAACGGACGCTGGATACGACGCCCAGGTCGCTGGCGGTCCTGGAAAGCATGACATTATTGGCAGTTGAAAACGACGGTCAATAAAGCTATAATAGTCGAGATACGGACGTAAACGGCATAACTATGGAGATTTTATGAGAAGAACTGGCCACAGGGCAGTCCTGACAGCCGTCGTGCTGCTGGCTCTCTGGACGGTGAGCGGCTGCAGCCGTCAGGAACCCGAGGAAGAATGGGTGCCTGCGCAGAGCGCGCTGCAGGCACCGAAAGAAGGTCCGGTCACGGAGACGCTGATCGAGACGCTTGATGAGGATTATTATGACAGCGCCGAACTGGAGAAAATGGTGAGGGACGCTGTCAGCGAATTTGATTCGGCGAATGGTCCTCAGGCGGTGGAGATCATATCTTTCACGGCTGAGGGCAAGGCGGTAAACCTGACACTGAACTACCGGGATATGGACGCCTACAACGACTTCAATCAGGTAAAATTCTTCAACGGGCCTATCCTTGAAGCGCAGATGGAAGGATTTCTGTTTGACTGCGAGTTTTATCATGTGGATGCGGGAATGGTGGATTCGGACCCGCTTCCGGGGGAGATCCCGCTCGCGCGCAAGCAGTATCAGGTCTTTATCAGCGACACGCTTCACGCGGTCGAGGTACCCGGTGATATCGTTTATATAAGTACGAACGCGAAGCTGCTCGGCAGCAGGGTCGCGGCGCCGGCCGATGAGGCCGCTGCCGAAGGCGGATATTTATATGTGATCTACGAATTCTGACAATCAGGAGGAACACGCATGGAAAAGACAATGGACAAGATCATCGCTCTGGCGAAGGGAAGAGGCTTTATCTATCCGGGATCGGAGATCTACGGCGGACTGGCCAATACCTGGGATTACGGAAACCTGGGCGTTGAGCTGAAGAACAATGTAAAGCAGGCATGGTGGAAGAAATTCATCACCCAGAACAAGTACAATGTGGGTGTGGACTGCGCCATCCTGATGAATCCGCAGACATGGGTCGCCTCCGGACATCTGGGAGGTTTCTCCGATCCGCTGATGGACTGCCGTGAGTGCCACGAGCGTTTCCGTGCGGACAAACTGATCGAGGACTTCTGCGCCGAGAACGGGATCGAACTTGAAAAAGCTCCGGATGCCATGAGCCAGGAGGAGATGAAACAGTTCGTGGAGGATCACAACATTCCCTGCCCGACCTGCGGAAAGCATAACTTTACCGATATCCGCCAGTTCAACCTGATGTTCAAGACATTCCAGGGTGTTACCGAGGATGCGAAGAACACTGTATACCTGCGTCCGGAGACCGCTCAGGGCATCTTCGTCAATTTCAAGAACGTCCAGCGTACCTCCCGCAAAAAGCTGCCCTTCGGCATCGGCCAGATCGGAAAATCCTTCCGAAATGAGATCACACCGGGCAACTTTACCTTCCGTACCCGTGAGTTCGAGCAGATGGAGCTTGAATTCTTCTGCGAACCCGGAACGGACCTGGAGTGGTTCCAGTACTGGCGCGGTTTCTGCCGCGACTGGCTGCTGTCGCTGAACATTAAGGAAGAGAACATGAGACTGCGCGACCATGATCCGGCAGAGCTGGCCTTCTACAGCAAGGGCACCACGGATATCGAGTACCTGTTCCCGTTCGGATGGGGCGAACTGTGGGGCGTGGCCGACAGGACCGACTATGACCTGACCCAGCACCAGAATGTGTCCGGGCAGGATATGACCTACTTTGATGATGCCAAGGGCGAAAAGTATATCCCCTACGTCATCGAGCCCTCACTTGGCGCTGACCGCGTGGTGCTGGCTTTCCTGTGCGAAGCCTATGACGAAGAGGAACTCGAGGGCGGTGACATGCGCACGGTCCTTCGTTTCCATCCGGCGCTGGCTCCCGTGAAGATCGGCGTGCTGCCGCTCTCCAAAAAGCTTGGCGAAGGCGCGGAGAAAGTCTT
>DGTA01000106.1 GCA_002394165.1 Lachnospiraceae bacterium UBA4348 | reverse complement strand
CTGGCATTCATGATGGCTGATATGGAGACCAAGCTCAACGCGGCAAGAAACCTTGTCTACAACGCAGCATGGCTCATGGACAACAAGGAAGACGCCACAAAGGCTGCTTCCATGGCAAAATATTTCACCACCGAGGCTGCTATTGAGATCGTTAACAAGTCCCTGCAGCTGCACGGCGGCTATGGCTACTCCCAGGAGTACGAGATCGAGCGTCTGTACCGCGATGTCCGCATCACTTCCATCTACGAAGGAAGCTCCCAGGTTCAGCAGATGGTCATCTCCGGCGCGCTTCTTCGCTGATAGGCGGAGTTTGTACCTAAAGAATGTAGCTGCTTACGGTTTGGGGAAAGCCGTAAGCAGTGATAGATATGCGAAAAGCACACAAAAGGAGGAAACAAATGGAGAAGAAACAGTCAACTTTATCAATCGCCATCGGAATGGCATGCGTCTGGATGGGCACACACTTCGGCCCCGGCGTAGCATCCGGTACACAGATCCTCGTTTACTGGGTCAAGTATGGAATTTGGGGCACTCTCGCAAGCATCCTTGCTATGGGCCTTCTCGGCTACTGCATTTACTGCGCAGCGGAATTCTCAAGAATCTACAAGACTTACAACTACGCAGACTGGACCAAGAAGGTCTGGGGAGTCGATTGGATCGTATATCTTCTTGACTTCTCCTTCATCATCGTTATGCTGACCGCTCTCGGCGGATCCCTCAGCGCGATCGGAAACCTGCTCAACAGCCAGTTCGGCCTGAACTACTGGGTAGGCGTAGGTGCCGTTATCGTCTGCGCAGGCCTTCTTTGCGCATACGGTGCTAAGCTCGTTGCCCGCGCATCTTCTTACATGATGTATCTTGTTATCGCTGTTCTCGCAGTCATCATCATCATGAGCGCGTCCACAGGCAAGCTTCATCTTGGCCAGGCGCTCGCGAACATCAGCGCCGGAACAGTTGAAGGAATCAACCCGAGCTTCCTTGGAGCACTTTGGAGCGGCATTATCTATGCTTCCTTCCAGGCTAACGTAATCGGCAACATTTCTTCCATCGCTCCGACTCTTCCTGATCGCAAGACCACAAGACTCGGCGCCATCATCGGTATTTGCGGAAACGCATGCATGCTCGTCGTACTGAGCCTGTTCTTCCTTTCCGCTACCACACTTGAGAACTACAATGTTCTCGACACAGCTACAAACCCGCTTCCTTTCTACGGCACACTGACAGCGCTCGGATTCTCCGGCCTGAAGCTCGTGTATGTTATCACAGTTTTCATCGCTGTTCTTTCCACTGCTGTAGGATTCAGCTTCGGTGCCGTTGCAAGATACTCTAAGCTCTATCGCAAGCCTACGGAAGAAGCTCCTCTTAAGGACGGCCTTCTTGTAGTCGTACTGCTGCTCGCATGCGCAGCTGCTTCCAAGATCGGTATCGTTAAGCTTGTATCCACAGGTTACACCATCCTCGGATACCTCAACCTGCCTCTGCTGATCTTCCCTGCTATTGTTCTCGCAAACAGAAAGATCCAGAAGAGCTACCTGAAAGAGAACAACATCGAAGCTACAGGTATCGACGAGTAATTGTTAAAGCAAACCATTTCTATTTTCCCTATATCCTGGGGAGTGCCGCATTTAAGCGGTCTCCCCGGGAACTTTTAAACAGAACAGGAGATTAGTCTGATGAGAAAAAGCACACTGCCCCAGTGGGGGATTCGTGTCCTGTTTTACTGTATCGCTTTGTTCTTCATGGCGCTGGGAGTGGCATTTTCTGCCAATTCCGACCTGGGAATCTCACCCGTCAACTCTCTCCCGTATGTCATCAGTGATATCGTAAAAATGAAGCCCGGAACCTGCGTTACGATCGTATTCTGCTTCTATATCCTTGTGCAGATCCTGCTTTTGGGTAAAGAGTTCAATCCGGTCAACCTGTTCCAGATCGTCTTTTCCACGATCTTTGGATATTTTGTCAACTTCACGAAATGGATGGTAGGAGATTTCCTCTTTCCCGGAGGGTACATCGGACGTCTGGGAATGCAGTGCGTCGGCATTGTGTTGGTAGCATTCGGCGTCTTCCTGTATCTGGATGTGGACCTCGTTCCGATGCCCATGGAAGGCATGACAATGGCCATTGCCAAGAAAGTTGGTCAGCCCTTCACAAAAGTCAAGACTATCGTGGACTGCGCGGTTGTCCTGCTCGGCGTGATCCTTACAGTCGTGTTCCTGCACCTGATTCCCTTCCGCGATCCGGGAGTCCGTATCAGAGAGGGCACGATCCTCGCGGCACTCGTCACGGGCAAGGTCATTGCGATCATAAGAAAGCCGCTTTCGCCGATCGTGCAGAAGATCTGCTTCGGTGAGAGCAAAGAATAAGAGATTTTCGAGAATCTGCCTCATTCTTTTCGGAGCCTCCTCTGTGCGCCAGCCGGCGCCGGAGGAGGTTTTTTTGCTCTTTTTCGGATGATATCTGTGCCGTTCTGGTATAAAATAGATGTATAAGATTTCTGTTTTCATAAGTGCTGATAATACTCTCATATACAAACCGGGGGTGGCGACTACAGGAGGGGAGCGTATGTTTGAAGGAGTGACAAAATATATACCGGATCTGGAAGAGAAGAAAGACCCGCACCGGACCATCAGCAAAATAGAGGACGCGGTCTACAGTTTTGTGCACAATAATCCGAAGTGGGGCCTCAAGTATTACAGAGATATCTTAAAGAGCAGAGGGGTAGATATCGAAAAGACGCCGATGTCCGAAGTTGACGCGGCAAGCCTTGGCTGGCTGGGCGTCATGGCGCTTCTTGCCGCCGCAGTACACGGCGAGCGCCACAACTGCGGAACGCTGAGCGCGATCTACGAGGACGGAAGCCTGCTGAAATGGCTGCTGCTGCTCAGGAAGTTTGATGAACAAATGTAAAATGTGGAACTGCCGCTCCGGGAATTAGTTTCCCGGGGCGGCAGTTCCTTTTTGGTTCAAGGATGATGGGACTATTTGGGCGCTTATTAGCGTTTCGATGCTACACTTCCTATGAATTACTTGTTCTCCATCGGATTTAGTCAAAACCGTCAGTGGATGTAAGCTTGTGCGTAGACAAGCTTTCGAGCTACATCCGATTTGACGACAAGCCGAATAGGATGGGATTCAACGTAATTTAAAAGGGGCATGCCGCCAAGCGTAGATTTAATCCTGATTTGACAAGAAAGACAGTGCTTTTTTATTATATTGAAGATGGAAATTGCATGCTTTTTTTATTGCGGAAATGGGCAGAAATGCCGGGGAGATCTGAAAAATGACAGGCAGCTCGGAAGACAGAAGGATCTACATACTGCGGGAGGAAAAACCCGCGAAAGCGGTGGTAAAACTGGGGGTTCCCCTGATCGCAGGCATGTTCATTATGGTCCTGTACAATCTGGTGGACACCTATTTCATAGGGCTTATGCGGGACGACTATCAGCTGGCGGCTGTAAATCTGGCCTACCCGGTCATGATGATCTCCATCGCGATCTCGAATATGATCGGTACAGGCGCGTCATCTCTGATCGCGAGGAGCCTCGGAGCGGGTGACAGGGAGAAAGCGGATCACACAGTGACAGCCGGTTTCGTCCTGACGGTGGTGAACAGTGTGATAGTGGCGGTTCTGGGCCTGAGCCTGCTTGGCCCGATCGTCACAGGGCTCGGCGCCCAGGCCAATACGTTTGACTATACGAGACAGTATGTACAGGTGATCCTGGCGGGAAGCCTCTTTACGATGGGAAATTACACCTTCGGACAGCTCCTTAGAAGTGAAGGATCAGTCAGGCAGTCCGTTGCGGGGATGATCGCGGGAACGATTGTGAATATCATGCTCGACCCGATTTTTATCTTTGGACTGGGGCTGGAGATCAGGGGAGCAGCTATCGCGACGATTCTGGGAAACGCCGCGGGCATGTGTGTATCTTTGTGGTTCTACCTTGGCGGCAAAACATTGCTGAGTCCGTCTCTTAAATACGTCCGCCCGACCGCTGAGATCCTTAAGGAAATCTTCTGGGTCGGCGTACCCGCGACGCTGGAGACTCTGCTGACTTCGGCAGCCTATATTGTGAACAACAACCTGGCGGTGGGATACGGAGAACTGACGGTAGCCGCTATGGGGATCGCCCAGAAGATCCTCTCCCTGGGCAATTATGTATACCAGGGATTCGCTGCCGGCACACAGCCCATCATGGGATACAACTACGGGGCTAAGAATTACCGCCGCATGATCGATGTCCTGAAGGCGGGCGTTATGGTCTGCAGCGGTACGGAGCTCTGCATCATGGCGGTATACGGCGTATTCGCGCCGCAGCTGATCGGAATCTTTACGGATTCGGCAGAGGTCATCGCGACGGGAAGCCGGGTGCTCCGGACGATCATGTGCATACTTCCGTTTGTGGGCGCGGTCTCCATGAGCAGGATGTCCTTTCAGGCTATGGGAAAGCCCCAGTTTGCTTTCGCCATCACTTTGGTGCGGCAGCTGTTCCTCTATGTTCCGCTGCTGCTTATCCTGAACAGGGTATTCGGCTTCGGGGGCATGATCTGGGCTCAGCCTGTCACAGAGTTTATTATGATGACAGTTTCCCTGACTCTGCTGTATCGGGTGATCAAGGGGCAGGAAACTTAAAAAGACAACGCTGGAGAAGAACGATGAGAAAAGGAGCGATTTTTGACGTCGACGGGACGCTGCTGGATTCCATGCCGATTTGGGAGAACGCTTCAGAGAGATTTCTTGAAGAGCTGGGCATTGAGGCTGAACCGGGCCTTAATGAGATCATGTTCAGGATGAGTCTGGACGAGGGGGCAGCCTACCTGAGGTCGGCCTATAATCTTGCCATGACTGATCAGGAAATCAAGGAAGGCGTCCTTGGAGTGATCCGCGACTTCTATTTCTATCAGGCGCAGCCCAAGCCCGGCGCGGCAGAGTTTCTGGAACGGATGAAGGAGCGGGGAATCCCGATGTATATTGCTACATCCAACAACAGGGAGCATGTCCGGGCAGCCTTTGAGAGACTTGGACTGTATGATTACTTCGAGGGACTGATCACCTGCGAGGAGGCAGGGGCAGGCAAGGACGCTCCCGTGATCTTTATGCTGGCGTCGGAGCGAATGGGACTTACCCCTCCTGACATATTTGTGTTCGAAGACGTGATCCACGCTGTCCGGACGGCGAACAGGGCGGGATTTGTGACGGTAGGCGTATTTGATCCTGCCAGCAGCGCAGATAACGCCGCGATGAGGGCGGAGAGCGGGCTTTACCTGCATTCGCTTGAGAACTGGGAGAGATTCCGGAATTTCGCGTTTGATGCGGCGAAATGATCGCTGTGAGTATCGGATTCCTGAAAGGCAAAAAATGGCATAAAAAGGGCGCTGCTTAATGCGGCGCCCTATGCTTATGCCTTTATTCTTCTTTTTTAACCTGCACCTTTACCCGTCTGACTCTCCGTTTCGACACTTCCAGGATCGTCACTTCGATATCTTTGTATCTGAAGACGCTGTTGACATTGGGGAATCCGTTGTTGTACTCGATGCACCAGCCGCCGACGGTCTCGGAATCGAAATCGAAGTCATCCTCTTTCCAGCCCATCAGCTCCAGGAACTCATAGATCGGCGTGTCGCCGTCCAGTTCGTACTTTCCGTCGCCGTGCTTTACGACATCCTTTTCCACCGTGTCGGTCTCATCCCAGATATCTCCGACCAGCTGCTCCAGAACGTCTTCCATGGAGACCACGCCCAGCGTTCCTCCGTACTCGTCGGTCACCACCGCGATGTGCTGCTGAGCGTTCCGCAGAGAAGAGAGCACTGCCGGAAGCCTCATGGTCTTGTACACGTAGCATGTGGGGAGCAGGAGAGAACGTATCTCTACTTTGTC
>DGTA01000137.1:1398-4520 GCA_002394165.1 Lachnospiraceae bacterium UBA4348 | reverse complement strand
AGCAAACTGACAGGCGTGAGTATACGCACCCTGCAGTACTATGACAAGATCGGGCTGCTGCATCCCTCGGGTTACACGGAGGCGGGCTACCGGCTGTATGACGATGCGGCGATGGAGACCCTGCAGCAGATCCTGCTCTTCAGGGAACTGGAATTTCCCCTGAAGGATATCAAAAAGATTATTAGCAGTCCGGATTTTGACAGGAGCAAGGCGCTTGGCCAGCAGATCGAGCTCCTAAAGCTCAAGAAGGAACATATCGAGAACCTGATCGACCTTGCGATCGGAATAAAAGCGATAGGGGTGAAACAATTGACATTTGATGCATTTGATACCAGAAAGATTGATGAATACGCCAGGCAGGCCAAAGAATCCTGGGGCACGACGCCGGCCTATAAGGAGTACGAAGAAAAGTCCAAGGGTCGGACGAAGGAAGAGAACCTGAAGATCCATCAGGGGATGATCGATATCTTTGCAGAGTTCGGTCAGATCCGGGATACAGATCCTGCGTCTGATGAGGCGCAGGCCATGGCAAAGAAGCTGCAGGACTATATCACGGAGCACATGTACACCTGCACGAAGGAGATCCTGAGCGGGCTCGGAAAGATGTACTCCGGCGGCGGGGACTTTACAACAAACATCGATAAAATCGGCGGCGAAGGCACAGCAGTGTTTGCATCTCAAGCCATCGAAATCTACTGCAGATAAGCATTTCGGCAGATGCATCTGCCAAAATGAAAACTGAATCATGCCATTACATAAAGCGGCTCTGAAGCTAAACTCTTCGGGCCGCTTTTATGTTGTCTGAAAACGGGAAGATCCCGGGCTCACGGCCGATTGCGGCAGATCTTGTAAATAACGGAGCATCCGAAGTGACCGGCCACGTTCAGGCAGTCTCTTTTACACCGCCCGCATGGGCAATTCTCACCAAAGGAGGCCTTGTATGGCATTTTTCAACAGTGCAGTGCAGGTACTGCAGACTCTTGTCGTGGCACTCGGAGCCGGTCTCGGCATCTGGGGCGCGATCAACCTGATGGAGGGGTATGGCAACGACAATCCCGGCGCCAAGTCACAGGGCATGAAACAGCTCATGGCCGGCGGCGGAGTTGCTCTCATCGGTATCACCCTCGTTCCACTGCTCTCCGGACTGTTCGGCTAAGCCGGCGCGGAGAGCGCATGTATTTCAACCGTGCACGTCGCCTGAAAAAACGGATCACGCGGCGTATGCACGACACCCGCCTGACCGGGCGGGATCACCGCCCGGCCGGAGCATTTCATAAGGAGGTTCATATGCAGACGCAGAACAATACGTATCGTACTGACAGTGTGCTGCGGGCACAAGGGAAAATAATGATTCACATCAGCGGATAAAGGAGGAAGCTGCCCTTGGATACAATCCTGAATCAGATCGCAGATTGGCTCAAGGGAATGCTCATTGACGGCATCATGAACAACTTCTCGGGGATGTTCGACACGGTCAACCAGCAGGTGTCGGACGTGGCGACGCAGGTGGGGATGACGCCGGCAGGTTTTTCTCCCGGCATCTTCAGTCTGGTCCGCAGCATCTCCGAAACGGTGATCATCCCCATCGCGGGCCTGATCCTGACGTTCATTGCCTGCTATGAGCTGATCCAGCTGATCATCGATCACAACAACCTGGCAAATATTGAAACATGGATATTCTTCAAATGGGTCTTCAAGACCTTCGTCGCGGTCATGCTGATCACGAACACCTTCAATATCACGATGGCGATCTTCGATGTCGCCCAGCATGTGGTCAATGCCAGTGCCGGGCTGATCGGGTCCAGCACGGCGATCGACGCCTCCACGCTGGATTCCATCCGGGATACGCTGGAGGCCATGGAACTCGGACCGCTCCTCGGTCTGTTCCTGTCTTCTTTTGTGGTGCAGCTGTGCTCCATGATCCTGTCAGTTCTCATCTTCGTCATCGTCTACGGGCGTATGATTGAGATCTATCTCATGGTAAGCCTTGCCCCGATCCCGTTCGCGACCTTCGGGAACCGGGAACAGAGCCAGATCGGACAGAATTATCTGCGATCCCTCGCGGCGCTCGGTTTCCAGGGCTTCCTGATCATGATCTGCATCGGCATTTATGCGGTGCTGGTACAGAATATCGCATTTACCGACCACATTATCGCGTCGATCTGGGGCGTCCTGGGCTATACGGTGCTGCTGTGCTTCACGCTCTTCAAGACCGGAAGCCTTGCAAAAAGTGTATTCTCAGCACACTGACCTAAGAAGGACCGAAACGGAAAGAACTCAGAACACACACGGAAAGGAGGTGGCCGCTTGGCAGCCTATATCCCTGTCCCGCGGGATCTATCGCGGGTCAAATCAAAAATACTCTTCAACCTGACCAAACGGCAGCTTGTCTGCTTCGGGGCGGCGGCACTCATCGGTGTCCCGTCTTTTTTTCTGCTCAGAAAGCTCGGAAATATTTCCCTGGCGGCGATGGGCATGATCGTGATCATGCTGCCGCTTTTTCTCCTGGCCATGTATGAGCGGGACGGACAGCCCCTGGAGGTCATCGCGAAGCATTTCATAGAGAGCAGATTCATCCGGCCGAAGATCCGGCCCTATCAGACAGACAACTATTACGCCGTCCTTCACAGGCTGGCGGTCGCGGAAAAGGAGGTAGATAAGATTGTTATTCGTGCGGAAAAAGCCGGCAAATCGAAACGTAAAGCTCCCGGTAAACCTGACAAAAAGCGAAAGAAAGCAGATCCAGCGGATCGTCGATCAGGCAGGAAAAAATGACGGCGTCCCCAGGACGGCCCAGCAGTCGATCCCCTTTGACCGGATGTTCCCGGACGGGATCTGCCGCGTCGGGGACAATTACTACACCCGGACGGTCCAGTTCCAGGACATCAACTACCAGCTGGCCCAGCAGGAGGACAAAACGGCGATCTTCGAGGAATGGTGCAGCTTCCTGAACTTCTTCGACAGCAGTATCCATTTCGAGCTTTCCTTCATGAACATGGCGACGGACGCCGAGAGCTTTGAAAAGAACATCCGCATCCCGCCGCAGAGGGACGGCTACAATCCGGTCCGGGCGGAATACACGCAGATGCTGAAGACACAGCTGGCCCAGGGCAACAACGGCC
>DGTA01000137.1:0-1326 GCA_002394165.1 Lachnospiraceae bacterium UBA4348 | reverse complement strand
CCAAGTACCTGACCTTCGGGATCGAGGCGGAATCCATCAAACAGGCAAAGCCCAGGCTTGCCCATGTCATGAATGACATCCTCAATAACTTCCGCCAGCTGGGCGTGACGGCAAAACCGCTGAACGGAAAAGAACGCCTGAAGCTGATGCACGACATGTTCCACATGGGCGAGCCGGAGGACCGGTTCCGTTTTGACTGGAAATGGCTGGCGAAGAGCGGCCTGTCCGTGAAGGACTTCATTGCGCCGACGGCCTTTGCCTTTCCCGGCAGCCGGTATTTTCACATGGGAAACCTGTACGGGGCCATGAGCTATCTGGCCATCACGGCGTCGGATCTTTCCGACCAGCTGCTGAAGGACTTCCTCGACATGGAGTCCAGCCAGATCGTGACCTTCCACATCCAGTCGGTCGACCAGACGGAAGCCATCAAGACCGTCAAGCACACGATCACGGAGCTCGACCGTTCCAAGATCGAGGAGCAGAAAAAGGCCGTCCGGTCCGGATACGACATGGACATCATCCCTTCCGACCTGGCCACCTACGGCAAGGACGCGAAGGCGCTCCTGCAGGAGCTGCAGAGCCAGAATGAGCGGATGTTCCTGATCACGATCCTTGTGATGAATACGGGAAAAACGAAGCAGGAGCTGGAGACCAACGTGTTCCAGGCATCCAGCATCGCCCAGAAGCACAACTGCATGCTCCGGCGTCTCAGCTACCAGCAGGAAGACGCCCTTATGAGCAGCCTGCCGCTGGCGAAGAACCTGATCGAGATCCAGCGGGCGCTGACCACCAGTTCCACGGCGATCTTCGTGCCGTTCACGACACAGGAGCTCTTTCAGAACCGAAAAGAAGCCCTGTATTACGGGCTGAATGCCCTTTCCAACAACCTGATCATGGTAGACCGGAAAGCGCTTAAGAACCCGAACGGCCTGATTCTCGGAACGCCCGGTTCCGGTAAATCCTTCAGCGCCAAGAGGGAGATCGCCAATGCATTCCTTGTGACGGATGACGACATCATCATCTGCGATCCGGAAGCGGAGTATACGGCGCTGGTACAGAAGTTTGACGGGCAGGTCATCCACATCAGCCCGGTGAGCACCCAGTATATCAATCCGATGGATATCAATAGCAATTATTCCGAAGAAGACAACCCTGTTGCCCTGAAAGCGGACTTCATCCTGTCCCTGTGCGAGCTGATCGTCGGAGGCAAGGAAGGCCTGCAGCCGGTGGAAAAGACGGTCATCGACCGCTGTGTCCATCAGATCTACCAGAAGTATTTCGAGGACCCGGTGCCGGAGAATATGCCGCTCCTGGAGGACCTTTACA
>DGTA01000095.1:13955-23241 GCA_002394165.1 Lachnospiraceae bacterium UBA4348 | reverse complement strand
CGCATTCTTCGCAAACTCGCGTTCTGACGAACGCTCAGACAGTGCTCCGAATGCGTCGCTATGCTCGCATTTTCTGCCGCGGCGGCCTAGGCTGAAGATCCTTTTGAATCTGTTTTTTTATTAACTCTGCTTCTTCGCAAGAACTGTCACCCTGTCAACAGCCGCTGATGCAGAACCGTTTGCAGTTTTACTTCGAAGGGCTGTGTCAGCCGGTGATGTACAGGGGACACTCCTTGTGGTTAATAATAAAAGCGCCATGCGGAGGACAAAAACGGTAGGTCGACGGCTTGAGTTTGCAAGTTCTTTGCCCGTCCGGAATGGGACAACGTTTCTATCGTCCCTGGAGGACGGGCAGATAAGAACGCAGCAAACGAAACCAAGGAGACCGTGTTTTTGTTCCCGCATGGCGCTTTATTATATGTCCGGAGGAGTGTCCCTCTGTCAGCGTACGCTGACACAGAACCGTCCCTTGTCAGAATTATGCGAAGCGGATCACATTCCAGCTGAGGGGGCTGAGTTTGATCTCGGCCTTTGCGCCCTCTGTCTTCTGTACCGGCACATTCACCGGGACGACATTGTCCGGATGTTCTTCTGTGTTGACGGCGTTGACGTCGTCGTGGTGCATGACGATATGCTCGGTCATTTTAAGATCTCCGAAGGAGCGAAGGTCCAGGTCGAGCAGGCACTCGTCCTTCAGGTCGCGGTTGACGCAGAAGAGGGTGAGGGAGCCGTCATCGGCGAGGATGGCCATCGCATCGATGATCGGGACATCGGTGTACTCTTTGCTGTCGTATTTGGGCGAGTCGATGATCGCCTTAAGGGCTGTACCGCGGCCGTATCTGGAGGCATGCATGAACGGATAGTAGATCGTCTGCGCCCAGCAGCCGCCTCCCGTGCGGGTCATGATTGGAGCGATGACATTGACAAGCTGTGCCAGGCAGGCGACCTTAACACGGTTTGAGTTGCGAAGCAGGGTGATCAGCATGGAGCCGACCAGGAGTGCATCCTCGAAATTATAGATATCCTCGAGCAGCGGAAGAGCGCGGTCCCATTTTTCACGCTTCCAGATCTCCTTGTCCTGTTCGTTGGAGTGATACCAGATATTCCATTCATCGAAGGACAGGTTGATCTGTTTGCTGCCGTGCTTCTTGCCCTTAACGGCGTCGCATATGGCCACGACGCTGCGGATGAAGTCATCCATATCCATGGTGCTGGCCAGGAAGGAGGCGGTGTCGCCGGTCGGATTGCCGTAATAGCGGTGGAGGGAAACATAATCGATGTTGTCATAGCATTCATTCAGCATCGTCAGTTCCCAGTCGCCGAAGGTGGGCATGCCGGAACCGGAGGAGCCGCAGGCCACCAGCTCGATGGAGGGATCGACCCATTTCATGATCTTGGCGGCTTCATTGGCTGTGCGTCCGTATTCAAAGGCAGTTTTGGAGCCCATCTGCCAGGGACCGTCCATCTCGTTTCCAAGGCACCACAGCTTGATGCCGAGGGGATCCTTCAGGCCGTTGGCGATGCGCATATCCGAGAATTTGCTGTTTCCCGGATGATTTGCGTATTCAACGATATCGCGGGCATTTTCCGGACCTCTTGTCCCGAGATTGACGGCGTACATCACCTCGCTGTCGGCTTTCTTTGCCCAGCTGGCAAACTCGTGGAGGCCGACTTCGTTCGTCTCGGTGGTGTACCAGGCCAGGTCAAGACGCTTCGGCCTTTCGGATACGGGACCCACACTGTCTTCCCAGTTGAAGCCGGAGACGAAATTGCCGCCCGGATAGCGGACGATCGGAACCTGGAGGTTCCTGACGGCTTCGATCACATCGGTCCGGAAGCCTTCCTCATCCGCCAGGGGATGCCCGGGCTCATAGATCCCACTGTAGACGGCCCGTCCCAGATGCTCAATAAAGGAACCGTAGATGCGTGGATCGATCCGGCTGATCTGAAAATCCTTGTCTAAAATCATTGATGCTTTTTTCATTGAATCATTCATCCTTTCTGGCTGCCGAAAGTGAGAGACCGGCGATATGTATATCGGTTTTCGGGAAAACATATGGCAGACTCTGCCATAAAAAAGGGGTCAGATCCTCGTCAGTACTTATAAGTACTGGTAAGGGTCTGACCCGTCTTTCAATGATCCGGATCAGCCGGCATCATAGAATTCATCACTGAAATCATCGATTATGACTTCGTCGCCTGTGCCGTCATCAACATAAATTTCATCGGAACTGCTGTCATCAGTAATGACAGTATCACTGGACGTGCCGGCATCAACAGCGGTATCAGCCGGAGCTTCCGTGGCTGCCGGAGCTTCTGTGGGTGCCTGTGTAGCAGGCTGAGTCTCAGTCTGTGCCGGAGCCTCCGTCGGAGCCTGAGTAGCAGGCTGGGTAGCGGCCTGAGTGGCAGGCTGTGTGGCAGCCTGAGTAGCCGGCTGTGAATTGTAGGAAGGCTCCTGATAAGAAGGCTCCTGATAAGAAGGCTCCTGATAAGAAGGCTCTTCATAGGAAGGTTCCTCGTCGTAGATCTCCTCCTCGATCTCTTCCTCGGTTTCCTCCTCGTCCACATCGATCAGTCCGAGTTCATCTTCTTCAAGGGTAACAGCCATTCTGTATTCGGTCTTGACTTCCACGAATTCTTTCGAGACCCATCCATAAATGAGTTCTCCGTCTTCACCGACCAGCACGACCTTGGCCCAGTTGTCATTCTGGTCGACGACCTCGATGACATCATCTTTATTGACAGAAGTGATCACTTCCGCGTTTTCGTTGCTGTCTGCCCTGACTGCAAGCTCATCGGCCTTTACGACGCAGGAGACATAAGCGACTTCCTTTGCGATCCTGTCGGCATCTTCTCCTTTTTTAATGGCGGTTGAATCCACATATCCCTCTACATGACCGGAGGAGATGTGAGTCCAGTCATATTCATATTCGCCAAGAACATTGACCAGGCTGTCTGTATAAAGCTTTCCGACGATCTCGCTTTCGCGGTCCATATCGGCATATACATAGACATAACTGTCGCAGCGGCTGAAGCCTGTCTCGGGCTGGAATACTTCTGTTTCCTCTTCAGCCATGACGGGAGCGGCGCACAGGGCGGCCGTGATCAGACCCATCGACAATAAATTGATCATGTTGCGTTTTTTCAGCATTTAGAACACCCCTTTTTTAATTGAATGTCAAAGCCGTAATAAAAAATTACGATAAAAATTACGTTTCAAAAACCAGACGTTACAGAACGATAACGTACAATTAACAGAATTGTAACACGAGCGGCATAATAAGTCCAGTATGAATCGATATTTATTGATATATTCCGGTACTGTGACGTGTTTATAGAAGGCGGGCATATTGTTTTTTACCAAAGGAAACCATATAATATCAGTAAAAGAAGGACACTGTGCCTGAAAAGCAACACCTGTTTTTTTGAAAGGATGGTTGAAAGTATGAATGATGTAATCAGCGCCATGGAGAAAAGGAGAAGTGTAAGAACCTTTGAGAACGAACAGATCGAAACGGATGAGCTGAAGCTCATTCTTGAGGCCGGTACCTATGCTGCCAGCGGAATGGGACGCCAGTCCGGCAAGATCATCGTGGTCCAGGATAAGGAGACCATCAGCCTGCTCAGTAAGCTGAACGCCCGCGTCATGGGAGCGGATATTGATCCGTTCTACGGGGCTCCTACGGTTCTTGTGGTCATGGCAGACTCGAACGTTCCCACCTGTGTTGAGGATGGAGCGCTTGTCATGGGCAACCTGATGCTCGCCGCCTACAGCCTCGGCATCGGATCATGCTGGATCCACAGGGCAAAGGAAGTTTTCGAATCTCCGGAAGGCAGAGAACTCATGAAAAAATGGGGTGTTACCGAGAATTACCGGGGCGTCGGCCACTGCATTTTAGGCTACACGGATCCCAACAAGATCGGTGAAGCGAAGCCGCGCAAGGAAGATTATATTGTCTGGGCGTGAAACAGACCGTCTGCAAAGGACAGTATCCTGAATGATCCTGGGAGGGAACATGAACAGAAAAAGAGGTAATATCAGCTGTAATATGAAGACATGGAGGGTTACGGGGGCTGTGATCTGCCTGGCGGCTGTCATGATCGTGACAGGACTGGTCAGGCCCATGACCGCCAGGGCTTCGGACGGGGGACTCCTGTCGGGGCTGGGCGACCTGATCGCCATGCTCGGGGATTCCGATTCGGGCTCTTCCACCGGGAAAAAGGCCGATGATTCATCTCTGGAAGGTCTGATGGGGCTGATCGGACAGCTGGCGGAGGGTCAGGTCCCCATTCGCGAAGCGACGGTCAGCAAGATCGCCGACCAGACTTACACCGGAAAAGAGATCAAACCGGTCCCGAAGCTTACCAGGGACGGTATCACGCTCAAGCGGGGGACGGATTACTCTCTCAGCTACAGCAACAATATCAAGGTGGGCACCGGAAAGATAAAGATCACCGGGAAGGGACAGTATAAGGGGACGAAGACGGTTTCCTTCAAGATCGTGAAGGAGGGATCTTCCACATCGAAAAAGAAAAGCAGCACCGGTTCTTCCTCAGCGTCGGCCAAGGAAAGAAAGTTTACCGTAAAGCCGTCCAAGAACAGCTATATCTATAACGGAGAAGCGCAGAAGCCATCCGTAAAGGTGACGATCCGCGGAAAGAGTGTTCCTTCCTCCGGATATACGGTGAGCTATAAGGACAACAAGAATGTGGGGACCGCCACGATCACGGTGACCGGAAAAGGCGAGTATAAGAACTACACCGGTACGGCTGAGTTCAAGATCACCCTAAAGTCCCCGGCTTTTATCTCCGTAAAGAGTGAGGAGAGCGGCCAGATCAGCCTGGAATGGGGTAAAGACGGTCAGGCAGACGGCTACCAGATCCAGTACAGCGATGACAAATCCTTTACCAGTAAAGTCCGGAAGGTGATGGTTGATTCCAATGCCACCGTCAGCGCGTCGATCGGCAAACTGACTCCGGGCGGGAAATATTATGTCCGGATCCGCGCCTTTAAGAAGGGAGCTTCGCGCAATACTTACGGCCCCTTCGGTAAAATCAGAACTGTGACGGTTAAAAAATGAAACATCTTTCCAAATATCTTAAACGTAACCGCAAAGAGTGCATCCTTGCACCGCTTTTCAAGATGCTGGAAGCACTCTTTGATCTTTTTGTGCCCATGGTGATCGCCGTGATGATCAATACCGGGATCGGGAAGCATGATAATGCGCTGATCATCCGCTGCAGCATCCTGCTGGTGGTCCTGGCCCTTGCCGGCCTGGCACTGAGCTTTGCGGCCCAGTTTTTTGCCGCGAAGGCGGCGACGAGCGTTGCCGCGGATCTTCGGCATGACCTGTTTGCACACATTCTTTCTCTGGGCGCTCCCGAAACGGACAGGATCGGCGCCGGGACACTGATCACCCGCATGAGTTCGGATCTTAACCAGGTGCAGAACGGGATCAACCTGTTCCTGCGCCTGTTTCTGCGCAGTCCCTTTATCGTGTTCGGGGCCATGATCATGGCTTTCACGATCAACAGCCGGATCGCCCTGATCTTTGCGGGAGCGATCGTCATCCTTTCGCTGATCATATTCGGGATCATGCGCCTGACTTCTCCCGGCTACAAGAAAATTCAGGGAAAACTTGACAGACTGACCGTGCTTGCCAGAGAAAACCTTACCGGCGTGAGAGTCGTGAGGGCTTTCGGCATGGAGTCTAAGGAGAAGAAGCGCTTCCAGGCCGCCAACAAAGAGCTGGTCCTTGACCAGATGGGCGTCGGCAGGATCTCGGCCCTGCTCAATCCCTTTACGTATGTGGTGGTTAATCTGGGCATCGTCGCCATCATCCGTATGGGCGGTCTTTACGTCAATTCGGGGATCATGAATACCGGAGAAGTGATCGCCCTGGTCAATTATATGAGCCAGATCCTGGTCGAACTGGTCAAGCTTGCCAATCTCTTTGTGCAGTGCACAAAGGCGGCCGCCTGTGCGGACAGAGTGGGAGATGTGCTGGATACGGAGCCGTCCATCCGGTTTGTGGAGGAGAGTGACCTTTCGGTGGACAGTGAGGAAGCTGTCCGGTTCGATCATGTCTCTGTCAGCTACGGCGGCAGCGGGAAGGAAGCCCTGTCGGATATTTCTTTCTGCGCAAAAAGAGGGCAGACTATCGGCATCATCGGCGGAACCGGAAGCGGAAAAACAACGCTTGTAAGCCTGATTCCGCGCTTTTATGAGGCGGACAGCGGCAGCGTGTCCGTTTTCGGGCATCCGGTGGAGGAGTACAGCGCCGCCCAGCTTAAGGGCATGATCGGAATGGTCCTTCAGAAAGCCCGGCTCTTTTCGGGCACGATCCGGACAAACCTTCGCTGGGGCAATCCCGATGCATCCGATGAGGACCTGTGGCAGGCGCTTAAGACGGCCCAGGCCGAGGAGTTCGTGCGCCAGAAGAAGGACGGCCTGGATGAGGAAGTGGAACAGGGCGGCCGGAACCTCTCCGGCGGGCAGCGGCAGCGCCTGACGATCGCCAGGGCGCTGGTCGGAAATCCTTCTATCCTTATCCTGGATGATTCCGCGAGCGCACTTGACTTTGCCACGGATGCGGCCCTTAGAGCGGCCCTCCGCGATCTTCCCGGACAGATGACGGTGTTCATCGTTTCCCAGCGCACCTCCAGCCTTCAGCATGCCGATCAGATCCTGGTGCTCGATGACGGCGCCCTGGCCGGTATCGGCACCCATGATCAGCTTCTTAAGGAGTGTCCGGTCTACCGTGAGATCTATGACAGCCAGTTCAGAAAGGAGGAGAGCGGTTCATGAAAAAGAAAAATGCTTCCTCCAAGGCTGCCGGGCGGGACCGCCTCGTGACGAGACGGATCCTGCGGTATATCCGGCCTGAGGCCGGATATGTGGCTATCTCTCTTTTGTGCGCGCTGGTGCTGACTGCCTCTCAGCTGGTCGTCCCGATCCTGTGCGGACGCGGGATCGATGCCATGCTTGGCAAGGGCAGCGTCGATTTTAAGAGGGTGGGAACCATACTCTGGCTGATCCTGGCCGCCTCCGGGGCGGGAGCTATCACCCAGTGGATCCAGGCAGTCTGCAATAACCATATTACATTCCGGGTATCGAGAAACCTTCGGAACCAGGCGATGAGCAAGCTGCAGAAGCTGCCGCTTTCGTACCTCGATTCTCACCTTTCGGGAGACCTGGTCAGCCGGATCATCGCGGATGTCGATCTTTTTTCCGACGGGCTTTTGATGAGCTTTACTCAGCTTTTCACGGGCATCCTCACGATCATCGGGACCGTGGCCTTTATGCTCGCCGTTAACTGGAAGATCGCGCTCGTGATCATCGTGCTCACACCCCTGAGCCTCTTTGTGGCGAGGTTCATCGTCTCCAGGACCCAGCATTATTTCAGGCAGCAGGCGCTCGTACGCGGCGAGGAGACCGCGATGGTCAACGAGCAGATCGAAGGACTGGCGGTCGTGCAGGCGTTCGGCCATGAAGCGCAGACGCTTAAGGATTTTGACCGGGTCAACGACCGGCTGCGCGCGGTAAGCCTGAAGGCTGTTTTCTTCTCGAGCCTGACCAATCCCAGCACCAGGCTGGTGAACAATATCGTCTACGCGGCAGTGGCCCTGGCCGGAGCGCTGATCGCTTCCGCCGGGAAACTGACGGTGGGTACGCTGAGCATCTTCCTGAGCTATGCCAGTCAGTATGCCAAGCCGTTCAACGAGATCTCCGGAGTGCTGGCCGAAATGCAGAATGCCATCACCTGTGCGGGACGGATCTTTGACCTGCTCGATGAGCCGGAAGAGATCTCGGCGCAGGATGAGACGGAGAATATTGACTGTGACGGGCGTGTCGGCTTCGAACATGTGGATTTCTGCTACCAGAAGGACAGGCCTCTTATCGAAGACTTCAACCTGCAGGTGGAGAGCGGACAGCGGATCGCCATCGTCGGGCCTACCGGCTGCGGAAAGACGACGCTCATCAATCTCCTGATGCGGTTTTACGACGTGGACAGCGGACGGATCGTCCTGGCCGGCAATGACATCAGGAAGATCCACCGACACACCCTTCGCAGCTGCTACGGGATGGTGCTGCAGGACACCTGGCTCAGATCGGGAACGGTGCGGGATAACATTGCCTTCGGAAAGGAAGACGCGACGCTGGAGGAGGTCATCGCTGCGGCCAGGAAAGCGCATGCTCACAGCTTTATCATGAGAATGAGCAAAGGATATGATACGGTCATCACCGAGGACGGGTCCAACATCTCTCAGGGGCAGAAGCAGCTGCTCTGCATCGCCAGGGTGATGCTGACGATGCCGGACATGCTCATTCTGGATGAGGCGACCAGCTCGATCGATACCAGGACCGAGCTCAAGATCCAGTCGGCATTCCTGGAGATGATGGAGGGCAGGACAAGTTTTATCGTGGCTCACCGGCTGTCCACGATCCGCGAGGCTGACGTGATCTTAGTGATGAACAACGGAAAGATCATCGAACAGGGAGACCACAGGCAGCTTCTGGAAAAAGACGGGTTCTACGCGAAGCTGTACAACAGCCAGTTTGCTTCCTGACAGGGGAGTCGCGCGCGCACCGCGTTCGCAGGCTTATCACGCACCGCGCACGGAAATGGACAGTCCTCTGAAAGCTAAAAAATAACATAAGACAACTTCAAGGATCTTCAGCTATTTGCCGCTCTTGAAAACGCTGCGCCGCTTATCCGGCGCATTCTTCGCTAACTCGCCCGCTTACGCGGGCTCAGACAGAGCTGCGAATGCGCCGCTATGCTCGCGTTTTCTGCAGCGGCTGCATAAGCTGAAGATCCTTTTGAAGTTGTCTTATGTTATTATTACCCGCTATCCAAAGACTGTCCCCCTGTCAGAATTAGTTCTTCAGGCTTTTTTCTCGCATGTTCATGGCGCGGACGGTCATGGGAAGGCCGAACAGGCGGATGAAGCCGGAGGCGTCGTGGTGATCGTAGAGATCGCCGGTGGTGAAGGAGGCCAGGGATTCGTTGTAGAGGCTGTAGGGGGAGGTGGTGCCTGCCCGCTGGATGTTGCCTTTGTAGAGGCGCATCTTTACTTCGCCGGTCACGTATTCCTGGGTCACATCGACAAAGGCCTGGATGGCTTCGCGAAGCGGGGTGAACCATTTGCCTTCGTAGACGATCTGGGCGAACTGGCTGCCGAGCTTCTTTTTGGTCTCCATGGTTTCACGGTCGAGGATAAGTTCTTCGAGCTGTTCGTGGGCTGCGGTGAGGATGGTGCCGCCGGGGGTCTCGTAGACGCC
>DGTA01000095.1:0-13896 GCA_002394165.1 Lachnospiraceae bacterium UBA4348 | reverse complement strand
CCGCGGCTCTTCATGCCGACCACGCGGTTCTCGACGATGTCCTCGATGCCGATGCCGTGCTTGCCGCCAAGTTCATTGAGGCGGGTGATGATCTCGCTGACCTTCATGGCCTCACCGTTGAGTGTCTTCGGGATGCCTTTTTCGAAGGTCATGGTGATGTACTCGGGCTCGTCGGGAGCATTTTCGGGTGTCACGCTGAGCATGAGCATGTCATCATAGTTCGGCTCGTTGGCGGGATTCTCCAGCTCAAGGCCTTCATGGCTGATATGCCAGAGATTGCGGTCGCGACTGTAGCTGTGGCTTAAGTCGAAGGGAAGATCGATGCCGTGAGCGCGGACATAATCATATTCGTCGTCGCGGGACTTCATCTGCCAGACATCTGTCATACGCCAGGGGGCGATGATCTTCAGGTCGGGTGCGAGCGCGTGGATGGAGAGCTCGAAACGGATCTGGTCGTTTCCTTTGCCTGTAGCGCCGTGGCAGATCGTGGTAGCCCCTTCCTTGCGGGCGATCTCGACAAGCTTCTTGGCGATGGCCGGCCTTGCCATGGAGGTGCCCAGAAGGTACTTGTGTTCGTAGACGGCTCCGGCCTTCACGCAGGGCATGATGAAATCATCACTGAACTCATCGATGATGTTCTCGATATATAATTTGGAAGCTCCGCTGACACGGGCTCTCTCATCAAGTCCGTCCAGCTCGTTTCCCTGGCCGCAGTCGATGCAGCAGCAGACTACATCGTAATCAAAATTCTCTTTCAGCCACGGGACCATGCATGTCGTGTCAAGACCGCCCGAATAGGCAAGGATCACTTTTTCCCTCATATCTACCTCCGTTATTGCCGGCCAAGCAAGGCCGATTTCTATTTTATATGATGTTTTATCGTACCAACGGGTATAACTATAACTCAAGTGTAATAAATATGCAAGCAGTAATTAAAAATGTTTTATTTGGATGAAAGAATATACATAATATACATTATAAATGTATAAATATGCGCATATTAGGGGTTTACTTCTTTTATAAAGTAGAGTATGATTGATGCGAACCTTGGTTCAAAGCAATATTTTATAAGGAGAAGTTTTTAATACTATGATAAAAGCCGGGATCATCGGGTCGACCGGATATGCAGGAGCTGAGCTGGCGAGGCTTCTCTGCGGGCACCCCGAAGCAGAAGTTGTATGGTACGGTTCGAGAAGCTACCAGGATAAAGCCTTTGCCTCCGTCTACCAGAACATGTTCAAAATCGTTGACGCGAAATGTCTTGATGACGATATGGACCGTTTGTCCCAGGAGGCGGATGTTATCTTTACCGCGACGCCGCAGGGCTACTGCGCGTCCATCATCAGTGAAAAGATCCTTGAGAAAACGAAGATCGTTGACCTGAGTGCGGATTTCCGCCTCAAGGACGTGAGCATTTATGAAAAATGGTACGGGATCGAACACAAGGCTCCGGAATATATTAAGGAAGCTGTATACGGCCTTTGCGAGCTGAATCGTTCGATAACGAAGGAGGCGAGGATCGTCGCCAACCCCGGCTGCTATACGACCTGTTCGATCCTGACGCTTTATCCGCTGGTAAAGGAAGGCCTGATCGATCCGGCAACGATCATCATTGATGCCAAGTCCGGCACTTCCGGAGCCGGAAGAGGCGCGAAGGTGAACAATCTTTTCTGTGAAGTGAACGAAAACATGAAAGCCTACGGGGTCACGACCCACCGCCATACGCCGGAGATCGAGGAACAGCTCGGTTATGCGGCGGGGCAGGAGATCATCCTGAACTTTACGCCCCATCTGGTACCGATGAACCGCGGCATCCTGGCTACCTGCTATGCAAGCCTGAAAACAGGCGTCACCGCGGCAGACGTGCGTGAAGCCTACGAAAAATGGTACTGTGACGAGTTCTTTATCCGGCTCAGGCACGATGGCGACCTTCCCGAGACCAGATGGGTGGAAGGCAGCAACTACGCGGATATAGGATGGCGGATCGATGAGAGGACCGGAAGGATCATCGCGGTGGGAGCGATCGACAACCTGGTCAAAGGCGCTGCCGGCCAGGCGGTCCAGAATATGAACATCCTGTTCGGGCTTGAGGAGAAGACCGGACTGGAGATGATCCCGGCATTCCCCTGATCAATAGAAAGGCATTTGTTTATGAGCGAGAATACATATACATTTTTTGAAGGCGGCGTCACATCACCGGCCGGATTTTACGCGGCCGGCATCGCGGCGGGCATCAAGAAGGAAGGGCTGGACATGGCTCTCCTTTATTCCAAAGTTCCCTGCGCGCTTGCCGGAACCTTTACGACGAACCTGGTCAAGGCAGCGCCTGTCAAATGGGACATGCGCATCCTTAAAGAGCAGGGAAAAGCACAGGCTGTCGTGATCAACAGCGGGATCGCCAATGCCGCCACCGGCGCAGAGGGGATGGCGCGCTGCGAGCTGACGGCCCAGGCCGCCTCAAAGGCACTCGGGATCGATAAGGACTTTGTCCTGACGGCCTCCACGGGAGTGATCGGAGCGCAGCTTCCGATGGACAAGATCTGTGAGGGAACCGCTGCTCTTGCCGAAGCGTTAAAGGATGACCGGGAGAGTGCCGTGCTGGCGGCAAGCGCCATTATGACAACGGATACCATCCGCAAGGAAGCCGCGGTAAGCTTCGGGTGCGGTGGAAAAACAGTGACGATCGGCGGCATGAGTAAGGGATCGGGAATGATCCATCCCAACATGTGCACCATGCTCGCGTTCATCACGACTGACGCAGCCATCTCACAGCCGCTGCTCCAGAAAGCGCTCAGTGAATGCGTCGGAGAATCCTTTAACATGATCACGGTGGACGGAGATACCTCCACCAACGACACCTGCCTGGTGATGGCATCGGGACTGGCCGGCAATGCCCCCATCGAAAGTGAAGGGGAAGATTATGAAGCTTTCCTGGGCGCCCTGAAGGCGCTGACGATCCGTCTCGCCAAAAAGATGGCAGGGGACGGAGAAGGCGCTACAGCTCTTTTCGAAGTGATCGTGGAGAGCGCAGCCGATAAGGAGAGCGCGGCGAAGATGGCGCGCTCCGTGGCCGGATCGAACCTTGTCAAGACGGCCATCGCAGGCCATGATGCCAACTGGGGCAGGATCCTGTGCGCCATGGGCTATTCGGGTGCCTTCTTTGAAGAGGAAAAGGTGGACCTGTATTTCGAGAGCGCATCTGGAAAGATACAGATCACAAAAGGCGGCGTCAGTACCGGATACAGCGAGGAGGAAGCCACCAAGATCCTGTCGGATCCCGAAGTGACGGCACGGATCGTGCTTGGAATGGGGGAAGCGTCGGCCACCGCGTGGGGATGCGACCTTACCCATGAATATATCTCCATCAACGCCGACTACAGGTCTTAACAGACAGCCCGGAAGAACGAAAGGAAAATACAGAAAATGGACACAATGGACCAGCTGCTTGCGAAAGCGAATGTACTGATCGAGGCACTGCCGTATATCCAGCGCTTCCAGAACCAGACGATCATCGTCAAATACGGCGGAAGCGCGATGGTCGACCATGAACTTAAAAAGAACGTGATCCGTGATGTGGCTCTGCTGAAGCTGGTCGGCTTCAGACCGATCATCGTTCACGGCGGCGGAAAGGAGATCACCAAATGGATCGGGAAGGTCGGCCTGGAGACCGAGTTCGTCTCAGGACTTCGTGTGACCGATGCCGATACCATCCAGGTGGCCGAGATGGTGCTCAACCGCGTGAATAAGGGCCTGGTATCGATGATGGAGAAGACCGGCCTGAAGGCGGTCGGTATTAGCGGAAAAGACGGGACCGTTTTAAGGGTCGAGAAAAAATATGCTCCCGACGGCCAGGATATCGGCTTTGTCGGCCAGGTGACCAACGTCGATTCCAGACTGCTCAACACGCTGCTCGACAATGATTTCATCCCCGTGATCTGCCCCATCGGGTCGGACGCGGAATATCATTCCTTCAACATCAACGCGGACGACGCCGCCTGCGCGGTGGCCAAGGAGATGAAGGCCGCCAAGCTGGTATTCCTGAGCGATATCGAGGGAGTCTACCGCGATCCGGCCGATCCCTCCACACTGGTGAGCCGGATGACCGTCTCCCAGGCCAGGCAGTTCCTGGCGGACGGATTTGCGGGAGGCGGAATGCTCCCGAAACTGAACAGCTGCATCGATGCGCTTGAGTCGGGCGTCGGAAGAGTGCATATCCTCGACGGCAGGATCGCTCATTCCCTGCTGCTGGAGTTCTTTACCGACAAAGGCGTGGGCACCCTGATCTTCAGGGATGACGACCCGGGCGCCGAGCTCAGGAACTGACGAGTTTTCCACGGAAAGGAGCCGTAAAAATGAACAGCCAGGAAACACAATCCGTGATCGACCGTACCGAGGAGAGCATCCTGTTTACCTACCGCCGTTTTCCAGTGGTATTCAGGAGCGGAAAGGGTGTCACGCTCAAAGATGTCGACGGTAAGGAATATCTGGATTTCGGATCCGGGATCGGGGTCTATGCGCTCGGCTACGGCAATGAGGCATACAATAAGGCCCTGAAGGACCAGATCGATCTTCTTATGCATACCTCCAACCTTTTTTATCACGAAAATCTCCCGTCGGCCGCGGAAAAGCTCCTGAAAGCCTGCTCCCTCTCAAAGGTGTTTTTCACCAATAGCGGGACGGAGGCCGTGGAGGGAGCCATCAAGGCGGCAAGGAAATACGCCTATCTCAAGGACGGCAGGAATGATCATGAGATCATCGCCATGGAAAAGTCCTTCCACGGAAGAAGCATCGGATCGCTGTCCGTGACAGGAACGAAGCACTACCGCGATCCCTTTGAACCGCTGATGGGCGGGGTGAAGTTTGCTCAGTTCAATGATTTCGATTCGATCATGAGCCAGGTGAATGACCGCACCTGCGCGATCATCCTGGAGACGGTGCAGGGAGAAGGCGGCATCTATCCGGCCGATCCCGAATTCCTCAAGAAGGTCAGGCAGCTTTGCGATGAAAAAGATATCGTGCTGATCCTTGATGAGATCCAGTGCGGCATGGGAAGAAGCGGCAGCTGGTTCGCCTGGCAGAACTACGGCGTGAAACCGGATATCATGACGACGGCCAAGGCCCTTGGCGGCGGCGTTCCCGTGGGAGCCTTCGTACTCGGAGAAAAATGCGCCGAATCCTCATTGGTGCCCGGGGACCACGGCACCACCTATGGGGGAAATCCCTTTGTGTGCGCCGCTGTGAACGCTGTGTTCGACGAGTTTGAAAAGCAGGACCTGATCGGTCATGTAAAAAAGACGACGCCTTACCTCGAAGCAAAACTCGATGAGCTCGTCAAAGGGCATGAATGCCTCACCGCAAGAAGAGGGATGGGCTTTATGCAGGGCGTTGTCGTGAAGGAAATCCCTGTTGGGAAGATCGTCTCCGCCTGCATCGAAAACGGGCTGGTCGTGCTGTCGGCCGGAAGCGATGTGATCCGCCTGCTTCCGCCTCTGGTAGCCGGCGAGAACGAGATCGACGACATGATTTGCATTCTGGATAAAGTGATCACTGAATTTGAATAAAACAGATCCTGTTAAAGGACAAAGGAGTGGCCGATGAGTACAGATCAGAAGTATATTATGGCGCTTGACCAGGGAACGACCAGTTCCCGGTGTATCCTGTTTGACCAGAAGGGAAAGATCTGCAGCATGGCGCAGAGGGAGTTCCCGCAGATCTTCCCGAAACCGGGCTGGGTGGAGCACGACCCGACACAGATCTGGTCCTCCCAGATCAGCGTGGCGGCGGAAGCGATGAGCCAGCTGGGCGTTTCGGCCGAGCACATCGCAGCGGTGGGGATCACCAACCAGCGCGAGACGACCATCGTCTGGGACAGAAAGAGCGGGATGCCTGTGACGAATGCCATTGTCTGGCAGTGCAGGCGGACGGCGCCCATGGTCGACGAACTCAACCGCATGGGCTGCGGCGACATGATCCGGTCGAAGACAGGCCTGATCCCGGATGCCTATTTTTCCGGGACAAAACTCAAATGGATCCTGAATACGGTGCCCGGCGCGCGTGAGAGAGCCGAGGCCGGCGACCTGCTGTTCGGCACGGTGGATACCTGGCTGATCTGGAAACTGACCGGCGGGCGGGTACATGTGACGGACATGACCAATGCCTCGAGAACGATGATGTTCGATATCCACCGGCAGTGCTGGGATGATGAGATCCTGGAAGTGCTCAATATTCCGCGCCGGATGCTTCCGGAGGTGAGACCGTCGGGAAGTGTGTTCGGCTTTACCCAGGACTGTCCCATCGGCGACGGGATCCCGATCGCGGGCGCGGCGGGAGACCAGCAGGCGGCTCTTTACGGACAGTGCTGTTTTGAGCCGGGCGATGCCAAGAATACTTACGGGACCGGCTGTTTCCTGCTCATGAACACGGGAACGAAAGCAGTCGCATCCGATAACGGGCTCTTAACCACCGTCGCGGCTTTCCGAGAGGGAGAGGAGTGCCGGTATGCGCTCGAGGGCAGCGTATTCGTTGCGGGAGCGGCCATCCAGTGGCTGCGCGATGAGATGAAGCTGATCGGCTCCGCGCCGGAGAGCGAAGCGTGCGCCGCCTCTGTCCCGGACACGGCCGGCGTCTATCTCGTCCCGGCATTTACGGGACTTGGAGCGCCTTACTGGGACCCCTACGCGAGGGGCACCATCGTCGGGCTGACCAGGGGCACGACCCGCAACCACATCATCCGGGCGGCGGTGGAATCCCTCGCCTACCAGACCGGGGATGTCCTTCACGCGATGGAAGCGGATTCCAATATTGCCCTCAAAGAGCTGAAGGTGGACGGCGGTGCCTGCGCCAACAATTTCCTGATGCAGTTCCAGGCGGATATCCTGGGAACCACTGTGCGCCGTCCGAAATGCATTGAGACGACGGCCCTCGGGGCGGCCTATCTGGCGGGACTGGCCACAGGCTACTGGGAGAGCACGGAGCAGATCCGCGAAAACTGGGAGCTGGAGCGCTCGTTCTTCCCTGCCATGGAGGCGGACGTGCGCGGGAAGCTTCTTGACGGCTGGAAGAAGGCCGTCTCAAGATCCTTCTCCTGGGCGGACCAGGAGTAAACGTTCATTTTGACGTACAAAACCAGAAATTGGAAATTTTGGATTGTAAACACTTTAATCATTTGTTACAATATTGTTGCATTGTGGGGAAGTCCTGCTGCCCGGCAGTAAGGAGTTGCAGTGCAGATATTAAAAAAGTGTTTACATCTCCGCGGCGGATCGGTCCTCATTTTAGGGATGGCCATGATGCTGGCGACGGGATGCGGCAGATCAGACGAAGCTGTGCGGGTGCTCCTTGCGGGCACCGGTTCGGAAAGCTCGTATGATCTGGCGCTTTCTTTGGATGCAGAGGAAACGGAAAAGTCTGTGATCGCGGTCTATGTCTGCGGCGCGGTAAATAAGCCGGGTGTTTATTACCTGCCGGAGGGGGCAAGAGCCTGCGATGCCCTTCTTAAAGCCGAAGGATTTGAAGCGGACGCTGACAAGGAATATGTCAATCTGGCCCAAAAGGTGGAGGACGGACAGCTTTTGCGGTTCCTGACGCTTGAGGAGACGGCGCTGGCGAGGGAAGCGTCCATTATGGGCGTATCTTCCGGACAGACCGGCGTCAATATCAACCTGGCCGATGCCGATGCATTAAAGACACTGCCCGGGATCGGGGATGTGAAAGCAAATGCGATCATAGCGTACAGAGATGAGCATGGGCCGTTCGCACAGATCGGGCAGATCCGGCAGGTGAACGGGATCAGCGAATCGCTGTTTAAAAAGATCAGTGACCTGATCACAGTATAAAAGGAGTCATAGATGGCAAAAAAAGTTCTGGTAGTAGATGATGAAAAACTGATCGTAAAGGGTATCCGCTTCTCACTGGAGCAGGATGACATGGAGGTCGACTGCGCGTACGACGGCGAGGAAGCCGTGGCGATGGCGCAGGCGAAAGAGTATGATATCATCCTGCTTGACCTGATGCTCCCGAAGCTGGACGGGCTTTCGGTCTGCCAGCAGGTCAGGGAGTTTTCGAGCGTGCCCATCGTGATGCTGACCGCAAAGGGCGATGACCTGGATAAGATCCTTGGCCTGGAGTACGGCGCTGATGACTACATTACGAAGCCTTTCAACATCCTGGAAGTGAAGGCCAGACTCAAAGCTATCATGAGAAGGACCGCCTCCCGCACGGAGACAGGTTCCAAAGGAGCGGCAGCCGAGGCAAATCCCGGAAGAGTCGAGGCCGGGGACCTGGTGCTTGAGACCGACAGCCGCCGGCTGACCATCGCCGGAAGAGAGATCAATCTCACGGCCAAGGAATTTGACCTGCTCCTGCTTTTGCTCAACAATCCCGGAAAGGTCTTCAGCCGGGAGAGCCTGCTGACGCTGGTGTGGGGATATGAGTCGCCCAATCCGGGTGATGTGAGGACCGTGGATGTGCATATCCGGCGTCTTCGTGAGAAGATCGAGGAGAATCCGAGCGATCCGAAGTATGTTCATACCAAGTGGGGCGTCGGTTATTATTTCTCGGGGACAAAATGATGATCCAGAAATACGCAGTTCGATTAAAACGTTTTGGAAAGAGCCTGCAGCTGAGGCTCTTTCTTATTCTGATACTGGTGGGGATCCTCCCCATCTATATCGTCAAATTCGGGATCCTGCGCAATTATGAAAATCAGGCTGCCGGCCAGAGAGCCGGCCTGATCGTCAGCCGCTGTCAGATGATCTCCAGGCAGCTGATCGATTCGGGCTACCTTAACGGGGCGGAATCCCCGGTGATCGAGACGGAGCTGAACCAGCTGGGCGATCTGTGGAGCGGACGCGTGGTCGTGCTGAACCGCAATTTCAGGATCCTCCGAGACACCTTCGATATCGATGAGGATAAGATCCTGATCGCCGAGGAGGTCCTGAAGAGTTTTAACGGGACACCCGGCTACAAATACAATCACACCGAACGCTTTCTTGAGGTGACGGTCCCGGTGAGGCTCACCGAGGCGGACAACGTGGAAGGCCTGCTGATCATGAGTGTGCCTACCGATGATATCATCGACGGGAAACGCGAACTGAGCTCCAATATCCTGATCCTGCAGATCACCCTGATCGTGATCATGCTTGTGATCGCTTTTTACGCCTCCAGGATCCTGGCTAGGCCGTTTTCCAAGGTCACGGCATCCCTGGATGAGCGCTCCGCGTTCCTGGAGGAAGATATCTCCATTCCCGGTTACACGGAAACGGAGCTGCTTGCGGAGGCCTACAACCGCATGCGCCAGCGTATGAGAGCACAGGAGGAATCACGTCAGGAGTTCGTCTCCAACGTGTCCCACGAGCTAAAGACGCCGCTTACCTCCATGAAGGTCCTCTCGGATTCTCTCGTAGCCCAGGAGGATGCGCCCGTTGAGCTGTACCGTGAGTTCATGTCGGATATCGCCGAGGAGATCGACCGCGAGAACAAGATCATCACGGACCTGCTTTCCCTGGTCAAGATGGACCGCAAGTCGGCGGACATCAATATCAGGGAGACGAACATCAATGACCTGATCGCGCTGATCCTGAAAAGGCTCCGCCCGATCGCGGCCAGGCAGAACGTGGAGCTGGTCCAGGAGAACGACCGGCCGGTGTTCGCCGAAGTGGATGAGACCAAACTGACACTTGCCATCACCAATCTGGTGGAAAACGGCATAAAATACAACAAACCGGACGGATGGGTCCATGTTTCCCTCAACAGCGACAACAGCTTCTTCTATGTGAAGGTAGAGGATTCGGGCATCGGTATCCCGGAGGAATCGCTGCCGAAGATCTTTGAGCGTTTTTACCGCGTGGATAAATCCCATTCCAGGGAGATCGGCGGAACAGGCCTTGGCCTTGCGATCACCCGGAGCGCAGTGGAGATGCACCACGGCGCGGTCCGTTGCTACAGCCGTGAAGGCGAGGGAACTACCTTTACCATCCGTATCCCGCTTAAATATTCACCGCAGGAGGAACTGACCGATGAGTAAGAAATTTCGGAAACTCCTGCAGATCACAGGCATCCTTCTCTTATTCCTGTGCGGATGCGCAAGAAAAGATGCCCTGCAGGAAGAGGCGGCCCGCAGCGACAGCGCGGATACCGACAGTTTTCTGGTATACTGCACCAACAGTGAAGGAACGAAATTAAATACCGTGTCCGTACGCCCGGAGGCGGAAAATTTTGAAGGGATCGTAAAGGAGCTTCTTGCGAATTTCGCCGATCCCAAGGGCGATGAAAATTTTACCCTGCTTCAGGACGGGACCGCGATCAACAGCTATTCGGTCGGGGTCGATACACTGACCGTCGATTTCAACGCGGCTTATCTGGGACTTTCCAATGTCCGTGAGATCCTGCTTCGGGCAGGGATCGTCAAGACACTTGTCCGGGTGCCCGGCATCATTTTTGTCCAGATCACCGTGGACGGCCAGCCCATCACGGAGAGCAGCGGCGAGAAGATCGGGCCGATGAACGAGGACACCTTTGTGAGCAGCAAGGGAGACGCCATCAATTCATACCGGCAGACCGACATCAAGCTTTATTTCCCTGACACAAACGGAGAAAAGCTGATCGCCGAGGACCGGGAAGCGGTCTATTCAACCAATGTCATACCGGAGCGCGTGATCGTCGAAAAGATCATCGAGGGACCCAAAACCGAGGGAGTGCTTCCGGTCACTTCATCCGCCGTGGAGATCAACTCGGTCAAGGTCAATGATGGGATCTGCACCATCGATCTGGATATCGGGTTTAACCAGACCTACGATGAGAGGGTGACTCCTGAGGCCTGTCTGTACGCATTTGTCAATTCGATCGTGGAGCAGTGCGACTGTGAAAAGGTCCGTTTCCTGATAGACGGGAGCGATACGGTGCGCTTCAGGGGACAGATCAATCTTGAGCAGCTCTTTACCAGGGACGTACGGCTGCTTGATTACGATGATCTGGCCGAGACCGAACAGGAGTAAAGTTCTGCGAATGCCGGATCTTCGCCCGGTCCGCGGCAGGCCGCTGCTGATGCTTGCGATGGCCTGCCTGCCGGCTGTATGCGTGTTCTGGATGAGCGGCTTTTTCAGCGCTCATCCGGGCGGCGGGGCCGCGGGGCTTTACGAACTGGCCGCCGGCCGGGGGAAGCTGACAGTCACCGCTGTCGGACTGATCAGCCACAGAGAGAACACAGACAGCACCGTCAGGCTTTATGTATCCGACCTGACCTTTATCCATGAGGATACCGTCTATAAAGACACTTCTTCCAAAACCCTGATCTATACGGATCAGGCCCACCCGGAAGCTGTTCCGGGAAACTACCTTTCATGCCGCGGCACGCTTTCTCTCCCCGAGGAGGCTACCTGCCCGGGTCAGTTCAATGCTTCCGCCTACATGGAAGCGTCCCGCGTCCGTTCCATTATCCGGAATGCCAGGATCGATCAGATTTATACACGCATTACCCTGCCCGGAACCCTCGCAAAGCTGAGGTGGCGGACAGGGAGAGTTTACGAACGCCTTTTTCCGCAGGAGGAGGCAGGCGTCATGAAGGCGGTCACTCTCGGCGAGAGGGGAGCGGTCACTTCACAGACGCAGGACCTTTACTCGTCCGGAGGAATCTCCCATATCCTGGCTGTCTCGGGAACCCATATTGCGCTGGCGGGAATGGGGATCTACCGTTTTCTCAGGAAGAGACGCCGCTCCTTTCTTTTCTCATCGGCTGTCAGTTTTGCCGGCGTGTTTTCTTTCGCGATGATGACCGGCTTCGGGATCAGCGCGGTGAGAGCCGTTGTCATGTATTCCATATGGCTGGCCGCCCAGGTGTCGGGAAAAAGCTATGACGCCGTTCAGGCGGCCCTGGCGGCTGCCGCAGCGGTCCTGGCCGTATCTCCGATGAATGTGACGCAGGCGGGATTTTGGCTGTCCTTTGGGTGCGTCCTTTCCATCCACCTGGCGGGACCGTCTCTTGGAAATCTTTTCGGAAAGTCAAAGCTAGCCGGAACCCTAGGCGCTTCACTGGCTGTCTTTGGCGGGACGCTGCCCCTCGTGTGCCGCTTCTTTTATCAGTTTTCTCCCTTTTCTTTGATCATCAATCTCCCGGTGATCCTGATGATGCCGGTTCTGATGGTCCTGGGGATCTTAAGTGTTCTTGCAGCTCCTTTTTCAGCACGGGCCGGAGTCTTTCTAGCCGGAGGCTGCCGCATGATCCTGCGTATATTCAGCCTTTTGTGTGAGGGGATCCTGAAGCTTCCCTTCGGAAGCATTGTGACAGGCTGTCCCTCTCCGGCGGCGATGGCGGCGTCCTGGGGGATGTTTGCTGTTGCCGTCTGGCTATGCGCAGATCTCAGGAAAAACAGAGTGATCAAACGCATTATGGCGGCAGCGCTGCTTGCGCTGATGAGCGCGGTTCTTTTTAGGCCGCAGCCGGCTTTCGAAGCGGTATTTCTGGATGTGGGACAGGGAGACTGCACCCTGGTGAGCGCGGGAGACTTTCACATGATGGTCGATGGGGGAAGCAGCTCCGATTCCGATGTGTGGGCCCACCGGATCAGTCCTGCCCTGAAGTATTACGGGATCAGCCGCCTGGACTGCGTATTTGTGACCCACGGAGATCTTGACCACTACAGCGGTATCGGTACTTCCCTGGAAACGTATGCGTCGGCTCCCGAACGGATCGGGATCGGGTTTCTGGCGGCGGGGGAAAACATTTCCTTCGACGAGGATCTGAAAGCCCTTGCCCGGAAAGCTGCCTCGCAGAAAATACCTGTAAGGTCAATTCATAAAGGAGAAACGCTCACGGCCGGAGAGGTGAAGATCCGCTGCCTTTATCCATCCGCGCAGCAGTGCGAAAAGCTGAGTGAACTGGAGGATAAGAATATCCTGTCGCTGGTTTTGGAGGTATCATACAGGGATGTGGAACTTCTCCTTACCGGGGACCTGGAGAGCGCCGGTGAGGAGATGATGACAGCGTCATGCCGGGAAGAATGGGAAAAGGACTCCGGCAATGGCCGGATCCGGATCTTAAAGTGCGGCCATCACGGATCGGCCAATGCGACGAAAGAGGACCTGCTCCGCTTTTTCAGGCCGCAGGCGGCGCTGATCTCCTGCGGACGAGGCAACCGGTATGGACATCCTTCCCCGGAGGTGCTTCAAAGACTGGCAAATGCGGAGGTAAAGATCTTTCGGACCGACCTGGCCGGAACGGTCAGCGCGGTCTGCAGGAAGGGGAAAGTCAGCATGGAAGTTTATACAAATTAAACCGTGATTATGGTATACTCTAAAAAGAGACAGAGGTCGCGCGCATCGCGCACGGAAATGGAGTTTCCAATGGCAGGCAAGGCAAATGATGACCGGCTTTCGGTCCGCGAAGAGACCGAACGGCTGGAGGCAGAATATCTGAAGCCCTGGGCTTCGCTTTCGGTGAACAGCAAAGGCAGGCGGGTTCCTGAGCCGCCCTGTGACATACGCACCGTCTATCAGCGTGACCGGGACAGGATCGTCCACTGCAAGGCGTTCCGCCGGCTCAAGCATAAGACGCAGGTCTTTTTAAGCCCCCGGGGTGACCATTACCGGACCAGACTGACCCATACGCTGGAGGTATCGCAGCTGTCGCGGACCATCGCGCGCGCCCTGCGCCTTAATGAGGACCTGGTGGATGCGATCGCCCTGGGGCATGACCTTGGCCATGCACCGTACGGCCATGCCGGGGAGAGGGCGCTTGATGCGGTCTGCCCGGACGGCTTTTCCCACTGCGAGCAGAGCCTTCGGATCGTCGACCTGCTCGAGCGGAACGGGGAGGGCCTTAATCTCACATGGGAAGTGCGGGACGGCATCCTTAATCACCGCACGGAGGGGACACCCCACACGCTGGAGGGGATGATCGTC
>DGTA01000001.1 GCA_002394165.1 Lachnospiraceae bacterium UBA4348 | reverse complement strand
GCTCGAAGCCGAGGAACTTGATGATGCTCAGGTTAACGGAGGGATGGAAACGAAGTCCGCCCTTGTACGGTCCGATCGCACTGTTGAACTGAACACGGTATCCGTTGTTGACCTGCACCTGGCCCTTGTCATCCACCCACGGAACGCGGAACATGATGATTCTCTCAGGAATGGTCATTCTCTCAAGAAGCGCTTCTTTCTTATACTTTTCTTCATTCGCTTCGATCACGACGCGAAGAGTCTCAAGTACTTCTTTTACTGCCTGCAGAAATTCGCTCTGATCCGGGTTCTGTGCCTGTACTTTTGCAAGGACTTCATCTACGTATGACATATTCTTTCCTCCTGAAACCAAAAATAATAAAAAACCTTGCTCATTATAATAAAAAATATCCGGAAACGCAATAAGTTCCGAAATAAATTCCCAAAAAAATTCTTTCATCAAAAAAACGGGCTTTCAAAGCCCGTTTTCCCGCATCGCCGCTTTTACAACGTGTTCTGCCAGCACTGAGGTGGTCACAGCTCCGACCCCTCCCGGGACCGGCGTATAAGCACCGGCGATCCTCTCCGCCGCATCGGCGTCCACATCACCGCACATTTTTCCGTCCGGGCCAAAATTGATCCCTACATCGATGACCGTCTGGCCGCTCTGCAGAAATTCTTCTGTGACCATACCTGCCTTTCCGGCAGAAGCGATCAGGATATCAGCCCTCCTGGCTTTGGATGCCAGGTCTTTCGTCTTCGTATGGCAGATCGTCACTGTGGCATTTTTGCCCAGAAGCATAAGCGCCAGCGGTTTTCCGATGACCAGAGACCTGCCGATCACCGTCACATCGGCTCCGCACGGATCGATCCCGAAATGCTCAAGGATCCTGATGCAGGCCGCCGGCGTGCAGGGCGGAAATCCGATATCATCACCGGTCAGTATACCGTTCAGTGACGCGCGTGTCATCCCGTCCACATCCTTTTCCGCTGCAAGGGCATTCTGGACCTTTTCCGCATCAATATGGCGCGGCAGCGGACGGAACAGCAGAACGCCGTGCACATCCTTATCTTCGTTGAGGCGACGGATCACTTCCAGCACATCATCCGTCGATGCTTCCTCACCAAGAACATGCTTTTCGATCCGGATGCCAAGGCCGTCGCAGCGCTTTTCGATCCCGCGCTCATAGGCAATGTCATCCTCTTTTTCCCCGACGCGGACAAGACCAAGGCACGGTCTGATCCCTGCCCCGGCAAGCTGCTCAATCATCTGCAGGCTGTTTTCGTTGATCGCCCTGGCGGCTTCCGCTCCTTTGAGTAATCGTGCCATCTTCATTCCTTTCTTAAGAATGCTTCGACCTCATCACAGATCTTCCCTGCTTTTTTAAGATATACACCGGTCATCTCATCCGCTTCCGCCTCGAAGGCTTTCGCCCGGTCAGTGTCTTTCATGGCTTTCGTATTGATGTAGACGTTGAAGGAGGCGGCACGCAGAGCTCCCAGACACAGGGCAGCTCCGGCTCCGGCATCGCTCACAGCCATCACCGAGCCCTTTTCGGCAAAGGCCTCAAGCAGGTCGATCGCGCGGCAGCAGGCATGCATGATCTTTAAGGGGACCCTGACGGCGTCAAGGAGCGCCTCCTCCATGGTCTCCTCTTTCCGGGCTTTTTCCTCCTGCGTTCCGGAAGGCATCCGGTACGCCTGAGCAAGCGGCATAAACACCTCCGCATCCTCTTCTACCAGCGCCAGGAGCTCCATGCGGAGCATCTCCGCCGATCCGCAGAGATCATACATCTCCCGCTCGACATCCGCATATTTTTTTTTGCCCACCGTCAGGGCTCCCACCATATTTCCCAGGCAGACACCGAGGGCGCCGGCCAGCGCGCTGGCGCCTCCGCCGCCCGGCACGGGATCCTTGCCGGCCAGTTTTTCCGCGAAATCACTGCAGCTGAGATTAACCAGTTCCATCTATGCTCTCCTTCTAATTTCTCAACGCTCAGATAACGGTTCTCAATCCGGCTTCGCGGATCAGGTAGTCCACATCCTTCCACCGGTTCATCGCGTACAGGTGCAGTCCGTCTATCCCCATCATGCGCAGCCGGTCAAGCTGGCGGATAGTGTACTCGATCCCTGCTTTCCTGAAATCGGCTATCTTCTGCTCCCTGGCCGGATCCTGGAAAGGCGGATTCGAATCGAAGGGATCCGGAAAGATCCAGTATTTGGAGATGATCTTTGACAGCTCATGATCCATCACGCAGCCGTTCCTTGACAGCGCCATCCTGATGGTCGTTTTTATGTCGACGATCGGCATTACGCCCACATCCAGCGGGATCGTGACCCCCACCTTCCGGATCTTGTCCATCCATCTCTCAAACTGGTCCAGGTCCCAGCACAGCTGGGTGATGATATAATCCGCGCCGTTCTCCTGCTTAAGCTTCAGCGCGGCGATATCCGCATCGAGGCTCCTGCAGGCGACATGGCCTTCCGGGGAGCCGGCTACCGCGATCTCAAAGCGGTCGCCGTAGGTATCACGGATAAAGCTGACCAGATCGGTGGCGTAATTGAAATCACCGCAGGTGGAATTTTCCCCGTCCGGGAAATCGCCCCTGAGCGCCAGGATATGATCGACGCCCTCCTCCAGGTACTGGTCGAGCTGCTCCCGGATCGACTCTCTCGTATGCCGGATCAGGTTGAAATGGGTGACGGGAACCACCCCGTGATCCGCGATCATCTGGCAGACCACCCTGTTGGTGCCCACATTGGCACCCCCGGCGCCGTAAGTGACGGACATGTAATCCGGGTTAAAGATTTTCAGCCTGCTCAGTGTCTCCTCGAGGTTTGCCATACCCTTAGGTGTTTTAGGCGGAAACAGCTCAAAAGAGAGCGTCTGCCTCTGCTTCATGATCTGAGTCAGTTTCGTGGCAGCCATCTGATCACCCCTTTCTGAAGAGAGTGGAACGCCTCTCCGTTCCGGAAAGGAGTCTTTTAATATTTTCACGGTGCATCCATACTGCCAGCAGAGCCAGCAGGATGATCAGGATGTCCATTTCAACCAGGTGCGGGCGGGACATATTGAAGACACCCATCCGGCCCATGACGATGATCTCGATGACCAGTCCCGCATAGACCATCAGCGATCCCAGCGACACATAGCCGGTCAAAACGAGGGTCCCGAAAAAGGTGAACAGGCCCAGCCCGATCAGCCACATGTTTCCGAGCGAGAACACAAATCCCGCTGTCGCGGCGATCCCTTTCCCGCCGCGGAAATTAAGATAAAAGGGGAAATTGTGACCAAGGATACAGCCGGCTGCAGTATACATGACGATAAGCATCAGGATGTCTTCATGCGTCTTTCCGAACAGGGCCCGTACCAGCAGGCAGGCCGCCAGGCATTTCAGGCAGTCTCCTGCGAAGGTGACCAGCCCCCATTTCCGTCCGAGCGTGCGCATCATGTTCGTGGTGCCCGAATTGCCGCTCCCGTAATCCCTGATGTCAAAGCCGTGCAGTTTCCCGATGATGAACGCCGTCTGGAAAAGGCCGAAAACATAACCGATCAGGATACAGAGTATACGAATCATCTTACCTGTCCTTCTCCTTTCGCTCCCTGATGATAAATCGGAGTCTGGTACCGGTAAACCCGAAGGTGTCCCGTATCTTGTTCTCAATATACCGTGTATATGAAAAATGCATGAGTTCACGGTCATTGACAAAGATCACGAAGGTAGGCGGTCCCACCGCAACCTGGGTAATGTAATAGAGCTTCAGGCGCTTTCCCTTATCGGAAGGCGGCTGCTGCATCGCGACCGCTTCGGACATGATCTCGTTGAGAACGCCTGTGCCGACTCTTCTTTTGCTGCTCTCGAGCACCTGGTCGATACAGTCAAAGAGCTTCGGAATGCGCTGTCCGGTCCTGGCCGAGATAAATACAATCTGGGCGTAGGTCATGAAGGACAGCACCTGACGTATCTTCTCGGTAAACCGATAGATGGTCTTATCGTCTTTCTCAATGGAATCCCATTTGTTGACGGCGATCACAATGCCCTTCCCGCGTTCATGGGCGATCCCCGCGATCTTGGCATCCTGCTCGGTCACCCCTTCACCGGCATCGATCATCAGAACGACGACATCGGATTTTTCCACGGCCGAAACCGTGCGGATGATACTGTACCGCTCCAGGTCCTCCTTGATCTTACTCTTTCTTCGCAGGCCCGCCGTATCGACAAATATGTATTCATTATCCCTGTAGGAGACCGCAGTATCCACCGCATCCCTGGTCGTTCCCGCGATCTCGGAAACGATCAGCCGGCTCTCACCGAGGATGGCATTGATCAGGGAAGACTTGCCTGTATTAGGCTTGCCCACCACGGCGATCCGCGGGATATCGTTCTCCTCTTCCTCCTCAGAGGAAGGCGGAAAATGAGAAACGACCTCGTCGAGCAGATCCCCGATCCCGGTCCGGTTGGCTGAAGAGATCGGCACCGGATCTCCGATGCCCAGGTTGTAGAATTCATAGACATCCGCCATATCCCGCGCAAAGCTGTCCGTCTTGTTGACGGTCAGGATCACCGGTTTATGGGAGCGGCGAAGCATATCGGCGACCTTTGAGTCGGAATCCACAAGACCCTGCTTCAGATCTGTCATGAAAATGATAACGTCCGCGGTATCGATCGCGATCTGCGCCTGCTCGCGCATCTGAGAAAGGATCACGTCATTGCTCTCCGGTTCGATGCCTCCGGTGTCGATGAGCGTGAAGGAACGGCCGAGCCATTCCACCGACGCATAGATCCTGTCGCGGGTCACCCCCGGCGTATCCTTGATGATCGATATATTCTCGCCCGCAAGGGCGTTAAAAAGCGTTGATTTGCCTACATTCGGCCTGCCCACGATGGCGACAACAGGTCTCATTGGCAGCCTCCTTCCGGTTTATTCTGCGTTATATTTCTCCTATAACGGCATCCACAAAACTTTGACCGTCCGATTCTACAATAGTCACCGGGATTTGTAAAGCGTTTTCAAGCTCCGTGACCGTCATGTCATCGAGGAAAACGTCCTCCCCGCTGCGCAGCATATGGGAGGAGATCAGCAGCGTTTCTCCCAGGTCTTTTCCTGAAAGCTGCCGGACGATATCCTTCCCCGTAAGCAGCCCGGTGACCGTGATCCGCTCGCCGAAAAAGTCGTTTCGGACAGGACAGACCGAGCAGGAGACTCCCGGATAGACCCTTCCGATCCAATTCGTCATCTCACGCAGATGGTCAGCGATCAGCTCCCCGCAGGCGATGCTGCAGCGCCGTTTTCTTCCGTCATCTTTCTTCCCCTCAAGGGCCGACGCTGTTTCTTCCCGAAGCAGCCTCACCATCCCCACGCCGTTCTCAAGCTGCAGGTACCCGTCGTAAGAAGATTCCTCCGGTATCGGCAGTCCGGCCAGGAAATACCACTCATCACCGGCGTGGACCAGATGGGTCCCGTATTTTTCCATATAGTAAGCCTGCCATTTTTCGATCATGGCGACCACCTTCACGGCATCCTCCCGCTCAAAAGGCTCGAGCGGATAAAGTCCTTCGCGAAACCTGGTCAGTCCCACAGGGACCACCGAAACGCTCTTCAGGGAAGGAAGGTATTCTTCCATCATCGACAGCGATTTTTCAAGCTGCGGCCCGTCGTTTACGCCCCTGCACAGCACGATCTGGCCGTTCATCTCGATCCCCGCCTCTTTAAGGCGCCTGACCTTGTCAAAGATATCTCCGGCAAAGCGGTTGCCCAGCATTTTCCGGCGAAGGTCCGGATCCATCGTCTGAAAAGAGATATTGATGGGCTCCAGATGATACCGGATGATCCTGTCAATGTCATGATCGCTCATATTGGTCAGCGTCACGTAATTTCCCTGGAGAAATGAAAGGCGCGAATCGTCATCCTTAAAATAAAGCGTCGGCCGCATGCCTTCCGGCATCTGGTCTATAAAGCAGAAGATGCAGTGATTGCGGCAGGAACGGTATTCATCGAGCAGCGGATTCTCAAATTCGATCCCCAGATCGTCCTCATACTCCTTCTCGATCTCCAGCTCCCACTCTTCCCCTGTCGGCTTCCGGATCAGGACGGTCAGATATTCCTCATTGATCAGGTACCGGTAGTCAAAGACGTCCTCCACCTTTTCCCCGTTGATCTCCAGGAGGATATCACCCGGTTCGATCTCCATTTCCCAGGCGATCGACCCGTTCTCCACCGCTTTTATGAGATGGCCCTCTTTCCGGTTCTTTTTACTGTTCATAATTTGTTCTTCTCTCATGTATAGGATTTAATTAAGATTTATGATACTATAAAGGAGATGCGAATGCAAAGAATCTGTATATAGATAAACGGAGGTACAGGATGCAGACGGAATACGAGCATATCGAAAATCCCATGCCTGTAGGACCGCTGAAGCTGGCGGTGCTGGAAAGCTTTGAAGAACTCGGTAAAGCGGTCGATAAATACCTGGTCGACTTCAGACACAACTCCCCCATGAGGGATAACGAAAACAACCTCGGCCTTCCCGGCTACTGCGCGGACAGTTACCTGCTCCGGACCCGCATTTCCCGTTTCGGGACCGGCGAAGGAAAAGGAGTCATCCTTGAATCAGTCAGAGGCTGCGACCTTTTCATCCTGGTGGACATCACCAATTATTCCCTCACCTATACGGTCTGCGGACATGAGAATCATACTTCTCCCGACAATCATTTCCAGGACCTGAAGAGGATCATCTCCGCCGCGAACGGCAAGGCCAAACGGATCACGGTCATCATGCCGTTCCTTTACGAGGGACGCCAGCACAAGCGCTCCATGCGGGAATCCCTCGACTGCTCCCTGGCGCTGCAGGAGCTGGCTGCCATGGGCGTCAACAATATCATCACCTTTGATGCCCACGACCCCAGAGTGCAGAATGCCATTCCCCTGAGCGGTTTCGATTCCTTTATGCCCGGGTACCAGTTCCTGAAGGCACTGATCGATTCGGTCCCAGATCTTCAGATCGACTCCGGCCATATGATGGCCATCAGCCCGGATGAGGGTGCCATGGAACGCGCCGTCTACTTTGCCAATATTCTCGGGATCGGAATGGGAATGTTCTATAAGAGAAGGGATTATTCAAAAGTCGTTAACGGCAAGAATCCCATCGTCGCCCATGAATTCCTGGG
>DGTA01000070.1 GCA_002394165.1 Lachnospiraceae bacterium UBA4348 | reverse complement strand
ATCACGTCCAACCGCGTGGACTGCTACAGCGTGATCGGAATCGCCAGGGAAGCGGCGGCGACGTTCGGCCTGTCATTCCATCCTCCGGTGGTCACGAAGACCGGCAATGACGAGGATGTCAACGATTACGTGAAGGTCACGGTCGAAGATCCGGATCTGTGCCCGCGCTACACGGCCAGAGTGGTCAAGAATATCAAGATCGCTCCGTCTCCCGAATGGATGCAGCGCCGCCTGGCGGCGAACGGGATCCGCCCGATCAACAACCTGGTCGATATCACCAACTACATCATGGAAGAATACGGCCAGCCCATGCACGCATTCGATTATGACCAGATCGCCGGCCATGAGATCATCGTCAGGCGGGCCCGCGACGGGGAGAAATTCACCACCCTGGACGGCGTGGAACGCACGATGGACCGGGATGTCGTCATGATCTGCGACGGGGAGAAATCCATCGGGATCGGCGGCATCATGGGCGGTGAGAATTCCATGATCACGGATGATGTGAAGACGATGCTCTTCGAATCCGCCTGTTTCGACGGAACCAATATCCGCCTGTCTGCCAAGAGGATCGGCCTGCAGACTGACGCTTCCAGGAAATTTGACAAAGGTCTCGACCCGAACAACTGCGAACTGGCCATCAACCGGGCCTGCCAGCTGATCGAGGAACTGGGAGCGGGCGAAGTCGTCGGAGGCATGGTGGACGTCTATACCAGGCACAAAGAGCCTGTCCGCGTCAAATTCGAGCCGGAAAAGATCAATGCGCTTCTGGGAACTGACCTGAGCGCAGAGCAGATGCTTGAATACCTTCACCGGGTCGAGCTTGAATATGATGAAAAGACCGGTGAGATCGTCGCCCCCACCTTCCGCCATGATATTTTCCGCACGGCGGACCTGGCGGAGGAAGTGGCCCGTTTCTTCGGATATGAGAATATCCCGGTCACCCTTCCGGCAGGCGCGGCTGCAGCCGGAGGCAAGTCCTTCAAGATGAGAGTGGAGGACATCGCTCTTGAGGTTGCCAGATACAGCGGTTTCTCACAGGGGATGAGCTATTCCTTTGAAAGCCCGAAGGTCTTCGACAGACTCAGGCTTCCGGAGGATTCGCCGATGAGGAAGGCGATCAGGATCAGCAATCCGCTGGGTGAGGATTTCAGCATCATGCGGACCACCTCCCTGAACGGAATGCTCACAAGCCTTGGCTTCAATTACAGCCACCGGAATAAGAACGTCCGTCTGGTGGAGCTTGGAAATATCTATCTTCCGGAGGAACTTCCGCTTAAGGAACTTCCGGATGAGCGCATGCAGCTTACTCTGGGCATGTACGGCGACGGCGATTTCTTCACCATGAAGGGAGTGGTCGAAGCGGTCTTATCCCGTCTGGGAATCGAGGACCGCGTCGATTACGAGCGCAGCCAGGACAAGCCCTTCCTGCATCCCGGCCGCGGAGCTGACATTTTCGTAAGAGGGATCAATATCGGATATCTTGGAGAGGTTCATCCGCTGGTCGCTTCGGCTTACCGGATCGGTGACCGTGCTTATGTCGCGGTGCTGGATATGCCTTCCGTCACCGCTATGGCTGATTTTAATACGAAATATACCGGGATCGCCCGTTTCCCGGCCGTCACGAGGGATATCAGCATGCTGGTTCCCGCGAGTGTCGCCGCCGGAAAGATCGAAGAGATGATCCTTCAGAGGGGCGGCAGGATCCTGGAGGAGGTCACCCTCTTTGATATCTATGAGGGGGCCCAGGTCGCGGACGGATATAAATCGATGGCATATTCCCTTTCGTTCCGCGCTCCGGACAGGACACTCGAAGAAAATGACATCAGCGCGGTGATGAAAAAGATCTGGAACGGCCTTGGCTCGATGGGGATCGAGATCCGCAGCTGAAAACTTTTAATCAAAATGTGATATTGCATTCAGGGCAGTTATGAATTACAATCAGGTATGAGGTCTTTTTGCGGGAGAGAGCGAAATGGCCCTATGAAGAGAACCTGTTTACTGTTCTGGATTATTGTGGCAGCATGGCTTCCGGCGTTTTCCGTTGCGGCTTCGCAGACGGAGGACGAACCGCTGGCAGCCGTGCTGGTCATTGACACCAGCGGCTCCATGAACCGCTCGGATCCTGACGGGATTTCAAGAGAGGCCGGATGCCTTTTTCTTGATATGCTGGACCGGGCTGGTTCGAAGGCCGCTGTTATTTTGTTTTCCGACCAGATCAGCCTTGAGACGGACCTTTGCGATCTGGGGGAGGGGAAAAACGCGGGGAAACTGAAGAATGAACTTCGAAATGCCCGGATCCTTGGAGACACGGACATCGGAGGCGCGCTGGAGTGCGCTGTCGGGAAGCTGGCCGGGCTTGGGTCCGGCTGGCGCAGGACGGTCGTCCTTTTCACGGACGGAAAGACGGACCTTCCGGCGGCGGCTGATCCGGAAGCGGCGGCGGAGGAATCGGAAAAAAAGTTTGAACAGGCCGCGCTGACTGCTAAGGAAAACAATGTCGGCATCAGCTGCGTGAGACTGTTCGAACCCGGGCAGGAGGAAGAAGATCCCGGAAGGCTGGAAGAGACAGCCAGGGCGACCGGGGGCGGCTTCTATGCGGCGTCCGGCAAAGAACAGATCCCTGACATCTTCACATCCATTTTTGCGGGTCTGGTCGATTCGCAGACCAGGCCGGTGACCGATCTTGAGATCGGGGAGGACGGGAAGGGCTCCTTTGACGTGACCATCCCTTCAGACCGGGTACTGTCCGCTGACATCATTATGCTGACCTCTGAAGGCATCGGTCATGTGACCGTGACGGATCCGGAGGGAGAGATAAAGCAGCAAAGCAGCGATACCAGGATCATCCGGGAGGCAGCCTACAGCCTGATCCGTCTTTTAAGGCCCGCAGCCGGTGTCTGGCATTTTGAACCGGAAGGGCCCGGCGGATGTGAGGTGCACGTTCGCCTGCTTGTCGAAAGCGACCTGATCCTGGATGCCCTGGTGCTCGAGGATGAGGAGGGCAACGCGAAGATCCGAGCATGGCTCAGCCGCGGAGAGGAGCTTCTCGATCCTGAGCGGCAGAATGAGTTTTCATTCACGGCTCACATAACCGATGTCTCCGGCAAAAACGGGGGCGGTGATAAAGAGCTTCCCATGTCCCTTGAGGACGGGGAGCAGTGCGTTACCGCGGCATGTTATCCGGGAGCTGAGCTGGAGATCCAGGTGAGGGCGCAAAGCGGCGATATCAGCCGCTCCTCCCCAAAGGTGACCTTTACGAGCAGCAGATCAGATGATATAATCGTCAACGAATTTCGCGGCACGTTGAGCGTGGGAGGCTTCCGCCCCGGTTCGAAGACAGCCCGGGCTGACCTGTATGAATATTTCCGCTCCTGGGACGGATCGGACCTTTCATTTGAGGTCACGACCGATCCCGGAAAATATGAGGGGATGGTGACACTCTCGCCCCCGGATAAAGCGCGTGAACTTCAGGTGAGGAACAGCCGCCCGGCCCGGTTTACAGTGACCGTGTCCGCGTCGGACGCCTATGGCAATAGCGCGCAGATCCTTATTCCTGTTGAGTGCAATGTGGGCGCATGGCGCCTTGCCCGGCAGGCGGCTTGGGCGTCTTTGGCGGCCGCGGCCCTCGGTGCCCTGCTGGTCATCTATCTGAGGAAAAGCCCCCTGAAGGGCCGCCTTTCATTGAAAGCGGCGGGAAACAGCCCGGCCGCTGAGGGTTCCTTTGAAGTTTCACTTGAAGGAGCGGGACGAAGGAGCAGTTTCCTGAAGCTTTTCCCGGTTCTTTCCGATACACTGCCCGGCCTGAAGAAGGTATCGGTCTGCCCCATGCCGGAAGGAATAAGGCTCAGATCCGGCGGCGGGGCACTCCTTTATGACTGCTACGGGGATCTTCGGACCAGCTTAAGGCTCCAGGGCGGGGATACATTTGAGATCATCTGCAGCCAGGGCGGCGTGCAGGGAAAACAGATACAGCTGAGCGGTGTTTATGACGCCGGCGGAGAGATAAAAAATGAAGACAGCTGATTTTGATTATGAACTTCCGGAAGAACTGATCGCGCAGGATCCTCTTGAGGACCGCAGCGCGTCGAGGCTGATGATCCTCGATAAGAATACCGGAAAGATAAAACACAGCCATTTCCGGCAGATCGTCAACTATCTGCACAAGGGAGACGTGCTGGTCATCAACGATACGAAGGTGATCCCGGCCAGGCTTTTCGGGGTCAGGCCCGGAAAGACCGGGAAGATCGAACTGCTTTTGCTCAAACGGATGGAGAATGATGTCTGGGAGACGCTGGCAAAGCCCGGAAAGAAAGTCCGTCCGGGCCAGATCATTGAGTTCGGGGACGGACTGCTCAAAGCCGAGGTACTCTCCGTAGGAGAGGACGGCAACCGTTTTGTCCGCTTTTCCTACGAGGGCATCTTTGAGGAGATCCTAGACAGGCTCGGCCAGATGCCGCTGCCGCCCTATATCCATCATCAGCTGGAGGATCCTTCCCGCTACCAGACCGTCTACGCCGTACATAACGGCTCGGCGGCGGCCCCCACGGCAGGCCTGCATTTTACGCCTGAGCTTCTTGACCAGATCAGGAAGAAGGGGGTACAGATCGTTCCGGTAACCCTCCATGTAGGGCTTGGAACCTTCCGTCCCGTAAAAGTGGAGGATGTGACAAAGCACCGGATGCACTCCGAGTTTTACCAGATCTCGGAGGAGAATGCCGGTCTGATCAATGAGGCAAAACGGTCCGGGAACCGTGTGATCGCGGTGGGGACGACCTCGGCCAGAACTCTTGAATCGGCGGCGGATGAGTCCGGTTTTGTCAAAGCCGGCAGCGGCTGGACCGACATCTTTATCTATCCGGGTTATGAATTCAAAGCGGTGGATGAGCTGATCACCAATTTTCACCTTCCGCAGTCGACCCTGGTAATGCTGGTATCAGCCATGGCCGGCAGGGAACATATCCTCAATGCCTACCGTGAAGCGGTTGCCCAAAGGTATCGTTTTTTCAGTTTCGGGGATGCGATGTATATCACATCGGATCTTGAAGGTGACGGGAATGGAGAATAATCAGATGAAGATCGCTGTGATGAGAGTCCGGGGAAACGCCAGGCTGCCATTCTTCGGAAGCCAGATGGCGGCGGGCGCCGACCTTTATGCATGTCTAGGAGATGAAGAAACAAAGATCGGTCCGGGCGAGACCGTCATGATCGGCACCGGTATCAGCATGGCTATTCCCGAAGGATACTTCGGCGGCGTTTTCGCAAGGAGCGGGCTCGCGTCCAGGCAGGGACTGCGCCCTGCCAACTGTGTGGGAGTGATCGATGCGGACTACCGCGGTGAGGTGATCGTTGCTCTTCACAATGATTCGGACCGGGAGAGAATGATCCACGACGGGGACCGGATCGCGCAGATCGTGATCATGCCCTGCATGGATGTGTGCTATCAGCTCTGTGACAGCCTTGATGAGACCTCAAGAGGGGACGGCGGTTTCGGTCACAGCGGGATCCGCTGAGGAAAAAATGGCCAATAAGATCAATTATCAGAAAAAGCTTGAGGAGATCCTGGATGAGATCGGGACAGACAGCGGCATGCGGCTCCTTCTTCACAGCTGCTGCGCTCCCTGCAGCAGTTATGTGCTCGAGTATCTGTCCGATTATTTTGAGATCACGGATCTCTATTACAATCCGAATATCACCTCAAAGGAGGAGTACCTCAAGAGAGAGCGTGAACTGGAAACGCTGATCGGGAGGATGCCATTCAGGCATCCGGTCCGTCTCCTTAAGGGAGAATACGATCCCGCGCGGTTTCTTGACGCTGTCAGGGGGATGGAAGAGATTCCGGAGGGGGGAGAGCGCTGCTTTGTCTGCTATGAGATGCGGATGCGGGAGGCGGCCAGACTGGCGGCAGAAGGCGGCTTCGATTTCTTTACGACGACGCTCAGCATCAGCCCCCTGAAAAACGCGGAAAAAATAAACGAGATCGGTCTGAAGCTGGAAGAAGAATATCATGTCCGCCACCTGCCGTCGGATTTTAAAAAGAAAGGCGGATATCAAAGATCGATCGAACTTTCACGGCAATATGACCTGTACAGACAGGACTACTGCGGCTGTATATATTCAAGAAGAGACAGGAGGTAACCATGGCACAGCTCTGGGGCGGACGGTTTACAAAGGAGACAGAGGATAAGGTCTATCAGTTTAATGCTTCCATAGGTTTTGACGCTCGTCTGGTCAAAGCGGATATTAACGGAAGCATCGCCCACGTGACGATGCTGGCCAGACAGCAGATCCTTACCGATGGGGAAGCGGAGCTGATCTGCGAAGGACTCAGAGGCATCCTTAAGGATGTTCTTGAGGGAAAACTCGAGATCACTTCCGAGTATGAGGATATCCACAGCTTTGTGGAGGCTGTTTTGACCGAGCGGATCGGGCAGGCCGGGAAGAAGCTCCATACAGGGCGCAGCCGCAACGACCAGGTGGCCCTGGATATGAAGATGTATCTCAGAGATGAGGTCAGGGCCATCGACAGTGCGCTTGGCACACTGATACAGACCCTTATGAAACTGTGCGAAGAAAACCTGGATACCTGTATGCCGGGATTTACTCATCTCCAGAAGGCCCAGCCTGTCACCCTGGCTCACCACCTGGGCGCCTACACGGAAATGTTCTTAAGAGACCGTTCCAGGCTGGATGACCTGTACAGGAGAATGAACACCTGTCCGCTCGGAGCGGGAGCTCTGGCCGGGACCACCTATCCGCTTGATCGGGAGCTGACGGCAAAGCTGCTCGGATTTGACCGCCCCACAAGGAACAGCATGGATTCGGTATCCGACAGGGATCATGTGATCGAACTGCTGTCGGCGCTGTCTGTGGTGATGGCTCACCTTTCCCGGTTCAGCGAGGAGATCATTCTCTGGAATTCGAATGAATACCGGTTCGTTGAGATCGATGACGCGTACAGCACCGGAAGCAGCATCATGCCGCAGAAGAAAAACCCGGATATCGCCGAGCTGGTAAGGGGCAAGACGGGCAGGGTCTACGGGGCCCTCATGCAGATGCTCACCACGGTCAAGGGCCTGCCGCTGGCATATAACAAGGACTTCCAGGAGGACAAGGAATTTACCTTTGACGCGGTGGATACGGTCAAGGACTGCCTTGAGCTGTTTGAGGGCATGATCAGGACCATGCGCTTCAACCGTAAGGTGATGGAAAGATCAGCGCAAAGCGGCTTCATCAACGCGACGGATGCCGCCGATTATCTGGTGCGCAAAGGAGTCCCCTTCAGGGATGCCCACTCGGTCATCGGGCGTCTTGTCTTAAAATGCATTGAGATGAACATCTCTCTTGATGAGCTTTCTCTCGAACAGTACAGGGAGGAATGCGGGGCCTTCGATGAGGATATCTATGATGCGATCAGTCTCAGGACATGCGTTGAGAAGAGAAACACGGAAGGTGCCCCGGGACCGGAGCAGGTAAGAAAGATGCTCCGTCTGCAGCGGGAGGAGGCCGCTCTCCTGGATGCGCATTTCAAGGACCGGTCTTGACAAAAAGAAGGACCGAGGTGTAAATTTCGTAAGAGAAAATGACCAGTTCAGGCAAGATCAAGTTTAGAAAGGACCCGAATGATGGATAAGAAATTGAAAGTAGGTGTACTCGGAGCTACGGGAATGGTCGGACAGCGTTTTATCTCGCTGCTCTCGGATCACCCCTGGTTTGAAGTGACCGCACTGGCGGCGAGCGGCAGGAGTGCCGGGAAGACATACCGGGAAGCTGTCGGCGGCCGCTGGAAGCTGGAAACACCGATGCCCGAAAAAGCAGCAGGCATGACGGTCCTCAATGTCAGTGATATCGAAGAAGTGAGCCGTGATGTCGATTTTGTTTTCTCGGCAGTGGACATGACAAAGGATGAGATCCGCCGGATCGAGGAAGAATATGCAAAGACGGAGACACCGGTGGTCTCCAACAACAGCGCCCACCGCTGGACGCAGGATGTCCCGATGGTCATCCCCGAGATCAATCCCGGTCATTTCGATGTCATTCCTTTCCAGAAGAAGAGACTTCACACGGAAAGAGGCTTTATCGCCGTAAAGCCGAACTGTTCGATCCAGGCGTACACGCCTGCTTTCGCAGCGTGGAAAGAGTTCAATCCGCAGAGAGCCGTCGTGACCACCTACCAGGCGATCTCCGGCGCGGGGAAGACCTTCCGTGACTGGCCTGAGATGGAAGGCAACATCATTCCCTATATCGGCGGCGAGGAAGAAAAGAGCGAGAAGGAACCGCTCAAGATCTTCGGCAGGATCGAGAACGGTGTCATCGTTCCCTCAGATGATCCGAAGATCACCTGCCAGTGCGTGCGCGTTCCGGTCCTTAACGGTCATACGGCGGCTGTCTTCGTTGACTTTGAAAAGAAACCGTCAAAAGAGGAGCTGATCGAAAAGCTGCTGTCCTTCAGGGGACTGCCGCAGGAAAAAGAACTGCCGAGCGCTCCGAAACAGTTCATCCGTTACCTGGAGGAGGATGACCGTCCGCAGGTAAGGCTGGATGTTGACGCAGGGAACGGCATGAGCGTTTCGATCGGAAGGCTCAGGGAGGATACCCTCTTTGGCTGGAAGTTCATCGGTCTGGCCCACAATACGCTCAGGGGTGCCGCGGGCGGCGCTGTCCTGTGCGCGGAGTCGCTGGTATCTCTTGGTTATATCGATCATAAATGAGTTTGTTGTGACTGCCGCTGCACTTGAAGGCAACGGCAGTCATCGTTATATACCCGGAGGTGACATTGTCCAAATCACTGTTTATCGCAGAAAAACCGAGCGTAGCCATGGAGTTTGCCAAAGCGCTCGGAGATGAGATGACACGTAAAGACGGCTACCAGGAATCGGCGAGATATGTCATTACCTGGTGCGTCGGACATCTGGTAAGCATGAGTTATCCGGAAGCGTACGACCCGGCCATGAAAAAATGGAGCCTGTCGACGCTGCCGTTCATCCCGGATCATTTTCTCTATGAGGTGATCCCGGGAGTCAAAAAACAGTTCAAAATTGTATCCTCGCTGCTCCACCGGGAGGATATCGATACGATCTACGTATGTACCGACTCGGGGAGAGAGGGAGAATATATCTATCGTCTTGTGGCCCAGGAATCGGGAGTGAAGGGAAAGACACAGAAAAGAGTATGGATCGATTCCCAGACAAAGGAGGAGATCCTGCGGGGGATCCGCGAAGCGAAGGATCTTTCGGCCTACGATAACCTTGCCTCGTC
>DGTA01000013.1:1062-7184 GCA_002394165.1 Lachnospiraceae bacterium UBA4348 | reverse complement strand
TCACCCATCAGGGAGTACCCGGGCGGACAGGCGGTCTCGGTCAGACGGTAGAGAATCTCCCCGTCGGCGCGAAGCCCGGTAAACACGGCAAGGCCGTCAGCGCCGGTAGTGAGCTGACCATAGCTCAGCCCCGCGCTGGTGCAGCCGCCGAAGCTCACGTTGGTGCCTGCCTCGCGATAGCTCACGGGCGACCAGGTGTTTCCGTTATCCGAGGAGTACTCCAGCAGGAAGGTCGTGCCGCTGAGCGGGTTGCCCTGATGATCCTGCTTGAGGACCTGCAGCGTAGCCTCGCGACGGAAGTTTTCGTGTTCCTTGGTGACAGTTACCTTGTTCTCGGTAATGGAGAGGGGGTAGACGTTCTGATCCAGGACGAAGCCCTTGGGCACGGATACCTCCTGATAGCTGTAGCCGGTGCCGTAAAGCAGATCCTCAAACAGCAGCTCGCCGTTTTGATCCGTCACACCCTCGGCTACGATGCTGCCGTCCTCCGCGAGAACGCGAAAGCCTGCGCCGGGCAGAGGCTGCTCCTCATGCCCGACCTTCTTCACGATCTTCAGGTTGCCGCGGATCGGGTCGTTTTCCCGGGAGATCTCGATCGTCTGCCCGTCCTCGGTAATGGAGACCGGGATCTCTGTCTCATCCAGGACGTGATCAATGACCGTGGAGGTCTCTTTGAGGATATAGTCCCCGTAGAGGATATCCTGGAAGCTGAGCGTGCCGTCAGCGCCGGAATCGCCCTCGGCGATCACATTGTGTGCGGTGTCATAGAGCACAAAGTGAACGCCCGGGAGCGCCTGACCGGTGAGCGTACTGGTTTTGAGCACCTTAATGCTGCCGCGAACAGGTTCGTTTTCCCGCTCCACGCTGACGACCTGACCATCGGAAGAGACAGTAACGGGAATGACAGTGGGATCCAGCACGTGATCACTGACCGTGGCGGTCTCCTGGAGCATATAGTCGCCGAGGAGAAGGTTATCGAAGCGGAGCATGCCATCGGCGCCGGTATCTCCTTCGCCGACGAGCGTTCCCGCCGCGTCCTTCAGCACGAAATGGACGCCGGGGAGAGCCTCACCGGTCCGGGTGCTGATCTTATGAACGGCAACACTGCCCCGCGCGAGCCTGTTGGTCGCAGTAACTGTGACTGTCTGCCCGCTCTCGGTGATCGAAACGGGATAGAGGGTTGTGTCCAGGACATAGGCGGGAAGCCCCTCAATCTCAGAATAGTAGTAGGTCCCGATGGGACGATCGGAGAAAGTCACGACGCCGCTCGCATCAGTAACGCCGGTGGCCAGCTGATTTTTACCGGAATCATAGAGCGCGAAGGTGACGCCGGGCAGCGCTTCACCGGTCTCCTCATCAAGCTTCTGAATCGAGATGTGGCCGTTTTTCGGCGTCGCTTTCGGTGTGGTGATGGGTAAATACCCTTCAACATACTGACTGTTTGTGTCGAGCACATAGGTCACGACACGCTGCTGGTTATAGGCGTCGGGAGCCCAGAAGAACAGCTTGGCCGTGTTCCCGTCATGGTTGCCGTAGGCGGTGAGCGAGAAGCTCTGTTCACCGTAGTCCACAGGAACTCGGATGGTGAGGCGGTCACCGTTTTCTCCGGTGTAGCCGGTGACTTCTGAGCCGGTAGGCAGATTGTGATAGATCCCATAGCTGCCGCTGATGCTCTTGCTGACCGTCGCCGTACCGGTGAAATAGGCGCCGGAATCATCTTCGACAAGCGCGAGAGAACTGGGGGAGAAGCTGATGCTGCCGGAGGAGCCGGTGCTGACCGCCTGATCGCGTGCCAGCTGCACCAAACTGACCGCCCAGTTGAACAGACCCTCGTACCCGTATTTACCGCGGATCCAGTCGCCGTTGATCTTCAGACTCAGATAAGAAGGCATCCCTTCGCAGCCGTTTTCCGCCATCCAGAAGCGAATGGCGTTGGCGGTCGCATACCGGGCTTCCTCATCGGAATAGCCGCCGGTAGTAACGGGATAACCGTTTTGCAGGATGGCATAGAGCCCGTTCAGAACATACTGGCTGTAGAGATCGGAGCCGTCCACGGAATGATAGCCGGAATTGTACGGGCTATCTTTGGAGGTCTGGAGACAGTAGGCGACTTCTCCGGTTTCTGTGATCCAGTGCGATGGCGTCTGAATATCCACCCACTGGCCCTTGGAGGAGAAGGTCTGAAAGTAGGAATACATGCTCCCGGAGGTGACCGTAGCGTTATCCGCAAAGGCCACCGGCGAGAGGATGCTGCAAAAGATGAGAAGAGCGCAGAAGAGCGAAATGAGCTTCCTGCGCCATGGGGTTTGAATATGTTGCAAGTGATACCTCCTGTATACTCAGTAGTTTTGTTTAAAAAACCGAGTAAGGGGGGGACCGCGTGAGCGGGAGGGAGGAGGTCGAATCTTCATGCTCGGGCACCTCAGAGCTCGTAGCTGGGAAGCCCCGCCTTTTCGTAATCCCGGCACATATCTCTGAGATTTCTCGCAAAATCCGTCAGGTTGATCGGGATCTCCGTATGGATCTCCGAGAACTCACAGGTCTTGACCACCCTGTATTCGCTCATGATCGCTCCTTCACCGAGGATGACCTGCATGTTGGCAACCACAGCGAAACTGAAATCCTCCAACAGCCAGAGCTCCAGCGTACGGACAACGCCGATATTCGAATCGGAGAAAGGCGCGAGGCAGGAATAGAGCTGGGTCGCGCGCCTGGAAAAGAGCTCCTGACTGCGGTAATCCCGCCCGGCACCCTGCGCGGCGTTGATGCGGTAGGTAAAAACGGTCTCCGCATGGTGACGGACAGCCTGCAGCAGGGCGGCGAAATTCAGCTCGTCCAGGATCACAAAGTATTCCAGATCCAGAGTCTTGCCATCTTTTACGAGTGCGCGGATGTTCTTTTCCAAAAGCTGTGTTTTATTCATGGTGAGTCCTCCTGAAAGATTGATTAGAGTGAGATGGTACGGATACCTTTTTCGGTCTCGGCCACAGCTCGATCCAGAAGCATGCGGACCTGGTCGGCTGTAAGATCGGAAAAGAGCCACTGCGTCAGGCGAAAAGAATAGCAGCCGACATCGCCGTTGACGGTGTGGCTGCCAAGGATGCTGTTGAGATTCACGCGGTTGAGCGCCCGGTACATATTGATGTTCATGGGCACATAGAAGGGCTTTGCCAGACTGAGCATCAAAAGGGGATGGGCTTCGGAGAAATCGATCTGAAGATAATAATCCTCATAGAATCCGGACAGAGCGCCGTTTTCCTCCGTGTCCAGTCTCAGAAGTCCCGTGATCAGCTTGCGGGCCTTTTGGATCCGAGCGCGGTTTGCGGCAAGCTGCGCCTCTTCCGGCTGGGGGATCACTGGTAAATCCGCCATTGCTCTACCTCGGCGTTGCGATGTGGGTGATGGCGCCCCAGATCCGATTGGTCTCCTGGTTGATGCCGAGGATCTTGACTGTGGCGCGGGAGCCTCTGGGCGGCCTGCCGCGCTTGGGGTAATTACAGAGACAGTCGATGCCGCCGTCCAGAGACACAAAGACGCCCACGGTGCTGACCATGCTGACCGTTCCCACATAGCGATTGCCGACCGAGTATCTGCGAATGGCCTTCTCGAAGGGGTTCTCTCCGGCCTGCTTGACCGAGGCAGTAACGGTGACTTCATAGCCGCGGCCGCGATTGACCTCCAGGAGCTTTACCAGAATCCGCTGACCGGGCTGGAAGGCGGAGGCGGCGTCCATCATCCGCTGATAACTCAGCTCACTGAGCGGGATATAGGTTTCTGCGCCGAAGATATCCACAAAGATACCTGCACGAATGACCGATACTACACGGGCCTCGGCACAGAGGTCCGCGTGGATCGTGTAATTGCCCTCGCGATCGGTGGCATAATACATCTCCCGGCGCTTGGCGCGCATGGCCTCCAGCCGGCTGGCCACAGCGATGCGGGCGTCACTGTCGATGCCCTTGACCAGGTAATCCACTTCGGCGCCGAGCCTGCGGGTGAGCAGCTGATGCAGCACCTCCTGGGGCGGCCGTCCGCGATAGTCCTCCGGCGGGATAACGGCCTCTTCTGCGGGGATCAGGACTTTGTACTCCCCGTGGTAGATGACTGCGAGAGAGCGGCCGCCGTTGTCCGGGCCGCCCTCAATGCCCTGAATGGTACCCGTCAGGATGCGACGGGTGCGCTGGGATTCCAGCAGATCAAGCAGATCGCTTCGGGCCTTATCCTCATCGGTCTGGACTGTGCGTCTCAGATCGATCGGGAGTACGCGCGGATTCGTTCTTCCGGCGCTGACCGGCTCTGCGTCAGACTGGATCGGAATGGCCGACTGCGCTTTTGAAACAGACTCGGTCTGAGAAGCGAGCGCGTTTTCAACTTCCGTTTCCGGCTCGGTCTGGGGAGAGATGTCTTCGGGGTTTAAATCTTTTTCTTCGATTTCGGGCATAAACAATACCTCCTGTTATGAAATTTGGGCATAATAATCATCCACCCGCCTAGCGGGTGGTTTTTCATTTTCGGGCATAGCCCTTGTTTACTAGCAGCGCCTGAAGGCGCAAATACGGTCTGGCACGCGCGAGGGGGCTGTTACTTGCTACCCGTAAACGGGTCAATGTCCTCCATAGTCAGTTGATTGGACATTTCATCCTCTTTCAGTTGATTCTGGATATACGCCGCTATCTTCTTTGTATCCTTCCCTACTGTATCCACATAGTAGCCTTTGCACCAGAACTCGCGGTTCCTATATGCATATCGCGCGTTCCCCCATTTCTCAAAGATCATCAGGCTGCTCTTCCCTTTCAAGTATCCCATGAAGCTCGACACAGCCATCTTGGGTGGTATCTCCAACAGCATATGTACATGATCCGGGCATACTTCTGCCTCTATTATTTCTACTCCCTTCCATTGGCACAACTGTCGAAGTATTGCTCCTATTTCTAGTCTTCGATTCCCATAGAACGCTTTCCTCCTGTACTTCGGTGCGAATACAACATGGTACTTACAATTCCACTTCGTATGTGATAAACTATGTGCGTCATTCAAATTGCTTTCCGCCATTTGTTTGACCTCCTTTTGATGTTCTTGATGCAGTTGCCAGACCGCATCCTTATTCTACATCAAAAGGAGTTTTTTTGTCCTGTCCCACAGCTATAAGCGCTTCCGAACCACCCGCGCCTAGCGCGGGGTTTTCGTTATACAAAAATAGCGCCTGCCGTATTGGCAGACGCTGTAGTTTGAATGCTATTACTTTCCGAGAAGAATATCCAGGAACTGGCGTGGAGTCACAATGAATCGCTCAACAGGGAAGTGCTTCAGATTTCCGGTAACGAGAAAAGCATCCTGCTTTTTCCTCTCCTCCATCACGACTTCATAGAATACAACATCTTTTGGATCGGGGAGATTGACATCCAGCTTTTCCTCATTGATGAAAACCGCCTGTGCAGCAAGATTATCGAGGATCACGTCCACGACGCTCTCGGGAAAGTGGAACTTCTTTCTGAGCAGGACTTCACGGTATTCCCGGAGAATATCCTCATTCAATACCGGAGTAACCACACCGGTGATCGTGAATTGAAGAACATTTCCGGGGACCGAATCCCACTTCAACAATGCTGAAACAAGGACGTTCGTATCAATGACTGCATAGTATTTCAACGATTATCCCTCCATGGCCGATCTGGCGGCGGAGATTTCCTCGTTGATTTCATCCAGAGTCATTTCAGAGATCCCGTTTTCAGCTGCAATTCGGCTGGCCTCTTTCATAGCCGCCAGCGCGGCTTTTGCTCCGTGATCGTTCTCCAGCTTCATGCTGAAGGGGATTCCGTTTTCCTGCACGATTCTGCTCAAAAACATGCGCATTGCGGTGGAAAGGTCGATACCGAGCCTCTCACAAATGCTCGCAGCCTGCAGGCGTGTCATATCGTCAACACGAAACTGAACAAGGGAATTAGCCATTGGGCAGCCCTCCTTTCTGTTGAGGATATTATATCACATCTGCAAGCATTTGAAAACGTTTGTTTGCAAATTATTTGTGAACGATGGTCAGAATTCTTCCGGCGGTTTCGCCGAGCTGTATAAGGTCCGCCGCTTGGCGGGCTTTTCTTGTGTGACCGGATCGTTGGGCGGCG
>DGTA01000013.1:0-899 GCA_002394165.1 Lachnospiraceae bacterium UBA4348 | reverse complement strand
AGCTTCAGCAGGTTATAGCCGCGAATGACGCAGAGAAGCTCGTCATTCGGCATGCGCAGCACCTCATCCGGGGTGAGCAGCCGCCTTTTTCCCTGCCCCTCAGTCTGCCGGTATTGGGGAATGAGCTGGGCCACCGCGATGGTCTGCCGCACGGTCATGGTGGAATTGATGAGTACGCTCATGTCACCGCTGCGGGCAGAGAAATGCTCGGCTGTCACATCGTCCGTACAGCCGAGCATGAGCTGAATATCGCAGTTGCCGACGATCTCGGCCCAGAGGTTATTGGGGTAGCGGTTCTGCAGCTGACCGAGACTTTGAATGGCCAGCATGACCCTGATGTCCCTGGAACGCACCACGCTGAGGGAGCGGGCAAAGTCCGATCCATCCGCAGCGCCGCCGATCTTGCCGATGTTGTTGAACTCATCCAGGATCAGATTGACAGGCACGTCGCAGCGGCCGTCGGGCTGCGCGTCCGCGTAACGGGTCAGCTTGATGAACATGAAGGTGAAAAACAGGGACGACAGGAAAGCCATGCTTGTCTCCTGGTCGCTGAGCACCACAAAGTAGGCGCATTTCTTCCGGGCGGGGTCCGTCAGGTCAATGTCAGACTGACTTGTGATCCGCTCTACGGCCTCGTTCTGTAATACTTGCAATCTTGTGCCCAGACCCAGTATGATGCCGGATTTCACCGTGTCGCTGGACTGGGCGAACAGATTATACGGCGCGCGGGCCGAATGATTGAGGGGCAGGCGCTCAAAGATCGTCGTCAGCTGCTTTTCGGTGTTTTGGGTCAGCATCCGGTATACGGCCGAGAGGTGTTTCTCCTCCGGAGAACGGGTCTTGTCCTGATCCACATAGAGGATCAGCGCTTTGAGAAGGTTGCCTTCGCCGTTGTCCCA
>DGTA01000003.1:2279-11730 GCA_002394165.1 Lachnospiraceae bacterium UBA4348 | reverse complement strand
AGCAGTCCACGCGGTTGGACGTGATCTCGTACTCAAAATTCACATCGTCCAGGCCCAGGGCATGAACGGCGTCTTCGCCCACTTTGGCGTCCTCCGGGAAAATATAGATCCCGTTGTCCGGCGCTTCCGGATACATCTCTTTAGATGAGCCCAGTTCTTCGATGGAGCACATCATGCCCATCGATTCCACGCCGCGAAGCTTTCCGGCCTTTATGGTGATCCCGCCCGGCGTCATGGCCCCGTCATGGGAACCGGCTACTTTTCCGCCGTCGAGCACTACCGGGACCTTGTCCCCGACATGAACATTGGGGGCGCCGGTCACGATCTGGACCGTCTCTCCTCCGATATCCACCTGGCACACGATCAGCTTGTCCGCATCGGGATGGGCGCTGATCTCCAGGATCTGTCCGATCACGATCCTGTCCAGATCCTCATCGGCTCTGGTGAAATTCTCCACCTTGGTTCCGGTAAGGGTCATGGCATCCGTATATTCCTGAGCCGTCACGTCAAGATCGGGCACATAAGCTTTAATCCATGATAAAGTCGTATTCATCTGTTACCTCCCGTCAGAACTGTCTCAGGAAACGATCATCGTTCTCATAGAGCAGACGCATGTCATCGATCTCATATTTCAGCAGGGCAATCCTCTCAAGGCCGAGGCCGAAGGCAAATCCGGTGTAGCGCTCCTGGTCGATCCCGCACATCTCGAGCACGTGGGGATGGACCATTCCGCAGCCGAGGATCTCGATCCAGCCGCTGCCCTTGCAGAAACGGCATCCCTTACCCCCGCACTTGAAGCAGGAGACATCCATCTCGGCGGAAGGTTCTGTGAACGGGAAATGATGAGGGCGGAATTTGGTCTTCGTCTCCTCACCGAACAGATCCCTGGCAAACTGGGCAAGGGTCCCCTTAAGATCCGAGAAGGTGATGTTTTCATCGATCACCAGCCCTTCGATCTGATGGAAGGAAGGAGAATGGGTCGCATCCACTTCATCGGAGCGGAAAACGCGTCCCGGAGAGATGATCCGGATGGGAAGCTTTCCTTTTTCCATGATCCTGGCCTGCACGGGGGAGGTCTGCGTCCTCAGGACGATATCCTTGTTGATATAGAATGTATCCTGCTCGTCTTTGGCCGGGTGATTGGCCGGAATATTCAGCAGTTCAAAATTATACCGGTCATACTCGATCTCCGGTCCTTCCACGACCTCATATCCCATACCGATAAAAATACGCTCCACTTCTTCCTGGGCGATGCGGTTCGGATGAAGGTGGCCGATCCTTTCCTTTTTTGCGGGCAGCGTTACATCGATCACTTCCCTGGAGAGCCGGGCCGTCAGTTCCTTTTCTTCCAGTCTCTTCTTCGCGGTCTCGAGCTGCTCCTCGATCCTGGCCCTCACCTCATTGACCATCTGTCCGAAGGTGGGTCTTTCCTCGGGGGAAAGATCCTTCATGCCTTTGAGCATGGCCGTCAGTTCACCTTTTTTTCCAAGGACCTGAACACGCACCTCATTAAGCCTGTCAAGAGTCTGTGCCTCTTCAAGCTGAGCCATGATTCGCCCCTGAAGTTCCTGAAGCTTATTGTTCATGTGTCAACCTCCCATAAAAAAATCCCCTGCCATAAGACAAGGGACGAATTGCTGTGCACCATCCTGGCCTTCATCTTTTTGGCCTTTCACGGCAAAAAAACCACTGCACACAAGTTTAACACATTTCCTTCTTATGTCAAGTGGACCTTGCCGCGCGGGCCCCTCCTTCCGGCCGTATCAGAACGGGAACTCATCCGGGTTTTCGAGGTAAGCGCTCACCTCCGCGCCGAAGAAGAACAGGTAGATCGAAAAATACAGCCACAAAAGGGCCATCATCAGCGTGATCAGGCCTCCGTACAGAAGAGACAGATATTGAGCTGCCGACAGATAGATCGAAAAGAAGAAGGAGAAGCCGGACCAGCAGATGGTCGTAAACAAAGCTCCGTAGACCTGGATCCCCACATTCATCTTCTTGTTCGGCAGCGACACATACAGGAAAGTAAACAATGCCGCCAGCATCAGCATCGCCAGGAAGATCAGAAGGAAATTCGAGAGCTTGCCGATCGAGAAGAACGGAAGGATGTCCGAGAGCTGGTTCTGGAAGCGCATGCCCAGGACCATCACGCCGAAGGCCAGGATAAAGGCGATCACCAGGATGATCGCGTACAGGGAGGACCGAAACCTCAGGACGAAATAATTACGGTTTTCATAAACGGAATGGATGCTGTTAAGGCCGTTCGTAAGGCCCATCATGCCGCCGCCCGCCATCCAGATCACGGATAACAGGGCAAATGAGAAGGAGGCAAGCGATCCCTGATAGATATTGCTGACCACGGAAGTGACCATCTCCATCATATCTTCATTGAGAAGGCTGCCGAGCATGTCCAGGACCATTTTCTCGGAGAACGGCGTATAGCGCAGAAAAGTAAACATCATAAGAAGCATCGGGGGAAAACCCATGATCAGATAGAAGGAAGCCTGGGCGGAATAAACTCCCACCTTGTCGGCTGACATCTTCTTCATGAATCTCCGCACCAGATGCATCAGGTCGGCTCTTTTCAGTTTCCTGCCGGCAGATCTTCCCGGCCTGTTTCCTTTTCTCCCCATGTAAGCTTACCGCCTGTATCCCCTTATGTCCGTCCGGCGATGAAAAAAACCCCAAAGTGCCGTTTCCTCAATTTTGACGTCCTAGCAGAGCCAGGTGGGTCTTCGCAGCTGCCGCTTCTGTCTTCCCCTGACAAAGGGGGCCTGACATGTTCGGAAACGATCTTAAAGTCCCATAAACGAAAATGTAGGTTCAAAATAAGAGGATTGTCGCACACCCCAGGGATGTTATCGCTTGCTTTATTATATAACATGCGTTTTCTTTTTACAATGCGCATTTTATTTGCTTTTTTTGGCGAATCGGATTATATTATAGAATATTTTCAGGAAAGAGATCCGACAGATCAAGAGGTATTGCTTTGAGAGATCAGTATTATGCAGAAATCACGCCGGAGCTTCTGGCGCTGGCTAAAAAGAGCGAAATGGTGGGAACGATCCCGCCTGACCTGTATTCTGCCTATGACGTAAAAAAAGGACTGCGCGACATCAACGGCAAGGGAGTCGTGGCCGGCCTGACCGACATTTCCCGCGTTAACGGTAAAAAAAGAGGTGAAAACGGTGAGGATATCCCCTGCGAGGGAGAACTCTTTTACCGCGGGTTCAACATAAACGATCTGGTAGACGGATTTACCGGCGAAGACCGCTTCGGTTTCGAGGAGATCACCTATCTTCTTCTAGCCGGCTCTCTGCCAGGTCCTGAGCAGCTGGACCAGTTTGCCCAGATGCTCAGGAATTACCAGCGTCAGCTTCCTTCTCATTTTGTCCGGGACATCATCATGAACGCGCCAAGCTCCGACATCATGAACGTCCTGGCCAGGTCCGTGCTCACGCTCTACTCCTTCGACGACCAGGCTGACGATATCTCCATCCCGAATGTCATGAGGCAGTGTCTCCAGCTGATCAGCATGATGCCGCTCATCAGTGTGTACGGCTATCATATCTATCAGCATTATTATCTTGGAAAAAGCCTCTATATCAACAATCCGAAACAGGATCTGTCCTTCTCGGAAAACCTGCTCCATATTCTGAGAAAGGACGGACAGTTCTCTCCCCTTGAAGCCAAACTGCTCGATCTGTGCCTGGTGCTTCACATGGAACACGGCGGCGGAAACAATTCAAGCTTCACCACCCATGTGGTCTCCTCATCCGGCTCCGACACCTATTCGGTATTCGCAGCTTCCCTCGGTTCCCTTAAAGGGCCGCGGCACGGCGGCGCCAACATCAAGGTGGTCGGCATGATGGATGAACTGAAAAAGACCGTCCGGGACTGGAAGGATGAAGACGAAGTGGCTTCTTTTCTCCAGCAGCTCCTTTCCCGGAACGCATTCGATCATTCCGGGCTGATCTACGGGATGGGCCACGCCGTCTATTCTCTTTCCGATCCAAGGGCGGTCCTGCTCAAATCGTATGCCGCAAGTCTCTCCCGTGAGAAGGGAATGCGGGATGAATATGACCTCTACTGCCTGGTTGAGAAACTCGCACCGCAGATCATCTCCCGGAATGCGAGGATCTATAAAGGCGTCAGCGCCAATGTGGACTTTTACAGCGGCTTTGTCTATCACATGCTGTCCCTGCCGACAGAGCTCTACACTCCGCTCTTCGCGATCGCAAGATCCGTCGGCTGGAGCGCTCACCGGATCGAGGAGCTTACGAACCACGGCAAGATCATCCGCCCTGCCTATGTAAGCATCTGCTCCGATGAGACTTATGTACCGCTGGGAAAACGCTGATCCCTCAGAAGAAGTTCTTCTGCGCCTTTTTGGAGGCGACCATGTACCAGATCAGTACGGCAAAGAATACAAAATACATCACCCAGTAAATGACCGGGTTGATCTTGACAACATAGGCGGAAATGATCCCCAGAAGGCCTGAAACGACAGAGCACAGTCCCGTGATCAGGGTGCGAAGGCCCATGTAGCTTTTAAAGCCCTCCAGGTCCTTGCACTTGGACTGATCCAGGTCCTTGGGGATCATGATCCCCGGCGTTATATAGTTTTCAAATTTCAGCTGGAACCATCCGTAAAGCAGGTAGACGCCTGCCGCGATGATGATGATGTCCATCAGGGATGTCATATTTGTTCCGGACATTTCTTCCTCCTTTATCTCCCGATCCCGAGAAAATCTGTCACAGCTTTTTCCATCTGGTCCGCATCCACGACGCTGCGGTGCCTTACCGGCGCCGTTCTGATGCTCTCGACCGCTGCCGGAACGGCAACGCCGGTCACCGAGCTGATCCTGTCTGCCAGTTCAAAGTCATCCGATCCTTCCAGTTCCAGAGCCCGTGCTGCAGACTGCGTAAATTTAAAGGGGCTGGCCGTCGATGCGATGACGGCAGGCGCCTTGTCATCCGTCTCCTTCCTGTATGTATCGAGAACGTAGGAAGCCACCGCCGTGTGGGGATCGATCAGATAGCCGTTCTCTTTAAACAGGCTCCTCATTTTATTCTCCGTATCCTCCGGATCGGCATACCCGCCGAAGAATAGACCGAGTCGTCCTCTCATATCATCGCTGATCTCATACCTGCCCGAAGCGGAAAGCTGCTTCATCAGTCCGGATACGGCCTCACTGTCGCATCCGCTCAGGTACCATAAAAGCCTCTCCAGATTGCTGGAGATCAGGATATCCATGGATGGGGAGCTGGTCACATAAAACTCCCTGTTACGGTCATAGATCCCCGTGCGGAAAAAGTCATAGAGCACTTTATTCTTATTAGAAGCGCAGACAAGCTTTCCGACCGGGATCCCCATCCGGAATGCATAGTAAGCCGCCAGTATGTTTCCGAAATTGCCTGTAGGCACAATGAAATTGACCGGACCGCCGCACTGAACGGCTCCCTCTTTCACCATCTTTCCGTAGGCGTATACATAGTAAACGATCTGCGGGACCAGCCGTCCGATATTGATGGAATTGGCCGAGGAAAAACGATAGCCGTTATCGGAAAGCAGCCTTTCGAGTGAAGGATCCGTAAACAGCTTTTTGACGGCGCTCTGGGCATCGTCGAAATTTCCCCGGATCCCGACCACACAGGTATTGTCCCCTGTCTGTGTCACCATCTGCTTTTCCTGGATGGGACTCACTCCGTTTTTCGGATAAAAAACGATGATGGCGGTTCCCGGCACGTCTGCGAAACCGGCCAGGGCCGCTTTTCCGGTGTCTCCCGATGTCGCTGTCAGGATCACGATCTTCCTCTTCTCGCCGTTCTTGGCGGCCGCGGTCGTCATCAGATGCGGAAGGATCGAAAGAGCCATGTCCTTGAAGGCAATGGTCGGCCCGTGGAAAAGTTCCAGGTACCAGGCATCGCCGGCTTTTTTCAGCGGAGCGATCTGCGGATCATCAAACTTTGAATCATAGGCGCTGCGGATGCAGTGATCCAGCTCACTCTCCGTAAAGTCCGTAAAGAACTTTGACATGACCATCTTTGCCGTCTGTATATAGTTCATTCCGGCCAGTTCTTCAAGAGCGGCATCCAGCTTCGGGATCTGCTCCGGTACAAACAGTCCGCCGTCCGGCGCAAGTCCCGCCAGGATCGCTTCGGAAGCATTGACATGAACATTTGAGTCTCTGGTGCTCGTATATCTGATCTCCATGACGGATCACCTCTTTCATTTCATTTTTTCGTCTCTACGATAACAAAAAGAGTCTGCATGTGCAAACTCTTTTTGACATTTTATTGTTTTGTTCAATCTTCCCTGAAACAGTAAAATTCGTGGCCGCCATACTCAAACAGCTTCACAAGGCTCGAATCGAACCATTTTACGTTATGAGCATCGGCTGAGGACCTGGCGACGAAGAACAGAGCATTTTCAGCATTATTCTCCCCGTCGAGCGCCCGCCTGACTGCCTCCACCGTGGAGGACGTGATGCTGCAGGAGTAGATCCTTCCGTCAGCGGTCGGGGAAAATTGGGCGCTCCCGCCCTCATTCTGCCAGACGACCTCACTGATCGTATCCGGGAAACGCGGATCCTTCACCCGGTTAAGGACAACATTGGCGATCATCATCTTGCTCGCCAGGTCGCCGCCCGTCGCCTCCGCTTCCACGATCTGCAGCAGCGTGTAGTATTCATCGTAGGGCAGCTGATTCTTCTGGATCTGCAGCAGCGCGTCATATCCAATCTCTGCCGCTCCCGAAGCATAGCTGCTGATCACGGAGCGGTCATGCATATTCCTGTTGACGGCCCCAACCCCGGCTATATTTTCTTCTCCGGGCAGAAGCATTTTCCTGGTCTGCGCGGCGGCATCGTACTCTTTGAGTTTCTCCATCCCGTTCATGACGCCCCGAAGCCCCGACTGTGCATTGGACAGTGCCGGCTGGAGCGTGGAACTGTTGGCGTACATATGAAGATGCTGCCCGAAGGACATGGAACCTGTCTCCGTCACAGCTGCAAAGAAAACGATCGCCAGTGCAAGACTCAGGATGCTGATCCCGGGTCTGACTGTCTTCATTCCGATCAACCTCCCGTAATAATCATCCGGTCATACCGGACACTGTCCGGTCTTTGATGTAATTATAGAAGGTTATCGATATAAAGTCAACAATTATTTAACATTTTTGTAACAAATGTAGCATTAAGCGTCATTTTTTTGTAATCATTGCCATGAGATCCCCTCCGCCATATGGTTCACGGCGGTGAGAAGCGCATTGATGGAGGCGCGGATGATATCTTCATGAATTCCGGCCCCCCAGTACTGCTTCCTGGTCTTCGGATCCCGGATCCCCACGTAGGCGACCGCTTTCGAACTCGAGCTCTGTTCGAGCGCATGCTCCTCATAGGTCACCACCTCATAGTCCAGGCGGCAGAATTTACGCAGCGCATTGCTCACAGCATTGAGGCGCCCGTTTCCAGCGGCCAGCACCACCGTGCGCCTTCCGTCCCGGATGGTAGACACCTCGGCCACGATCCCGTTATGCTGCCTGAAATGGACCTCACTGATGTCGTAGGGGGAATGGCTGTCCATAAAGCATTTTTTAAAGACGCCCCAGATCTCTTCCGGACTCAGTTCCTTGCCGTCACTGTCCGATTCGGCTTTGACGGCGTACCCGAACATCTCTCTCATCCTGACAGGAAGGCGAAGCCCGTAATTCTGTTCCAGGATAAAACTGACCCCGCCTTTTCCCGACTGGGAATTGATCCGGATGACATCCGCGTCGTAGCTTCTTCCGATGTCGGAGGGATCGATAGTCAGATAGGGAACGGACCATGTCCCGTCGCCTGCTTCCTTCCAGTGCCGGATCCCCTTGGCGATGGCATCCTGGTGAGAGCCCGAGAAAGCAGCGAACACCAGCTCCCCGGTATAGGGACTGCGTTCATCCACTCTCATACCGGTCATCTCCTCATATTTATCCGTGATCTCCGGCATGTCCTCCAGGCACAGCCCCGGATCGATACCGTGCATATAGAGGTTAAGCGCGAGCGTGATGATATCCACGTTTCCGGTCCGCTCGCCGTTCCCGAACAGGGTCCCTTCCACCCTGTCCGCTCCGGCCAGCAGTCCCAGTTCTGCATCGGACACGGCGCATCCCCTGTCATTGTGGGGATGAAGCGAAACATCAACAAATTCCCTGTACTTCAGCCTCTTGCTGATGTATTCGATCTGGGAGGCGTACACATGGGGCATGGACAGCTCCACTGTGCTGGGCAGGTTGATGACCGCTTTTCTTTTCGGATCATCCGGCTTCCATACATCGAGCACGGCATTGCACACCTCCAGTGCGAACTCCGGCTCGGTGCCCGTAAAGCTCTCCGGACTGTACTCAAAACGGCAGGCACAGCCGGAACCCGCAGCCAGATCCTTTACCAGTCCGGCTCCGTCCACGGCCACCTGCCTGATCTCATCCCTTGTCATTTTAAAGACCTGCTCCCGCTGGGCCGCGGATATCGGATTGAAAACATGGACGATGGCATTCTCAAGCCCGTCCATCGCCTCAAAGGTCTTTCTGATGATATGATCGCGCGCCTGGGTCAGGATCTGCACCGTCACATCCTCCGGGATCATTTTGTTCTCGATCAGTGTCCTCACAAAACGGTACTCCGTCTCAGAGGCAGCTGGGAATCCGATCTCGATCTCCTTGAAACCGATCTTTACAAGGAGTTCAAAAAAGGCAAGCTTTTTTTCAAGGGGCATCGGCACCGGCAGGGCCTGGTTCCCGTCTCTTAAGTCAACGCTGCACCAGATTGGTACGCGCTCGATATGATCCTTCTTTGTCCAGTCCATGGAGGGCTCCGGCGGCATATAATACAGTCTGCGATATTTCCCGGCATTCATCATGGCTGTTCCTCCCCGGCCGTTCCGAAACGGACCGCCTTTACCAGTTTTTCTCCCTCATAGATCAGTTTCATGCGGATATCCTTTTTCCCGGAGATCAGGTCTGAAAGGAAATACCGGTCCCCCTCCCAGAGCGGAAGCTGCATTACCTCCTCTTTGCGGATCCACTTCAAAGTCCCCTCCGGGCAGTCCCTGGTCATCTCTCCGGCAAAGGATACCACTCTGTAAAGGAACATATATTCATCCTCCCAGCGGTCGGATACAAAGGTGATGACACCCAGGAATTCGTAAGAGCAAACCTCAAGGGCGGTCTCCTCTCTCACCTCACGGATCATGCACTCATCCGGCGCCTCTCCTTCTTCAATGCGTCCTCCGATGCCGATCCATTTTCCTTCGTTGGCATCCTCTTTCTTTTTATTTCTGTAAAGCATCAGGATCTCATCATCCCGCTGCAGATAACACAGTGTTGTCAGCTTCATGGTCATCCTCATCTCGGTAAAATAAAAAAGCTCAGTTTTCACTGAGCTTTCCATCGGGGCAACAGGATTTGAACCTG
>DGTA01000003.1:0-2193 GCA_002394165.1 Lachnospiraceae bacterium UBA4348 | reverse complement strand
GCTACCAAGCTACGCCATACCCCGTTCCGGTTTTCGTACCGACGGTTGATATCATACCACGCCCTTTGCGAAAAATCAACCGTAATTTGCAGACTCCATATTTTTAAGTTCCGGGATGAGGGTGAGGAGCATAGTGATAAAGCTTGCCCCGCCCCCGATCACGTTCGAGACGGGCTCCGCGAGGAAAACGCCGTTCGTGCCCATATGAAATACATAAGGGAACAGGAACGTGAGCGGGACCACCAGGAAGGCTTTACGCAGCAGGGAGAAGAAAATAGCCCGTTTCTTCTTGCCAAGCGCCTTGAAGACGGTCTGGGCGCAGTACTGGAGCGACTGGAAAACAAAGGCGGCAAAATAGATGTTCATCGCCCCGGCGGCGTCTGCCACTATCTCCCTGTCGCTGCTGAAGATCCCGATAAACACATGAGGGAAGAGCCGAAGCAGCAGCCACATAAAGAAGGTATAGCAGATCCCAAGGGCCGTAAGGATCTTGATCGTCGATATGACCCGTTCCCCTTTACGCGCGCCGTAATTGTAGCTCAGCACAGGTGAAGCGCCTTCACTCAGCGACATGATGGGTGTGTCAATGATCTGGCGGATGGAGGAGATCAGTGTCATTACGGAGACATAGACCGATCCCCCGAAGAAAGAAAGCGTGCTGTTGCAGCAGATCTGTACCAGGGAATTGGTAAACTGCATCACGAAGGAAGCTGTTCCCAGGGAGATGATCTCTCCGGCAGTCTTCAGCCTGCCCATAAAACTCCGTGGACTCATAAACTCGATCTTCAGCTCTGCCCGGCGGCTCCTCAGGAAACAGACCGCAAAGACCGCCGAGAGCATCTGCGAAAAGACGGTGGCAACCGCCGCCCCCTTAACGCCCATCGAGAATCTGAAGATAAGGATGGGATCGATGATAATGTTGGCCAGAGCGCCGATCAGGACGGTCATCATGCCCACCAGGGGGAATCCCTGCGCATTGATATAGGGATTGAGCCCGCCGGCCGCCATCGTGAACACGGTCCCGAGCAGATAGATCCTCATATATTCCAGGGCGGCCCCGATATTATCGGGAGACGCGCCGAAGGCATCCAGGATCTGCGGCGCGAAAAGCTCGCCGGCGCACATCAGGATAATGCCTGTGATAAAAAGCATAAAGGCGGCTGTATTCATGACCGCCTGAGCCTTCCGGGTATCCCCTCTTCCCCTCTCCATCGCGCACAGAGCCGATCCCCCGCTTCCGTAGAGGTTGGTGAAGGCGGTGATCATAATGATCACCGGAAAGCACAGTCCGACCGATCCGAGGGCCGTCGTTCCCTCCCCGGGGATCCTTCCTATATAGATCCTGTCAACGATGCTGTAGAGCAGATTAAGAATCTGCGCTGCCATCATTGGCAGCGCAGTCTGCAGAATATTCGAGGTGATGGAACCATTTTCAAAATCTACCTGATTCATTTCTGTTCCCGATCATTTACGGAACCGTTTCTGGGTCAGCACCGGTTCACTTGTCAGTTCGATCCCGATCCTCCGGAAGATATTGATATCGACATCGGAGAGCATTACGCTGGTATGGACCTGGCATCCTTTCAGCTTAGGAAGCTGTTCGAGCGAAAGCTTTGCCTGCAGATCCGTCAGCCCGGCAAAAGTGAGTGCGATCAGCACCTCATCCGTGTGCAGGCGCGGGTTGCGTCCGCCCAGGAAGCGTACCTTCAGGTCCTGTATGGGGACGATCGCCTCGGGCTTGATCAGGCGGTAATCATGATCCACTCCGGCCAGGTATTTAAGGGCATTGATCAGCAGCGCTGCGGAAGCGCCGAGAAGCTCGGAGGTCTTGGATGTGATCACCGTACCGTCCGTGAGCTCGATCGCCGCACAGGGTACCTGCAGTTTCTGGGCACGCTCCTGAGCCGCCACTGCGACCTTCCTGTCCGCGGGGCTGATCTTTGCCTGCTTCATCAGAAGCTCGATCTTATAGACTTCGCTCTCCTGTCCCTCCTCGAGGACCACTCTGTTCGTCGCGTCATAGTAGCGGCGGATGATCTCCATACGGGAAGCTTCTTTGCATACCTCATCATCGATGATGCAGTTTCCGGCCATATTGACGCCCATATCAGTGGGGGACTTGTAGATGCTCTCCCCGTAGATCGCTTCGAATATGGAGGAAAGCACCGGGAAGATCTCGATATCGCGGTTGTA
>DGTA01000065.1:12627-24380 GCA_002394165.1 Lachnospiraceae bacterium UBA4348 | reverse complement strand
CCCATCACGGCGCCTCCCGAAAAGCCTCCGCCCGGCGAGATCTGTCCGTTGAGCAGAATATAGATTCCGAAGACAAAGATACACGGCAGGATGACAAGTCCCGTCTTCTGCATGACCGAGTCCTTTGAGACATCGAAATAGGTATCCCGGCTGATCAGGTAGTAGTCTTCATACCGTGAGTCCATATTTTTCCTGTCCTTGAGGAGCAGGATCATCACGCAGATCAGCGCCGTGAAAAGAACATGGGATTCGCCGAGGGTGTCAAAAGCCCTGTAATCCAGGATCATGCCCGCCACGACATTGACAGCGCCCGTCTCCTCCAGTCCTTTCTCTATGTAACGGTGGGAAACCTCGACCGCTCTCGGGTTTTCCTGCCCGTACCTGGGCAGATTGGCCACCGTAAAAAGAAGCACGCCGATCAGGGCCATGCAGCTGATCACAGCGACGGCGTTGTAGACCAGGTAGAAGCCTTTGCGCTCCGCCTCGATCATCGCACGGGAATATTCACTTCCGGACACGCGGCTGTGATCATCACTGAGGTCCGTCTTGTCCTCCTCGTGGGACTCATCCGGTTCGCGGCTGCCGTCCATGATGTGCTCCATCACGTCGTAGTCTCCGTCGAGCCATCTGTAAAACCGCCTCGTCCATTCTTTCAGGTTCATGACAGACCGCCTCCCTGCTGATTGCCTTTGTTATCTTCTCCGGAGGTTTTTCCCATTGTCTCCTCCGTCTCACCGGCGTCCTCCGCGCGGATCTTTTTCAGTGTCATCAAAAACAGCGTGCCGCTGATACCGGCGCCGACGGCTGCTTCCGTGATGGCAAGGTCCGGCGATTCGAGCAGGATCCATACGATGCACATGATCGAGCTGTATGACATGAAAATGATCACCGCCTGCAGCAGGTTCTGGTTTATATTGACCGCGATCGCACAGATGACCAGAAGAAGCAGCAGCAGGATCCTTATCACTGTAGAAATCGTCATTTCATCTCCTCCATGTCCGCCTCTTCACCCATCGGGCGCTTCACATGCCGATACAGCTCAGGATTGGTGAAATACTCGATCTGTATCAGGAAATGTGATGAGACCGGCGATGTGAACCACATAAACACGATGATCAGGCACATCTTGACCTGGGGAAGCCCGAACCCGGTCCCCAGGATAAGTGAGAGCGCCGTCAGGAACAGTCCTAAAGTGTCGCCGATACCGGCCGCATGCAGCCGGTTCATGATAAAGCCGAAACGGTTGGCGCCGAGCACCGCTGCCGTAAAGCAGATCATCGCGCTGATCATGCAGATGCAGCTGATGCCGAACCGGATCCATTCTCCGATCATTGCCCGTCACCGTCCTTTCCCGTTTTATCTTCTTTGGAACAGTCTTTCCGGCTCATTTCGCTGACGAATTTCTCCCTCGTGCGCACCTTGGGGATATAGGTAGCCCCCAGGATCAGCACAGCAACGAAACTGATCATGGCATAGAGCAGCGCCACGTCGAGCAGATAGCTCTCGTCAAGAGCAAAAGCCAGAATACAGATACAGCTGATCACCATCGTCCCGATCATATTGATGGACATGATGCGGTCCGTGACCCTGGGGCCGTAAATAGCCCGAATCAGCATGATCAGAATCAGGATGATGAACCAGACCAGCGCGCCCAAAAAAAGAATATGGTAAGCATTTTCAACACTCATCGTCTTATTTCCTTATATTATCCTTGTTTACCTGATCATCTTCAGGAGCTTTACAAACGTCGATGAATCCATCCCTTCGCCGAACTCCTCTTTCAGACAGTGGATCACAAAGTGATCTCCCTCCTGAAAAATGGTGAGCGTCCCCGGGGTCAGGGTGATCGAGTTGGCCAGGAGCACATTCTGGAGCTGCGTCTCAAGTCCGGAGTGAAACTCCACGATCACCGGATCGGGCTCCTCTGCCGAAAAGACCATACCGGCCATGGTCGCCGAAGAACAGATGATCTGCCAGAGCAGATTAAGCGCATACAGTATAAAAACCGGCAGGTTCCTGAGAACTCTCAGGTCAGTCCCCGGCGCGTACCCGATCACCCTGCAGGCGAACAGCGTAACAGCCGAGGCGATGATCACCCCGAAGATCACCAGTTCCAACGTGATCCTGCCGTTTAAAATGATCCAGAGAAGGAAAAGAAACAGCCACATGGCAGTTGCCTCCTTTGAGCAGTTATTTTTTCAGCATTTGTTTATTTTCCCACTATGGACCGTTTAAGTCAACCAAAATAAAAAAGCTTCGCGTTAAGAAGATGTTTAAGATCTCCTCACGCGAAGCTTTCTTATTATCCGGATCTGCCGTCCTCTCCGGTTTCTTTTTTTATTTTCCGAACCCGGAAAGCGGGGTATAATCGGGTGTGATCGGCTGATTGAACCGGTCAAGGCGCTCATTCCAGTCTTCCTCGGAAAGCGGCTCTTTATCATCATCCCAATAGCCGACGAACCACGGTGCGTCGGGATCTTCAGAAGCGTCGTAGATGAACCTGGTCTGCAGGAACATCCGGGGGGCGCAGAGAATATAGAAAGACATCTCGCTGTTAAAGGCACTTCCGGAAGCGGAAAGACGGATAATATCGGGTTTTTCCCCTCTTCCGCACAGGCTGTACATACTGCGTTCTCCGCTGGTAAGAAGATGGTACGGTTCTCCGCTCACATTGATATACATATCATATACGGAAGGATCTTCCAGGCTTCCCAGAATCAGCTCCTTATAGCCGTCCGCGTCCATATCCGTGAAGGCATATCCGAGTTTGTCGAGGGGATCGCCCTCCAGGTCATAAGTGTACGCGTAAACATCAGAAAAGTCCATCTCGATCAGCTTGTCCCTGTCGGTCCGGTCATTGATCGCCGCAATGATTTTTTCCAGAACGGGGTCATATACCGAAGTCGTATCCATTTCGTCAGACGGGGTGAATGCCCCTCCTTCCGTGCAGGTGACACTTTTCTCGACCTCGTCCATGGCTTCGCTGACCTGGTGGTAGGTACTGTCTTCGATTCGCGGATCATACTCCACATCTGTCGGATAATTCACTACCACGTTCCATACCGTTCCGTCATCGAGAGTGATCACACCCAGATGCTTGAAATCAGGCATAATAACATATTCAGAGGGATCTTTAAAGAGCATGAACGCTTCCACATAGCCGCCCCATCCGGCTTCCCCCGCTTTCTTGTCGCAGATCTCGATTTCATCATCCTCGACGGTAATGTTACACAGCTCGTCGATCTCATCCGGCACGGTGATGGTCATCGGTCCGGCGGTATATTCCTTTGCCTGTACGGCCGAAGCTCCCGCTGCCAGAACTGCGAGTCCTGACACGAGCGCTGCTGTTGTCAGGTGTCTTTTCAGATTTTTCATTTTGTCATCCTCCACTTCTGTCCTTATCCTTCCACAGATTCATTGTCTTCCCGGTGTATGAACTGATTATACATCACACCGCACCTGTGCGTGTTGATTTTTTCCTTAACGAACGGTAAAATATTCTTATGAAACAGATACTTCGGGCTTTTATTTTCTGAAAAAGGAGGAACGGTATGGCCGATTTCTACAACATCTGCCTGGACATTGGCGGCACTAAGGTCCTCGGTGCGATCTTCGATAAAAACGACAAGATCATCTACCGGCTCAAGAAGAAGACGAAAGAAGGCGGCGACAACTCCGACAGCGTCGAGAAAGTGATCATCAGTGTCGTAGAAGAGATGATCAACGAATCCGGCATCAACAAAAAAGACGTTCGTGCGATCGGCGTCGGCGCTCCCGGCGTAGTCGACTCGGGAAAAGGCGTTGTTTTGTTTTCCCCGAATCTGCCCTGGCGAAATTACGATATTAAAACCCCCATCGAAAAGAAATTCGGCGTTCCTTTCATGATCGGAAACGACGTGAATGTCGGCGTTCTGGGTGAGTACAAGTACGGAGCCGCGCGGGGCTTTAAGAACGTGGTCGGCTTCTTTGTGGGCACCGGCATGGGCGGCGGCCTGATCCTGAACGGAAAGCTTTTCACCGGCAACGAATTCAAGGCAGCTGAATACGGCCATATGATCCTCGATCCGGAAGGCCCGCTGTGCAACTGCGGCCAGAGAGGCTGCCTGGAGGCCTTCTCCAGCAAGAAGGGCATGTCCGCCTATATCCTGCAGCAGGCCTCAAGAGGCCGCGAGACCATGCTCGCCGAAAACATCGAGAACGGCGTGTTCAAGAGCAAAGCCCTGAAGAAGGCACTCGCTGCAAACGATGAAGTCACCGTTGAAGCAGTAGACCGTGCCTGCCATTACCTGGCCGTTGCCACCGGCAACATGATCAACACGATCAGCCCGGACGTGGTCATCTACGGCGGCGGTGTGATCGAAGCCGTCGGCGACATCTTTCTCAAGAAGATCCTCAAAGAAGTAGACAAATACTGCATGCCGTCCATCCGGCCGACCGTCAAGCTCAAGACAGCCGAGCTGGGGGATGACTCCGTGATCTACGGGGCGTTGTCCATGATCAAATAACAGGGGACACTCCCCCGAAAACTTATAACGGCAGTTTACGGTTAATTCGAAGATCTTAAGCGGACTTGCCGCTCTTGAAAATGCTGCGCCGCCTATTAGGATGCTTTCTCCGCAACTCGCACACTTACGTGTGCTCAGACAAACTCCGAAAGCATCCGCTAGGCTCGCATTTTCTGCAGCGGCTTCGTATGCTTAAGATCTTTTGAATTAACCGTAAACTGCCAAAATACGTTAATCGGGAGGTGTACGGCAAGAACGCCGAGATGTTCTTCTATGACGGTTCTGTGTCAGCTGCGGATGTACAGGAGGTACTCTTCAGGTAAAGACACGGGATAGCAACATAAAAGAAATTCAAAAAGGATCTTCAGCCTATGCAGCCGCTGCAGAAAATGCGAGCATAGCGACGCATTCGGAGCTCTGTCTGAGCACACGTCAGTGTGCGAGTTAGCGAAGAATGCGTCAGATAGGCGGCGCAGCATTTTCAAATGCGGCAAATAGCTGAAGATCCTTTGAATTTCTTTTATGTTGTAACCCAATCTCTATTCTGAGGAGTGTCCCCTGTCAGAATTATCTCTTAACGCGCGCCCCGGCTCCGCTCATGATGGCCTCCACCTCACTGCAGCTGGCCATGGTGGTATCGCCCGGCGTGGTCATCGCCAGTGCACCGTGGGCAGCGCCGTAGTTGACGGCCTTCTCCGGATCACCGGTGGTCATCAGGCCATACACCAGTCCGGAGGCGAAGGAATCGCCGCCGCCGACGCGGTCAAGGATCTCCAGGCCCTTGTAGTCGCTGGCCTTGTAGATCTCACCGTCCGCCCAGCACAGTGCGCTCCAGTCGTTGACTGTTGCTGTCCTGACCGTGCGCAGCGTGGTTGCGACCACCTTGAAGTTGGGGTAGGTCTGTGCGGCCGTATTGATCATCTTGCGGTAGCCGTCCAGATTCAGCTCCTTGAGGTTCTCATCGTTGCCCTCCACCTCGAAGCCGAGGCAGGCCGTGAAGTCTTCTTCGTTTCCGATCATGACATCGACATACCTGGCGATCTCTTTATTGACTTCCTGAGCCTTTTCCTTGCCGCCGATCGCGCTCCACATGGAGGGACGGTAGTTGAGGTCATAGGATACCACCGTTCCGTATTTCTTCGCGGTCTTGATGACTTCGATGACAGTCTGGCAGGACTGCTCGGACAAAGCGGCGTAGATACCGCCGGTATGCAGCCAGCGGACACCCAGCTCGCCGAACAGGTATTCCAGGTCAAAGTCTTCCGGTTTTGCTTTGGAGATGGCGGTATTGGCTCTGTCGGAGCAGCCGATGGCGCCGCGGATGCCGAAGCCGCGCTCTGTGAAGTTCAGGCCGTTGCGGCAGATCCTGCCCATGCCGTCCGTCTTCATCCATTTGATGAACGAGGTGTCCACGCCGCCCTGGAGGATGAAGTCCTCCATCAGCTTGCCGACCTCGTTGTCGGCGAAAGCAGTGAGCACGGCGCTGCGCATGCCGAAGCATCTGCGAAGGCCCCTGACCACGTTGTACTCTCCGCCGCCCTCCCAGGCGCGGAAAGAACGGGCTGTCCTGATCCTGCCTTCACCGGGATCGAGACGGAGCATGACTTCACCGAGACTGACTGCATCATAACGGCACTCGGCCGCGCTTTTGACATTAAGATCCATATCTTTTCCTTTCTGCGGAGGAAAGCCTCCCGCTCCTGTTCCGGCTCAGCCGCGGATCTCCTTCACGATATCAGCCGCTTCACGAACCATCTCTTTGATCTTTCCGAATTCTCCGGCAGCGATCAGGTCTTTCTTGACCATCCAGCTTCCGCCGCAGGCAACGATCCGGTTATAACCCAGATACTCACGGACATTGGATGCGCTGATCCCGCCGGTGGGCATGAACGTCACATCCACGTAGGGAGCCGCGATCGCCTTGATCATCTTCAGGCCGCCAGCCGGCTCTGCCGGGAAGAATTTGACCGTATTCAGGCCAAGCTCAAGTGCAGCCTCGATCTCGGTCGGGGTCTGAATACCGGGAGTGATGGGAATGCCCTTTTCCTGGCAGTATTTTACGACCTTCGGGTTGAGTCCCGGGCTGACGATGAATTTCGCGCCGGCCGCGACAGCACGGTCGACCTGCTCGGTGGTCAGCACGGTGCCGGCTCCGACCAGCATATCCGGGTATTCGCTGCTCATAATGCGGATCGCTTCCTCAGCGGCCGCTGTCCTGAACGTAACCTCCGCGCAGGGAAGTCCGCCCTCGCAGAGAGCCTCGCCCAGCGCCTTCGCGTCTTTTGCATCATCCAGCACGACAACGGGGATAATGCCGATCTTCTTGAACTGTTCAAAAATACTGCTCATAGTAATCCTCCCTCAGGTGATCCTGATCTGATGAAATCGATGATCTGCTGCTGTTCCGTTCTTTGATCCTTAAACTCATTATACATCTTGTATACTAGGATGCAAGGTGGAAAACTGCTGAAATTCGACCTCCGGTTTTGTATAGTTTTCCCTCAGATCTCCTCATACTGCCGTGTGTACAGACTGTAATAGTATCCCCGCTCCTCCAGAAGCTGGCGGTGGGTCCCCTGCTCGATGATCCTGCCGTCCTGCACGACCAGGATCAGGTCCGCGTCCACGATGGTGGACAGACGGTGGGCGACCACAAAGGATGTCCTTCCCCGGGTCACCACTTTGATGGCATTCTGGATGGCCTTTTCGGTCAGCGTATCGATAGAGGACGTTGCCTCGTCGAGGATCAGAAGCTTCGGGTCGGCCAGCAGCGCCCGCGCGAAGGAGATCAGCTGTTTCTCACCGGTGGAGAGCTGGCTTCCGCCCTCTCCGACGACGCCGTCAAGGCCTTTGATGATCTCCGCGTCGGTCACCTCATCCTGCGCCGACCAGGTTTTTGAAGGATCCGCCCCCTCCCCGAGTCTTGCCACGACGCCGGCAGCGGATACCATCCGAAGCGCGCGGATGATCTCCTCATCAGTCGCCCCGGGCCGCCCGTACTTTAAGTTCTCGCGGACGGTACCGGAGAACAGGTGCGGTGTCTGCAGCACGTAGCCCAGGCTGCTGTGCAGCCACAGCTGGGACCGCTCGCGGACATTCCGTCCGTCGATCAGGATCTCACCCTCGGTCGGTTCGTAGAAACGGCATACCAGGTTGATCAGCGTGGATTTTCCGGCGCCGGTCTCGCCGACGATGGCGATGTTCATGCCATGGGGCACCTTCAGGCTGAAATGCTCCATCACATACTCATCCCCGTCGGGATAGCGGAAGGAGACGTCCTTAAACTCGATATCGCCCCGTATCGGCTCCCAGTTTTCATATTTCGGGGCAAAGCTGTCCCCGTACCTTTCGATCACCTCAGGCGTGTCAGAGACATCGGAGGGTTCCTCGATCAGCCTGGTAAAACGCTCGATGTTGACCTGGATGCTGATGAAGGCCGCGATGTTCTGGATGATGAACTGCAGCGGCTCGATCATGCCCACCGCATAGGACAAAAACACTGACAGTGTCCCGATCCGGATGATCCCTTCTCTGGTCAGGGCCCCGCCGCGCCAGAGCACAAGCGCCAGCGCAAAGGAGGACATCATGGTCACCAGGGACAGAAGCATGGCGGACCAGCGCACGGTGCGCACCGATTCGGAGCGCATCTTTTCCGTGTCCGCCTCAAACTCGCGCTGCATCCGGTCCTCAATATTCAGAAGCTTGATGGACCTGGCGCCGATGATCCCCTCGTTGAGGTCCCCGGTGATCACCGAGTTGAGCTCCCTCACCCGGTGATTGAGTTTAACCAGCACCGGCTGGAACAGGGAGATGATCACAGCCGCAGCCGCCATCAGCGCGATGATCAGCACGCCGAGCCGCCACTGGACGATCAGCATGACAATGATCGCAAAAAGCAGATAGGATCCGTTCCAGATGCAGTCCATCATCCGCCAGGAGACCGCCATTCCGATCTTGCCGGTGTCGCTCATGACCCGGGCATGGATATAGCCGACACTGTTCTGGTTAAAATAAGAAAAGGACAGAGTCTGCAGGTGGGCAAATGCGGCGTTTCGCAGGTCATGGTTCATGGTCACTTCCATGCTGCCCGAATCCACGAGGCTCACATAGTTCATCACGGACTGCACCGCCAGCACGCCGATGTAGAGCGCGATCAGGAGGGGGAGGCCCTCCAGCGTTCCAAGGGCTACATGGTGGTTCAGGATATAGCGGTTAAAGAGCGGATACAGCGCATCGATCAGGCTTACCAGCAGTGCGCAGATCACCATCCGCACCATCTTTTTGCGGTAAGGCCTCAGATAGGGGATAAGCCTGGGCAGCCCGAAAAGCGGAAGAATGACAGTCTTTTCCTGTTTCTGGTTCATTCCTGCCCCTCCTTTCCCGCACTCTGGAGATCATAGATCTTCCGGTAAACACCGTTCTGCGCGATCAGCTGCTGATGGGTGCCGCTCTCGATGATGCGTCCCTGCTCCATCAGGAAGATCCGGTCCGCGTGCATCAGGGTGGTGATCCTGTGGGCGATGAGGATGACCGTTGCGTTCCCGGTCTCCCTCTCCAGCGCCCTGCGGATGCGGGCATCCGTCTCGGCGTCCACCGCGGAGAGCGAATCGTCAAAAATCATGATCGGGCATTCCCGGATGAGCATCTGAGCGATCGCCGTGCGCTGCTTCTGTCCGCCGGAGAGCGTTACGCCGCGCTCGCCCACAAAGGTGTCAAAGCCGGCCCCGAAGCGGTCCACCGTCTCGATCAGATCCGCCGTGCTCGAAGCCCGCCGGACTCTGTCCATACCGGCTCCCGGCGCCGCCACAGAAATATTCTCCGCCAGGGAGCGGGAGAACAGGTACGGTTCCTGAAGGACCATCCCTATGCGGGAGCGCAGGTAGGGGGTGCTGATGGACCGGATATCCTCCCCGCCGATGGTGATCCGGCCCTCCTCCAGCGGGTAGAGCTTCTCCAGAAGATACATGAGAGTGGATTTGCCTGACCCTGTCGTTCCGAGAATACCCACGGTGGAGCCGGCTTTGATGGTCATCGACACGTCATGCAGAGCCTCCGCGGCTGCGCCGCTGTAGGAGAAGGAAACGTTTTCAAAACAGATATCCCTGTCCATGGGAGGTTCGCTCACGTTTTCGGGATCCGTCTCCTCGTCCGTATTCATGATATAGCGCAGCCTCTCGAGCGAGATCCCGGCCTTGCTCATCTCGGAGATCACTCTCCCCAGGGAACGGACCGGCCAGGTCAGCATGGCATTGTAGGAGACAAAGGCGATCATCTGTCCGGCCGTAATGTCTCCGCGCACGCAGAAAACGGCTCCGATGACATTGACCAGCAGGTACTGCAGGCCGGTCATCACATCCCCGGTGACCCAGTTGGCTGACATGATCCTGAAAAGATGCACCCAGTAGCCCGTATAATTGCGGTTCTGCGTCTCAAAACGCTGCCGTTCGTATGCCTCCCGCCCGAAAGCGCGCACGACTCTCACACCCGTCAGGTTTTCCTGGGCCATCGCGGAGAGGATGCCCTCTTCCACGTCCGCTTTCTCGAAAGCCGGCCCGATCCGGGTATAAAAGAACAGGGAGTAGCCGATGACGACCGGGATGAAAATGGAAGCGATGACCGTCATCTTAAGGCTGATCCCGGACATGAAGCTGACTGCCAGGATGATCAGCACCACCACACGCACCAGCGAGGTAAGCTGTTCCGAGACAAAGTCCTTGACCGTCTCCACGTCGGAGGTACAGCGCTGGATGATGTCGCCGGTACTGTTCTCTCCGTGCCAGGCGTAGGGAAGATGCTCGATCTTCTCATAGAGCCTGTCTCTCATCTGTTTGATAAAGCGCTGGGCTCCCGCCTCGTTGAGGCATCTGGACAGATAGCGGAAGATACCGCCGGCCAGCGCCAGGGCGCAGACGATCAGCGCGATCAGCCACGGTTTTTCTTTCAGGAGCGCCAGTCCCCCCTGTGCCAGCCATTTCCCGGCCCTGCCGGCGATCCCGGGGGCCTTCTCTCCGATGATGCTGTCCACGGTAAAACTGATCACCCGGGGAAGCATCATATCCAGGAAGGAGGTGAGTGCGGCGAAGATCATGCTAAGTGCGAAAAGGCCGATGCTTCCTTTCAGAAAAAAGAAGATCAGCCTGATCGAGTTTGGAAAAATGCCCTGTTTCTTACTGCTCATACGTTATAATTCTTTCTGTTTTGTTTTTCCGGTCAGGATATTGTACCCGATCCTGACCAGTGCGATGCCGAAGGCGATTGTGACCATCCCGGGCCCCGGCACGGCCAGCATGACGACCCCTGCCGCCGCGGCGCAGATCCCCGTCAGCAGGACCAGTCCCCCAAACGGCGCAGGCAGGCCCAGCCCGTACATTTTCTTTTCCATCTTCCTGATCTGCAATCTGACAAGGTCAGCCAGAAGGATGACTTTATCCGTCACAAAATCCAACAGTTTTTTCATGAATGTCTCCTATTCGGACTACAAGATGTCGTGTCTTTAAAGATATAAAAGAACGCTCAATGAGTCAAGCCGGAAAAGAAAAGCCCGCGGTACCGGGCTGTCAGAAAACAGCCTGCCGCGGGCTTTCAGGAAAAAGGATCTTTCTATTTTTATCCGAGATATTTCACCAGCGTCGCGCGCACAGCGCCCGGACCGGCCAGTTCCTCCACAAGATATTTCTCGATCTTGCCGCCGATGCCGGCTTCATAAAGGTCGCTTCCGAAGATATTTGCATTGCGCAGCACCTTTTCGACCTTCGCATGGACCGCCTCGGGACCGTCTCCCAGCTTAAGTCCTTCCAGTTCCTTCGTCAGCTCATCGAGCATCGGATCAGAGGAGCGCTCAAAGGCTTTTCCTTCGTCATCCACCCCAATCAGGTAGCGAAGCCATCCGGCCAGGGCCAGAGGGATCGCCTCGAGGGCAGCGGCCGATCCGTCACGTTTCACATAGGACTTGATCGTCTCACCGTAGCGGATGCCGACCTTCTGGGAAGTATCCGTAGCGATGCGCTGCGGGGTATCGGGCATGAACGGGTTCGGGATACGCACGTTGATGACCTCATCCACGAATGCCTGCGGGGAAAGGATGCCCGGGTCCGTGACCACCGGCATGCCCTCCACCGGGCCGATCCGGTGGACAAGCTCCTTCAGCTGCGGATCCTTCATCTCGTCCGCGATCAGGTCGTAGCCCAGCACGCAGCCGTACACAGCCAGCGCGGTGTGCAGCGGGTTGAGGCAGGTGGTGACCTTCAT
>DGTA01000065.1:0-12552 GCA_002394165.1 Lachnospiraceae bacterium UBA4348 | reverse complement strand
GGTCGGTCATGTAGACGCCGGCCTTCTCCAGTGCCGGACGTCCGTTCGGGAACTTATCCTCGATGACCAGGTACTGCGGGCCCTCCGCGTTGACGAAGGGAGCGATGTAGGTCTTCTTCGAGGTGATCACCGGAGCCATCTCCTCAATGCCCAGCTTCTCGAGTTCCGCCTGTACGGACGGAGCGGGCCGCGGCGTGATCTTGTCGATCATGGACCACGGGAACGCGATCTTTTTCTCGTCATTGAGATAAGCCACAAACTCAGCGGGCACTTTTCCTTCATCCGCCCAGGCCTGCGCCACACCGACAATGGAAGACATCAGCTTCTCGCCGTTGTGCGAGCAGTTATCCATGGACACGACCGCCATCGGATACTCACCGGCTTTAAAACGCTCGTACAAAAGCGCTGCCACGATCGACATGGCACTGTTGTACGCCGGTGCCTTGTCTTCATCAGCCGGCCCCGCTTCCAGATCGGCCTTTACGAACGGGAACAGGTTCCCGTCGGATCCCCTGAGGGCATAGCCCTTCTCCGTGATCGTAAAGGAGCACATCTGCAGGCCGGGATCGATGAAGATCTCACGCAGGCGGCGCCATGTCTCCTCATCTCCCGTCCTGGCCTTGATCGCCTCACAGAGTGAGCCGATCACCTGCTTTTCGGTATTTCCGTCACTTTTGAGGGTCACGCCAAGCACCAGGTTGTCATAGGGATCATAGATCTTGTCGACCACATCGAAGTCAAAGGTCTCGACGCAGGTGATGCCCTTGTCCGTCTCTCCCTCTTCGATCAGCCTGTCGGCTATCCCGCCGATGAAAATGCGGAAAATGTTGCCGATCCCGAAATGCACCCAGACAGGAGCTTTTTTCGTTTCCAGCACCGTTTTTTCGATATCATATGCCGGAAGCTTCACCCCGGCAGCTTCCCAGGCCTGTCTGTCCTTCAATCCTTCTAATGAAAGCTTCATTTCCTACTCCTTTTCAGCCTCTCTTAGCATTTTTCTCGATGGCTTCCCACAGTCCCTGGATATAGGTGGCGCCGAGCGCACGGTCATACAGGCCGTAGCCGGGCATTGCCTTCTCGCCCCAGATCATGCGGCCGTGGTCAGGACGGATGGGTCCGTCAAACCCGGTCTCATAGAGAGCCCTGACGATCTCGTACATGTCGAAATTGCCGTCCGCGGAAATATGGCAGGCTTCCTCGAAATCATAGTTTTCTCTTGAAGTATCGTTAAAATGCAGGTTCCTGACATGGGCAAAGTGGATGCGGCCCTCCAGCACACGGATCATGTGCGGGAGATCGTTCTCCAGATTGGTCCCGTAGGAGCCGGAACAGAAGGTGACGCCGTTGTGGACGTCATCCACGGCCTTCATCAGGCGCAGGATATTCTCCTCGGAGTTGATGATGCGGGTCAGCCCGAACACGCTCCAGGCCGGATCATCGGGATGAATGGCCATCTTGATGTCATACTTGTTGCAGACCGGCATGATGGCTTTCAGGAAGTAGACAAGGTTCTCGAACAGCTTCTCCCCGTCCGTGTCCTTGTACATCTCGAACAGCTCCTGGACCTTTGCCATGCGCTCCGGCTCCCAGCCGGGAAGGACCGTTCCGCCGGACATCTTATCCATAGATGCTGCCAGGTCATTGGGATCGATGGCGTCGATCGCTTTCTGGTTGTAGGCAAGCACGGTGGATCCGTCCGCCCTGACCCTGGCCAGCTCGGTCCTGGTCCAGTCGAACACGGGCATAAAGTTGTAGCAGACCATATGGATGTCTTCTTTGCCCAGGTTCTCCAGCGTCTTGATATAATTGTCGATATAGAGGTCTCTGTCTTTGTCGGCGACCTTGATGGAATCGCAGACGTTGACGCTCTCAATGCCGGAAAGGTTAAGCCCGGCATCCTCGATCTCTTTTTTCAGCGCTCTGATCGCCTCCGGCTGCCAGACTTCGCCCGGCGTCGTGTCATAAAGGGTGGAGATAACGCCGGTCACTCCGGGTACCTGCCTGATCTGCTGCAGTGTGACGGTATCATATTTCGAACCGTACCAGCGCATTGTCATTTCCATAAATAATATTCCCCCTTTCCGGTGGCTGTCATTTCTCAGTCATCAAAGGTCAGTACGATCTTGCGGATCGACGGGTCTCTTGTTTCATTAAAATCGAATGCCTTCTGGGCATCGAGGAAATGGAAGGTATGGGAGATCTTGTGGTCGAGGTCGACCTTCCCTGCCTTCACCAGATCAATGGCTTCCTGGAACTTCCGATTCTGCAGTCTGGAGCCGCGGATATCCAGTTCCTTGGAAGTGATCCCGAAATTGGTCACCTCGGTGGGCGTCACGGAGAAGCCCATGGTGATCACGCGGCTGGCATTGCCGGCGATCCGGATGAGGGTCCCCAGAGAATCCTTCGTGCAGGCGCAGTCGATGGAAAGTGTGGGACCGTAGGCATCTGTTGTATATTCCTTGATCTTCTCGTCGATGTTCTCCTTAAGCAGGTTGATGGCATGATGAGCGCCGGCGGCAAGTGCCTCCTCCAGCTTCTCATCCACGATATCTGCGACGATGATCTTCGCCCCGGAGAGCTTTGCGATGCTGAGCATGCGTGAACCAAGAGCGCCCATGCCCATGATCAGGACCTCGTCATCCTCCTTGATCTGAGCCCTTGAGCAGGCCTGGATGGCGATGGTCGTCGGCTCGATCAGGACCGCGTCCTCATAACGCAGGTTGTCCGGCAGCAGATAGCAGTCCTTGTCCGGGACTGCGATATATTCGCGGAATCCGCCATCGATGTGGACGCCGCGCACTGCCAGGTGCTGGCAGACATTGGGACGCCCGATGCGGCAGGCATAGCAGTGGCCGCAGGCGGTCACCTGGTCGATGATGACCCTGTCGCCGACCTTGACCTTTGTGGCGCCGGGGCCGGTCTCCACCACTTCACCCACCATCTCGTGACCGATGACTCTCGGATAGGTGGCGGCCGCATTCGTCCCGTGGTAGATACCTACATCGGAACCGCAGATGCCGGCGGCTTTCATTTTGACCAGTACATTATTCTTTTCATCGATCTGGGGCTTTTCCATCTCGATGATCTGCAGCTGCTCAGGTTTTACGATCTGAATTCCCTTAATTTTAGCCATTTGAAAAATATGTCCTTTCTTTTTGCATTACTCCGGGCTTTATGAAGTGATCAGAGAGGCCCTGATCAGCCCCCTGTAAACAGCCTCATAACGCCGACCGAGACGGCAGGCACATAGGTGACAAGCGCCAGGACGGTAAAGTTGGAGATCAGGAAAGGCACCAGCGCTTTGACATTCTCCGAAAGCTTGTTGCCTCCGATGGCTGTCGCCGCGAACAGGCACACGCCCACGGGCGGTGTGCACAGGCCGAGCACCAGGTTCATGACCACGATCAGGCCGAACTGGATCGGATCCACGTTGACGGACTGTGCTACCTGCAGCAGTACCGGGAACAGGATCAGCAGCGCGGCGATGGTCTCCATGAACATGCCTACGAAGATCAGGAACAGGTTGATCAGCAGCAGGATGAGGAATTTATTGGTCGTCAGGCGCAGCATCGCGTCCGCGATCATGTTCGGGATGCGCTCCTTGGTCAGGATGTAGGCGAATACATTCGCAAACGCAACCAGGCCCATGATGGCCGCCGCGCTCGAAAGCGTCTGTTTTAAGCAGGCATAGAAGGATTTGATGGTGAGCTTCTTATAAATGAAGAAGCTGACGATCGTACCATAAGCCACGCAGACGATGGAGGCTTCGGTCGGTGTCATGACGCCGCCCATGATGCCGAACAGGATGATGGCCGTCATGATGATGGCCCAGATGGCTTCCTTTCCGGCATGCAGGATCTCCTTGAAGGAGAGCATGCGGTCACGCTTGGGATAGTGCTTCTGTTTTGCCTCGATATAGCAGACCAGGCACATTCCGCCGCCCATCAGGATGCCCGGAAAGATACCGGCCATGAACATTTTGGATACGGAAAGTCCGGTCATGGTGGCCGCGATGATCATCGGCACAGAGGGCGGAATGATCGGGCCCATGCAGGAGCTGGCTGCCGTGACCGCCACGGAGAACGGAACATCATAGCCCTGGTTGACCATCATCGGGATCTCGATGCCGCCGAGGGCAACGGTATCGGCAAGAGCCGTTCCGGAAATGCCCGCAAAGACCATGGAGGCCAGGATGTTGGCATAAGCCAGGCCGCCGCTCAAGTGACCAACCAGCGCATCGGCAAACTCAAGCAGCTTGTCGGAGATGCCGCCCTGGTTCATCAGGTTTCCGGCCAGTGTAAAGCCGGGAATACACAGCAAAGTGAATGAGTCCATGCCCGCGAAGAAGCGCTGGGCGAACTGGACGATGGGCATCCCTGTTCCGATGAAATAAATGCAGGATGAAATGCCGAGGCTGAAGGCCACCGGAACACCAACGGCCAGACACACGACGAATGAGATAAATAATACGGATACCATGGATCAGCCCACCTCCCTTTTCACTTCGTCCACTTCCTTCTGCCATTCGGAACCTTCGTCGGAATTGTCATTCCAGGCCCGGATCATCTGAATGATCCGCATGACAAGAGAAATGCTCATAAAGCCGAACATCAGGACCTGGGAGAAATAGACGACCTGCATCGGAAGCTGCATGGCCGTGGAGACCATCCTGAATTTAATGAAAGCAAGTCCCGGGACCGCTTTTACAAGAATGAAAATACTCAGGACCAGCATGGCCACCGTGACCAGCAGGCGGATAGCCTTGTTCACTTTATGCAGGCCGCGCGCCTCCAGAGCATCTTTCAGAAATTCCACAAACACGAATTCATCCTTCAGGATCGCCACGCCGCAGCCGAAAGCGACCATGTAGATAAAGGTATAACGGGCTGCCTCCTCAGTCCAGGACGGTGCGGAGGGAAGCAGGTTGCGGCTGATGATCTGAATCAGCACGCAGATGCAGAAGGCCAGGTAAAAGAAGCATCCGAAAGCACACAGGATCTCCGTGTAGACCTTCACAAATTTGTCAAATCCCTTCTTCATTGTTATCTCCTTTTCCTAAAAGAGCCAACGGCTGCTTTAACCGCCGCTGGCTCCGCAAATTTCTGATGACCGTGCGCCTGCCCGGTATAAGTTTCCGTCCGGCCTGCGCCTGATCTTATATCAGATTATTCGGCAGCGGGATTCGCTGCTTCGATCTCCTCATAGAGTTCCTTCTGGCTGTCGGTCAGGATCGGAAGAACGCCGGCGATCATCGCCTCAGCGAACTCGGCCTGGTCAACATCGATAAACTCCATACCCTCTTCCTGAAGCTGTTTTTCATAAGCTTCCTCATTCTCCAGGAACAGTGCGTGCTCAACTTCCTGAGCATGTTTTCCGCCGTCCATAACGACCTGCTGCAGATCCTCGGGAAGGGCATCGAACTGGGCCTTGCCCATGGCGATGTAGACCCATGCACGAAGGTGAGCGGTCTTGATGAGATACTTCTGAACTTCATAGAAGCTCTGGTTCTGGATCATGGCAAAAGGATTCTCCTGAGCCTCGATGGTGCCCTGCTGCAGAGAGGTAAAAACTTCGTTCAGAGCCATCGGAGTGGGTTTGGCACCGATCGCTTCGAAAGCGGCCACGGTCATGGGAGACTGCGGGGTACGGATAAGCAGGTTCTGGCAGTCAGCCACGGACTCGATCTTCTTGTTGGAGGTGATGTAACGCGGGCCTCTGGTATAGTAGCCAAGGACCTTCATGCCGGCTTTCTCCATCAGCGCTTCAAATTTCTTTCCGACTTCGCCTTCCAGAACGGCTTCCATATGCTCATCGGACTGGATCAGGTACGGCATGCCGATCATGCCCAGATCCGGCTCGTAGGTCTGCATGGACTCACCTGTGAAGGTAATGTCACAGCCGGACTGCATAAGGATGGATGTCAGCATGTCTACTTCAGAACCGAGCTGAGAGTTCGGATAAACCTCAACCTCGATGCGGCCTTCGGATTTTTCTTCCACGTACTCTTCGAATGCCAGAGCACCTTCATGCCAGGAATCATTTTCGGCATTGATATGGCCCAGAGAAAGCGTGAACTCCGCAGCATTTGCGGAAACTGCCAGTGCCAGTGTCATGGCTGCGGTGACCGCTGCCGTCATCAGTTTTCTTGTCATAACTCAATTCCTCCTTTGATTGAATAACAACATACTACATCCACTTCGAATGTACACTTACATGCTAACATGTCAGTTGGTCTTCGTCAATCTGACAATATGACACAAAAACATCCGCCGATTTTATCCATAATTACTTAAAGGATTTCTCACTCTCCTTTAGAACCCTTGTATAATCAGTCCATCCTCTTCTTTTCTGAAATAATCGGGAAACACCTCCGTCAGCTTGTCCTTCTCGTATCTGAGCTTGCGCAGGTGATGAGCCAGTTCCTTCCTGGCGCCTTCAAGATCCCTGTTTTCAATGCACGAGATCATCCGCTCATGCTGCCGGATGGCCTCCCCCATGATATTCTCGACCCGGACCGACAGGATACGGAAACGATAGTCATGCCCGTTCACGCTCTGGAGAGTGTCCCAGGCCAGTTCCTGACCGGCTGCCACAAACAGCTCCCGGTGCATCAGGTTGTCCTGGTTGATCAGCTCCACACTTTCCCCGGCCTTCATGGCTTCTTTCTGCTTTTCGACAAGTCTCTTCATCACGGCCAGATTCTCGGGCCCGCATTTTTCGAGGAAGGGATCGATCACAGCCAGCTCCAGGCTTTCGCGGATGAACCGCTCCTGGAGCACGCGCTTCAGGTCGATCCTGGAAACGATCGTCTCCTTCTGGGGGATGATATCAACAAGGTTTTCTTTCTGCAGCCGTATGAAAGCTTCCCGCACCGGAGTCCGGCTCACATTCAGTTTGTTTGCCATCTCCTGCGTGCTCATCACGGTCCCGGGCTCCAGCCGCAGCGACATGATGGCGTCGCGCAGCACCTGATAGACCGCATCCTGCACTGAGTTTTTTCTTACGATCCCTACTTCCATGACTGCCTCCTCCCGATGCTCATCTGCCGCGCTCTGACCCCTTTCTGATACGCACGACATGCTCGTTCAATTTTCTTGAGATCTCCTCCGGTTCGATCCTTTCTTCCTCATCCGCAACGGTCTCCCGAAGATGGGCGATAAGGCCCCCGGTGTCAAACACCTGCTCCGGATGGGCCGTCACCACCTCCATGCCCCTGGCGGTAAAGACTGCCAGGATCCTCAGGGGAATATCCCCCATCCCGTTTTCATCCATCAGCGCTCTCACCAGCGTATACTGCTCCCTGCAGGCGGTGAGCGGATTTGGAATGGTCTGGTCATTTCCGTTCATATGCTGGTTCCAGCTGCCGTTCTTCTTCTCCGAAACGGTGCCGCCGTAGCCGAAGCAGTCAAAGCCGATCACTTCATTCCTGGTCACCAGCAGTGCCAGAAGGTTAGCTGTTTTGGATCCCCTGGTCACTGTTCCCGGGTAGACCAGCCCCAGCCTGTTGCGGCGGGCAAAGATCAGCAGCGTGGAAACGAGGCTCTTTAAGTCCCCGCTCCGGCTGTTCGACTGGTAGGGTTCCCGGCGATCCTTTTTCTCCCCGCTTTTCCGGGCCGGAGCATAACCCTCTTTTTTCAGCCTGCCCGTCAGCAGCCTGATCAGGTCCTCGGGCTCCCATCCGTACCGCCTCATCAGCATGGGGATGATAAAAATCAGCAGCAGCGCCAGGATCAGCGGCAGGATCTTGTTAAATGTTGTCTGGTTCGTCATCAGGTTGGTCATCCGTTCTTCTCCACTGTGCGGGTCGCGATCACATCACTGTCTGTACCTAAAATGCCTCTGATCAGGACGTCTCCGGCCTTCACCGGCGCCTCCGCCTTCAGCGCCTTGATCTGATCCATCGCTTCGCGGATCCCGCCAAGGGGGATCGGCGCGGTCAGCCGTACGCTCACCAGGTCGCTTTCTCCTCCGGTTACCAGAACGGAGGAAGCGATAGTCCTTCTCGGATCGGTCAGTTCCTGCCGCACATAAGCTTCTCCGCGTTTGCACAGCGCGCCCTCCAGGCGCATGTTCTCATAGTTTTCTTCGTACTCTGCGCTGATCGTGCATCCGTTCGGACATACGATACAGGTAAATTCCTTCTTCATTCCGCACTCACCTCCAGTTTCATCCGGGAGACCGGTTTCACCTGCAGGGTGATCATCTCAGCCGGAAGTGCCCTGCGCATCTTTTTCTTTCCGACGATGGTCTCTCCCTGCCGGGCATAGACCGTCACATTCTCCAGCGGGCGTTTGACGCGGAGCGAAAGCTCAAACGGCTCTTCTGCCCCAAACAGCTGCGGGACCGTGTGATGGACCGGGTCGGAACAGACGATCTCCAGCTGTCCCCGTCCCTTCAGGCTTCCTTCAAGATAACGCGCTGCCGCGTCGGCAAGCCGTTCCGCCTCCATGGAGACGAAATCCACCAGGTCGTGTACGTGCAGGACATTGCCGGCTGCAAAGATGCCGTCGCATCCGGTCATGAGATGTTCATCCACCACCGCGCCTCTGGTCCTGGGATCAAGCACGACGCCCGCGTCGAGCGAGAGTTCGTTCTCCGGGATCAGTCCCACTGACAGGATGAGCGTATCACATTCATAATACTGCTCCGTGCCCGGGATCGGTGTAAAATGCTCATCCACCTCACTGACCGTCACGCCCTCCAGGCGCTTTTCGCCGTGGATCTGCGTCACCGTATGGGACAGATACAGCGGAATGCCGTAATCGTTCAGGCACTGCTGGATATTCCTGGGAAGACCGCTCGGATAGGGAGCGACCTCAAAGACTGCCTTGACATGCGCGCCCTCCAGGGTGAGCCTCCTGGCCATGATCATGCCGATATCTCCCGACCCCAGGATAATGACCTCCCGAGCCGGCATCCGGTTGTAAAGGTTAATATAGGCCTGGGCCACACCTGCGGTGAACACGCCGGCCGGCCGCTCTCCGGGAATGGCCAGGGCTCCTCTCGTCCTCTCCCGGCAGCCCATCGCCAGGACGACGGCGCCGGCCTCCACGATCAGCAGCCTCTCACGGGTCACGATCGTCACTTCTTTTTCCGGCGTGATCTGTGTCACCGCCGCCATAGTGATATAAGGAATGTTCCGCTGCTTCACCTCATCGATGAAGCGGGCGGCATACTCCGGTCCGCTCAGGCTCTCCCCGAAGCGGGTCAGGCCGAAGCCGTCATGGATGCATTGCCTCAGGATCCCGCCAAGCTGTGCTTCCCTCTCGGCGATCAGGATACTGCGGATCCCTTTGTCATACAGTCTCACCGCTGCCGCCAGTCCGGCCGGGCCGCCGCCGACGATGAGTACATCAACTTTCTTTTTCTCCGTCACAGGGGCTTTGACTACCGGCATTTAATCCTCCCTCACCTTTCCGAAAAACAGCTGAGATCCTTCTCTTGCGTATGTGATCTCCTTGACCGGAATTCCTAATTCTTCCTCCAGCATCCGGGTGATCCTCATCTGGCAGTAACCGCCCTGGCATCTGCCCATCATCGCACGGGTCCTGTACTTGACGCCGGTCACGGTCCTGACTCCCAGCGGACTTCTCACCGCCTGCAGCAGCTCTGCCCTGGTGACCTTCTGGCACCGGCAGACCAGTTCGCCGTAGTCTGGATCCTCCCGGATGGCCTGAGCCTGCTCCTGGGCGCTCATGTCCGCGAAGCGGCGGATCCCGCGGCGGATCGGATCGAACCGTTCATTCTCCTCAAATTTCTCTCTCTCCTGCATCAGCCCGATCACATACCGGGCGATCGGGACAGCGCTCGTCAGGCCGGGGGATTCGATCCCGACCAGGTTGACGGCCCTGGGAGCGATATCGTCCCTGATCTCGATCTTATAGTCCTGGATCTTTCCGTCCTCATCCGCCCACTTAGGCAGAATGCCGCTGTAAGTACGGATATAGTCTCCCCTGGTAAAGTGCGGCCAGATGGTCTTTGCCTCTCTTTCCAGGTATTCGAGGTTCTTTGCCTCGACCCCGTACCAGTGGTTGTTGTCGGTATCCTCCGCGGTCGGGCCGAGCAGGACGTTCCCGTCGGTCGTAAGGGATACGTGGATCCCCATGTACGTGTTGGAGGGAACCGTATAGATCGGCATAGGCAGGTCCCTCCCCAGCCGCTGATCCAGGATGATATAGTCATCCTTGGAGTAAACGATCCGGTACCCTTTAAGTCCGAGCATGTCCGAGACGGCTCCGCAGTTAAGCCCCGCACTGTTGATCACCCAGCGGGTCAGAAAAGTTCCACGGGCTGTCGTTACCAGGTAATCCTCACCGGACCGCTCAATGCCCGTCACCTCATGCTCCAGGAAATAGGCTGCCCCGTTGTGCACCGCGTTCTCCGCCAGGGCGATGGTCATCAGGAAGGGATCGAGAATGCCGCTGTTTTCGGAAAACATGGCAAACTTGCCCACCACGCCGGGAACCAGGCGGTGAAGCTCTTCCTCATCGACCATCCGCATGCCGGATGCGCCGTTGGCCTCTCCCTGGGCGATCACCTCCAGAAGGCGGTCATATTCCTCCGGAGTGTTTCCGACCAGCACCTTGCCGCAGCGTTCAAACGGAAAATCGAGTTCTTTTGCCAGATCTCCCATCATGCGGTTTCCTTCCACACAGAATCTGGCCTTCAGCGATCCGATATCATAAGCGAATCCGCCATGGCAGACTCCGGTATTCCGGCCGCTGGTTTCAAGACATACATCCGGGTTCTTCTCCAGGACGCCGATCTTAAGCCTGTACCGGCTCAACTCCCTGGCAATGGCACTGCCTACAACACCTCCGCCGATGATCAGTACATCAAATTTTGTATTCATCGTACTCTCTGCCCTCATGTCTGTTAGTTATTACCACGTGCGACTTCCTTATGTCTGTCATTTCTGTGCTTTTTCTCATATTATTATTATACAATTAACATGTTAGCATGCAAGGTTTTTTAGGTTGTAGTAGTTCCAAATGTCAGCTATAATCTTTGTGCAAATCAGACGAAAAAGGAAAAGGTAAAATATGACATTTAAAGACCTGTTCAGACCTGTTGACATGACCACCGGCGACCCGGTGCGCCAGATCCTGCTGTTTACGATCCCCATGCTGCTCGGGAATATCGCCCAGCAGCTGTACAATACGGTCGACAGCATCATTGTCGGAAAATATGTAGGAGACAACGCTTTGGCTGCCGTGGGCAGCGCGGGACCGATCGTTAACCTGATGATCGTTCTGTTCATCGGAGTCTCCACCGGCGCGACCATCATGGTCTCCCAGTATTTCGGCGCCCGCTCCCGAGAGGGACTGTCCCGCTCCATCGGCAGCTGCATTATCCTCACGGCCCTGTCCTCCCTGCTGATCATGGTGATCGGACCGCTGATCGCGATGCCGCTTCTCCGGCTGCTCAACACGCCTGAATCGATCATCGGATGGTGCCGGTCCTACCTGACCATCATCTTTGTCGGGATCATGGGAGGCGGTTTCTACAATATCATGAGCGGCGTGCTGCGCGGACTGGGCGATTCGTTCTCCGCGCTGGTCTATCTGCTGGTCGCCACGGTCCTCAATATCATACTGGACTATGTCTTCGTCGCCAAATTCGGGATGGGCGTTCCCGGCGTGGCCTGGGCCACCGTCATCGCCCAGTTCGTCTCCGGCATCCTGTGCCTGCTCAGGCTTGCCCGGATGAAGGACCTGTTCGATCTGAAGCTTAAATATCTCGATCCTCGCGGGCACTATACCTCCACCCTTATCCGGCTGGGGCTTCCTTCCGGGATCACCCAGGCGATCTTCTCCATGTCCATGATCGTCGTACAGTCTCTGACCAACAGCTTCGGGGAGGTCTTCATCGCAGCCAACGTCATCGTCATGAGGATAGACGGTTTTGTCATGCTGCCGGCCTTCTCCTTCGGAACGGCCATGACCACCTACGCCGGACAAAATATAGGCGCGGACCGTATGGACCGCGTCGTCGAGGGAGCGCGCCGGGGCACGCTGACAGCTATGGGGATCTCGACCGTCATCACCGTTCTGATCCTTGTTTTCGGAAAGCCGCTGATGGGTATCTTTACAAACACCGAGGAATTGATCAACTTGAGCTATCATATGATGCAGATCCTGGCGGCCGGCTATATCGCCTGTGAAGTGACGCAGTGCCTGTGCGGCATCATGAGAGGCGCCGGCGATACCGTGACGCCCATGTGGATCTCCCTGGCGACCTCCGTCGCCCTGCGCGTTCCGCTGGCCTACGGACTCGTCGCGCTGACAAAGTCCGCCGCCAAGCCTCAGGGAGAGCAGGCCATGATCTTCGTCTCCCTGCTGATCAACTGGCTCATCGGCGCCGTGATCACCTTCTTCATCTACCGGCAGGGCCGCTGGAAGAACAGGGGAGTCGTAAAATCTGAAGTCTGAAATAAGAAGATGTACGTTTTTTACTGCGGATTCTGTTCCAGGTATTCTTCCAGGCACAGACCGCTGTCTGTGATCTTCTGAGCCATTTCTTTACCGACATAGCGATAGTGCCAGGGTTCGT
>DGTA01000150.1 GCA_002394165.1 Lachnospiraceae bacterium UBA4348 | reverse complement strand
GGCTTATCATAGATCGGCAGAAGCTGTTTGGATGTGACCATCGTGAGCGGATAGAGCCGGGTGCCGGATCCGCCTGCCAGAATGATACCTTTCATTATGTTTTCCTCCTTGTTCGAATTCATCGGACAGCAGATACTTTTTCTTTCAGTTATTTTATCATAAATGGTGACGTTACGTCACCTTCAAGTACCAATTTACGGTTTTTTCAACTTTTTTCCTTTTGAGGGGCAGGTTTTCTATGGTATAATGAGCCGGTAACAACGCGGTGACGGACATGGAAGGAGGCTACGATGAGTAATCCGGGACTGGACTGGGATGAGCAGGTATTTGCGGAGCGGCTGGCTACCAAAAAGGATATTCTTGGAAATATCGTACACTTTGTCAGGAAAGTTGCCAGGAAACATTACTGGGATCCCCAGAAATTCCGGCTTAACAGGCTTTCCTTCAGTGAGTTCGCGGGACTGATCGAGCGCGAGGACATCGTCTACGACGGGCCTTTCTTCCAGTATGTCCAGGAAGATGTGATCTATGTCCTGCTCACGACCTATTCACTTTCCGGCAAGGAGATCGTGGTGGAGACCGACGTCTACAAGCTGGAGCATTATGCGGACGGGAACCGCCGCTGGCAGATGCTTGCGGGGGACCAGGGCTGGCAGGATGAGGAAGAAGATTTCTTCTCCCTCGAGGCGATCCTCAACAATGAGGACGAAGAGTGGGTCGAGAACGTGTGGCTCGGCCTCGATGAGCCGGAAGACTGATTTTTTCCGGCCGCTTAGTCCTTTACGGCGATGAAAGCGCCGGCGGATTTGGTGATCTCAAATCCTTTATCGGTACGTGAGCGCACAAAGGCGCGGAATTCTTTGTAACGGTCCAGGATATACTGGTTCTGGTTTCCATGGCATGAAATGATATATTCAATGAGAGGGCCGGCACTGTCCACAAGCAGCCGGTCCTCATATTTTTCGAGCTGAACGGTCCCGAAATGAGGCGAGAGAATATCCCGGCCATTTTCCAGGCCGAACCGGTCATAGAGGCGGTTCGCTGAAAGGACGATCCGCTGGTCGAATTCGCTGACAAGGCGGCTGATCTGGATCATGTGATCCTGCCCGTAGGTGCTGCAGATAAAACGGCCTCCTTTTTTCAGGACCCGGGCAGCCTCCCGGCAGGCCTTTGAAGGATCGTCAACATAGAACAGGACATGGTTGGCATATACCAGATCAAAAGTCTCATCCGGAAACGGGATGGAGCTGCAGTCGAACACGCTGTATTCAAAGCGCTCGTCCGCCAGGGAGATTCCCCTTCTCGCGTCGCGGATCATCCCGTCGGAGATATCGGAGAGGGTGATCTTAACCTTTGCGGGGATCTTAGTCATATTCTCAATCCACAAAGAACCGCTGCCGCAGCCAAGCTCGAGCACCCGCATGCCTTCCCTGAGTGCGCCAAGGGAGTACAGCCACGGGAACCAGCCCTGCTTGTTTACGGAGTAGAGGGCATGGAGCCGGATCCTGGCCGAGAGGTTGCTGGCGGTCTTGTACTGGACAGCCAGCGCATTTTCCATGCCGGTCAGATGGATCAGGTCAAGAAGCTTTGACCAGTCGACTCCCTCGCCTTCGCGGATCATGCCGGCCGTATCGCTGATGGCGCTTCTTACGACCTGCATCTGCTCGATGCGGTCCTCCACGAGTCTTTGCTGGAGATCGAGCTGGTTGAGCAGATAGGCGGGATCCTGGTCGTCGACTGTCAGCTCCCGGATCTCCTCAAGTGAGAACCCCAGATATTTGAGAAGCAGGATCTGCTGCAGACGCACCAGGTCGCTGTCCGTGTAAAAACGGGCATTGTTCCCGGTAAGAAGTGAGGGCTTGAGAATGCCGAGCTTATCGTAAAAGCGGATCGTGCGGACGGATACGCCCGCGAGAGCGGCAAACTGTCCGGATGAGTAGTAGCCTTCTTTCTTCATGGGTTCCTCTCCTGTGTCTGGTCAACAACGGTTTCCTTATGCTATACTAATGCAGTGCCCGGGAAAAATCAAACGGGCGCTATCTGAATACAGGAGGCTTAAATATGTTTAAGGATAAGATCGATCAGTATATCGACAGCCAGAGAGAAAATATGCTCCGGGATCTGACGGACCTGGTGGCCATCGACTCGACGAAGGGCGAAGCCCTTCCGGGCAAGCCGTTCGGCGAAGGCCCGGCCAGAGCGTTGGAGGCGATGAGTGCCCTTATGGAGCGCGAAGGACTTGGCGTAACCAATTATGACAACTATGTCGTGACCGGCGATTTCGGTAAAGGAGAGAAGGCACTGGATATCCTGGCTCACCTGGATGTGGTCCCCGTCTCGGACACATGGACGGTCACTGAGCCTTTTAAGGCGCTGGTAAAGGACGGTAAGATCTACGGGAGAGGAACCTGCGATGATAAAGGCCCGGCAGTGGCCGCGCTCTACGCCGTCAAGGCCATCAAGGACCTGGGGATCGAACTGAAATCATCCCTTCGCCTGATCTTCGGATCCGACGAGGAATGCGGTTCTTCCGATCTGGAATATTACTATTCAAAAGAAGAGGAAGCACCGGCCACCTTCACGCCCGATGCCTCCTATCCGCTGGTAAATATTGAAAAAGCAAGGCTTTCCAAGTCATTTGAGGCAGATGCCGCTGCCGAGCCCGGTAAAAAGGATGTCACTTCCTTCCTGGCCGGATCGAAGGTGAACGTTGTCCCGGCGGATGCCTGCTTTACCGTCACCGGCCTTGGCCTGGATGAGGTGAAGGAAGCCGCATTGAAAGCACAGGAGAAGACGGAAGCCGTCTTTACCTGCTCACAGGAGGCTGGCCAGGTCCTCGTAAAGGTGAAAGGGCAGGCGGCCCATGCCTCCACACCCGGCCACGGCATCAACGCCATCACGGCGGCTCTTACGCTGATCAGCGATCTTCCGCTCGATGAGACAAAGGCGGTAAACCTCCTTCGCGGTATCGCCAGCCTTTATCCCCACAGAGACACAGAAGGCACAGCCCTTGGAGTCGCCATGAGCGATGAGACCTCCGGCGCGCTGACCATGAACCTGGGCATCCTGAACCTGAAAGACGGAGTGCTCAGAGGAGAATTCGATTCAAGAGCTCCCCTGTGCGCCACCGATGAGAACCTGACGAAGGTGATGAGAAAAGACTTCGCTTCCATCGGTATGAAGATGGAAGAGGGAGAGATGATCCCGGCCCACTGCGTACCCGGCGACTCCGATCTTGTAAAGAAGCTTCTCGAATCCTATGAGCTGTACTTCCATGAAAAAGGGGAACCGCTGGCCATCGGCGGAGGCACCTATGTCCATGACCTAAAGCACGGTGTTGCGTTCGGCTGCGAGATCGAGGGAGTGGATACCCATATGCACGGAGATGACGAGTATATGGATATAGAAGTGATGGTGATGAGCGCTAAGATCTTTGCGGATGCGATCATTCGGATCTGCGGGTGACAAAACGTACTATATTAAGAATTAACAAGGTGCTGTGCAGAAGCAAAAACACGGCTGTCTTCGTTTCGTTTGCAGCGTTCTTATCTGCCCGTCCTCCAGGGACGATAGAAGCGTTGTCCCATTCCGGACGGGCAAAGAACTTGCAAACTCAAGCCGACAGCCTACCGTTTTGTGCTTTCTGCACAGCACCATTTTAATTTCCTGAACAGCACCTTTTGCCAGCCAGCGTGTAAACACAGGATGCTACGTGTTATTGAGATTTAAATAACATGGAGCAAAATTAAAGGATCTTAAGCATATGCCGCCGCTGCAGAAAATGCGAGCCTAGCGACGCATTCGGAGCTTTGTCTGAGCGCTCTTTGGAGCGCGAGTTAGCGAAGAATGCGTCTAATAGGCGGCGCAGCATTTTCAATAGTGGCAAATTGCTTAAGATCCTTAATTTTGCCCTGGGTTGTTTAATCTAAAAAACAGAGTAGCAGTCCTGTCAGAACCCTGCTTCCTTCAGAAGGCTCTCGGCCTTCCCTGTATCATCGCACACGCACAGTACGGAGTATTTTCCAGCGCTCTTGATGACGGCGTTTTTGAGTTTCTCTACTTCTGCGGGATTGTAGCTTTCGTAAAGTTCGATCTGGGAGTCGACGTGTTCTTTGAATTTCTTTTCTGCATCGGATGTGCCGGAGGCGTCTTTGCAGGTGATCACGGCGACTTCGCAGGCGATGGATCCGTCGCTGCGGTAGGTGACTCCGCTGTCGTAGGAGTTTTCATCAAAGAAATAGACTGTCTGGGGATCTGCGGCGGCTTTGGTCAGGGAGCCGGAGGTGACTGTCTCCTGAGCGAGTGAGGAGGCAAGTCCTTCGACATCGACCGTGATGTCCTTTTTCTTTCCGGCGCAGCCGGCAAGAAGGGCGGCAGCGGTGATCAGGCAGACAAATAATGTTGTTTTTTTCATATAAGAGTCGTTTCCTTTCTGTTGTATTAGTTTACGATGATGATTCCGTTCACGTTATCCGGCGGAGGCTCCGGCGCATCGGCAGCGGCGTCAGCGCCGGCTTCGGCATCCGCAGCTGTATCGGTATTTGCATCCGCAGCGGAACCGGTGTCTGTTCCGGAGGCGCCCGCCGTATCGGAGGCGGCGCTGTCAGAGGCGGCTGCATCTTCACCGGCCTCAGTCGTTTTTTCAGTCGTTGATGAGGAGGAAGCGGTGCTTCCCGCGGCGGTATCTGAAACGTAATGGTTCTTCAGATACGACAGCATGATCTTCGAGTAGTGTTCATAGAGATGAACACCGTCCTCAGAGGCATCCTGGATAAGCGACTGCCATCCGTTGGAGAGGACTTCGTTCAGATTGACATACCAGCAGTAGGGCAGCTCTTCGCACGCTTGGAGCAGGCCTTTGTTGACTTCGATCACGTTCGCGTTGTTGACGTAATCTGTGACGACCTTGGATTCTTCCACATAGATGCAGCTGCAGATATAGATCAGAGCGTTCGGCTGCAGTTCGTGGAACTGCTTAAGTACGCTCAGGGTGGTGGGAAGGAATTCTTCCCAGGGCCAGAAGCCCAGATCGTTGGCGCCCAGCATCAGGTAGATCTTGGAGTACTGCCTTCCGCTCAGTCCCTGGTAGACTGTGATGTTTCCGTCCGGGGTGGCCACCTTCGAGTCGGAGATGGATGTCAGGGTCATGCCGACGCTGGTCAGCCATTCGCCCTGTGTGATGCCGGACGTAAAGCGGAAACCTTCCATTCTCGAGTCACCGATAAAGACGGCATCCGAGAAATAGGAATCATCCACGGAGACGCTCTGCATCGGGACCACGCAGTCATTGTCAAGATGTTCGGAGATAACGTAGCCGTTCTCATCGTAGATGGAAGATCCGTCGGAGGAGGCTGATGTCGTCTGTGGATCAGATGACTGAGCCTGAGCGGCGGCATCTGCGTCGAGCGAGGAGAAGCCGGCCAGTGCGGATCCTGAGGAGGCGCGCTCCGATGATCCGGAAGCATCGGTATTATCAGCATCGGCGTCCTGGGAGGCATCGGCTTCTTCGGCCTGCGCAGGAACGTTCTCTTCTGAATTGTTATCCGCAGAAGCGGTATCGTCTGTTTTTTCAACGGAGGCTGTCTGTACTTTGTCGTCCCCGCCTCCGGAGACGGCCGTGATGACCGGTCCCTTCTGCTGGGTGAACATAGTGAAGATCAGCCTGCCTTCGAAGATCACAAGAACAGCCACCACCAGAAGGAGCAGCTTTAAGACCATCATATCATCTGAGGCAGCCGAACGTTTCCTGCGGGAAGAGGTGCGCGAAGACCTTGCGGACGAAGCATTTTTCCCGGCGGGCCGGTTCCTGCCTGTAGTACCGGTATATCTTTTACGGTTTGCCATTATCTGTCCTCAGTTCCTTTTTCGGAATTGCTAATCCAACTAAACTATTATATAATATCCGTCATGATTGTAAAGCAGAAAAGACTTTCTTGTAAAGCGTAAATACTTAAGAACAACGGAGTTTTTGAGAATGATTTTTTCCAGTTTACTGTTTTTGTTCCGCTTCCTGCCGATCGTATTAGTCTTATATTATGTGTTTCCCAGGCGCCTGCGGAACCTGGTTCTTTTTATTGTCAGCATCATTTTTTATGCATGGGGAGAGCCCGTTTATATTCTTCTGATGCTGGTCTCCATCCTGATCACCTGGAGCGGCGGCCTGGCAGTCGACCATTTTTTAAGGCTCGGAAGAAGGGGAACGGCAAAGGTCTGCTTGATCGTATCGGTCACGGCGGCACTTTCCCTGCTTTTTTTCTTTAAATACGCCAATTTTGTGCTGCGCACCGTCAGTTCCCTCAGCGGCCGGCCCATAAAGCTGCTGGCGCTGGCGCTGCCGATCGGTATTTCATTTTACACCTTCCAGACGATCTCCTATATCATCGATGTCTATCGGGGAGATGCCAGCGTGCAGCGCAACATCATCTCCTACGGGGCATACGTGACGATGTTCCCGCAGCTGATTGCGGGTCCGATCGTCCAGTACCGGACCATAGATGAACAGCTCAGGAGCCGGCAGGAGACGGCCGCGGAGTTTGCGCAGGGCGTCAACCGCTTTATCATCGGCCTTGGGAAAAAGGTCCTGCTGGCCAACAGTGCGGGCGCTTTATGGGAGGGTATAAGAGGCACGGCGTGGCAGTCCGTACCGATGGTCAATGCGTGGATCGGTATCGCCGCCTTTACCTTCCAGATCTATTTTGATTTTTCAGCTTATTCTGATATGGCCATCGGACTGGGCCATATGTTCGGGTTCCGCTTCCTGGAGAATTTCGACCATCCCTATGAATCTAAGAGCGTCACTGAATTCTGGCGCCGCTGGCATATATCCCTGGGAACCTGGTTTCGGGAATACGTCTATATCCCGCTGGGAGGAAACCGGAGAGGGACAGCTGTTCTGATCAGGAATCTTATGATCGTCTGGCTGCTGACCGGGATCTGGCACGGCGCAGACTGGAACTTCCTGATCTGGGGGCTGTATTACGGAATCCTGCTGATGATCGAGAAGCTGTTTCTGTCTGATCTTCTTAAAAAGCTTCCCGGTTGGACAAGAAGGATCTACTGTATGATCATCGTCATGTTCGGCTGGTTTATTTTCTCAGCCAGCGATATTGCCGAGCCCATCGGCTACCTTAAGGCGATGTTCGGCATGGGAGCGGGCTTTGCCGGAAAAGGGACCGTTTATCTTCTGTATACGAATGCGGTCCTGTTCGCGGTGCTGATCGTCGGATCGACCACGCTTCCGATGAGAGCGGCGGGGAGGCTGCTGGATAAAGTGAAGGAGAGCGACGCGCTGTGCGTGCTGCTGCGCTTTGCGTTTTATATCGCGGTATTTGTCCTGTCACTGGCTTACCTTGTGGACGCAAGCTATAATCCCTTCCTGTATTTCCGCTTCTAAAAGGAGAAGTATTGATGAACAACCGACAGTCATGGAATGTCATAACGCTTTTTCTGCTGATGATCTTCGGGATGAGCGTGATCTCGCTGATCACCCCGAAACGCAGTTTTTCCGAGACGGAAAACAGGACACTGGCCTCCTTCCCGGAAGTGAAGGGAGAGGATATCCTGTCCGGCAAATTTGAGCAGGGATATGAAGAGTACCTGACGGACCAGTTCCCGTGGCGTGACTGGTGGATCTCCCTCAAGACGAAGGCGGAGAAGACGATCCTGAAAAAAGATATCCACGATGTATATCTGGCAAAGGATGATTACCTGATCGAAAAACATACCGGTGTTTTTGAGGCGGACCGCGCCGATAACAACGTCATGGCGCTGGCTTCATTTGCCGGTAGCATGAGTGAGCGTTTCGGGGCGGAGCATACAAGTGTCATGATCGTCCCCAATGCGGTCGATATCCTAAAGGACAAGCTGCCGGCCTTCGCGGATCCCTATGATGAAGAGCTCTATCTTGAGAAAGCGGCAAACGCGATGCCGGAAGGCGTGTGGTTTGATACGTCGGCCATCCTTGAGCAGCATAAGGACGAGTATATTTACTACCGGACCGATCATCACTGGACGACGCCGGCCGCTTCCTATGTTTTCGCCGCCTGGGCGAGGGAAAAGCTGGGCGAGACCATCGGGGAGGGGTATTTCTTCTCTCAGGAGCTTTCCGATGATTTTCAGGGGACGATCGCTTCAAGGACGGGGATCACCTCGATCAGCGATGTGCTGACCTGGTACCGGCCGGCCGGATCGGACAGGATCAAAGTGACCTATCCCTCCTCCGGCGCGGAGCGCGACGGTGTCCTCGACCGTGACAAGCTCTCTGTGCGCGATCAGTACGGCGTGTTCTTCGGGGGGAATTATGATCTGGTGCGCATCGAGACGGATGCTTCCTCGGGAAGACGGCTGCTGATGTTCAAGGATTCCTACGCTCACTGTTTTGCACCCATGCTAACCGGGCTGTTCGACAGGATAGACATGGTGGACCTTCGCTATTACGGCGGGGATATCAATGAACTGATCGGGGAGTGTGAGCCGACGGATATCCTGTTCCTGTACAATGCGGCGGGATTTGCCGAGGATGCGGGAGTGGCGCGGCTGACTTCCTATGAGGGAGTGCAGTAAAAAGAGAGGAGACCGGGGCGATGAATATGATCGCAGCTGTTGATAAAAACTGGGCGATCGGCAACAGGGGATCCCTTCTGGTGAGGATCCCGTCCGATCAGCGCCTGCTCCGGCAGGAGACAGCCGGAAAAGTGGTCGTGATGGGCCGGAAAACGCTTGAAGGCCTTCCCGGAGGAAGGCCTTTTGATCATTGTACCAATATTGTGATGAGCACCAGGCCGGACTATAAGGTCCGCGGGGCAGAGGTATGCCATGACCTGGATGAACTGTTTGCCAGGATAGAGGGCACCGGTCCCGATGATGTTATCGTGATCGGGGGCGGCCAGATCTACCGGCTGCTGCTGCCTTACTGCGGAAAGGTACATATTACCCTGATCGAACACGCTTACACGGCCGACACCTGGTTTCCGAACCTTGACCTGGATCCTGACTGGCACATCACGGCGGACAGCGATGAGATCACGTATTTCGATCTGGAGTACCGCCATCTGTGCTATGAAAGAAAATGAACTTCAGAGCTTGGCGCGTCCCCTGTATTTTTCCTCGCAGTATTGGCAGCGGTAGATCTCCCGCTCAGGATCGGCCAGGAAGAAGACGTGTTCAAGTTCCTGCTCGATGGTGCAGATACAGCGCGGATTGTGGCAGTGGATGATGCCTTTCAGTTTTTTGGGGAGCTTAAGCTCCCTTTTTTCAACGATCTCGCCATCCTGGATGATGTTGACCGTGATGTTATGGTCGATAAAGCCGAGCACATCCAGATCAAGTTCATCTATGGGACACTCTACCTTGATGATATCTTTACGGCCCATCTTGTTGCTGCGGGCATTTTTGATGATGGCCACGCAGCAGTCCATCTGATCCAGTTTCAGGATCCGGTAGATCCCCATGCTTTTTCCGGCCTGGATATGATCCAGGACGACGCCTTCATTAAGCTGTCCTACATTTAACATACTTCCACCTCCAGAAGGGTAAGGATCAGGGCCATTCTCACATAGACACCGTACTGGGCCTGCTTAAAGTAAGCGGCTCTGGGATCGTCATCCACTTCCACGGAGATCTCGTTGACCCTGGGAAGGGGATGGAGTACATACATATCCTCTTTGGCCAGTTTCATCTTTTCCTTGTCCAGAATATAGAAATCCTTCATGCGGACGTAATCTTCCTCGTTGAAGAAGCGCTCGCGCTGCACTCTGGTCATGT
>DGTA01000086.1 GCA_002394165.1 Lachnospiraceae bacterium UBA4348 | reverse complement strand
AGAGACGAAGGCGTCCGCACTTGCTGCCGTAACCAGTGACATCGATCTCATACATGGTGGAAAGAAGCTCCAGGTCGCCGCACTGCACTTTGTAGTGCCTGTCGGTGCGCTTCATCCAGTTGGCCATGCCCCACTTGCGCCAGTAATCCGGTCTCGCGTGCTGCTTGCGGTCCTCGAAGGACTGCTTGAACAGGCCGCAGTGATAGGCCAGGCCTACGCCGTCAGCGGGAAGGCCCAGTGTCGCAAGGCTGTCGATAAAGCAGGCCGCAAGTCTGCCAAGGCCGCCGTTTCCGAGGGAGGGCTCATATTCGAATTCCTCCAGCTCTGTGATATCTTTGCCTGCCTCAGCCAGTTCCGCCTTCACATCATCGTAGATGCCGAGGTTGATCAGGTTGTTGGAAAGGAGCTTTCCGATCAGGAATTCTGCCGAAATATAGTAAACTTTCTTCTTTCCGCTGTTATATCCTCTGTCCGCGCAAGCTTCCTGCGTCAGCGCGAGAGCCGCGTTGTAGAGTTCCAGGATCGTACAATCCTGCAGAGGTTTTCCTGTATAATCTCTGAGTTTTTTCATGATTTTTTCACTTCCTTTTAAAGTTTAATGATTCCATTTTATTAAGAAAACATTATAATGACTTTATTTTGCGCAATTCGTGCAGAATCATCGCATAAAATAGCACAATAATGGATTCTGCGCAAGCATTATCTGCTCAGCAGGGCGCCTGAGCACAAAAAGCCCGTAAATCCCCTTTTCATACAACATTTCTCCGTTTTAAGAAGATCGTAAAACGAGTATACTATTAAATACAGGCTGCACTATTCTGCACATTTTTCATTTCCTGCGGCGCGCCTGTATCAAAAGGCTGTCGGGATGGTATAATTCAGATAATATAATAAAAACAGGAGGCTGATTTAACGCTATGAAAAACGCTGGCACATTTCTTACAGAACTGCAGAGCGGCGCTCTGAACGGGCGCATGATCGAGATCTACGGCTGTGATCCCGACAAAGCACAGGGATACGCAGACAGATTTGCTAAGGTAATAAAAGGGTTTCAGGTCACTTTCCCCAAGAACGCGCAGGCTCAGATCGGCCTCTACTCCGCTCCCGGCCGCACCGAGATCGGCGGTAACCACACTGATCATCAGTATGGCTGCGTTCTTGCCGCAAGCGTAAACCTCGACGCGATCGCGGCCGCAGCTCTTAACGGCACGAATGTGATCCGCTTCTATTCCGAGGGCTACGGCATGATCGAGGCAGATCTCTCTGTCCTTGAACCCGTAGAGTCTGAGAAAGAGTCCACCCTCGCGCTGATCCGCGGCATGGCGGCTCTCGCCATGAAGAAGGGCTATGATGTGAAGGGTATCGACGTCTACTGCACCAGCAATGTCCTGGGCGGTTCCGGCCTCTCCTCCTCCGCTGCATTTGAGACCCTCATGGGCGTTATCTTAAATGATATGTTCTGCGGAAACGTCTTCGACGCGGTCGAGATCGCCAAGATGGGACAGATCACCGAGAATCAGTATTTTGGCAAGCCCAGCGGCCTGATGGATCAGTCCGCCTCCTCCGTCGGCGGCGTTGTGGCCATCGACTTCGGCGACCCCGAAAACCCCAAGGTAGAGAAGATCGATCTGGATCTCAATAAAGAAGGCTATGCGCTCTGCATCATCGATTCCAAGAGCAGCCACGCTGACCTGACAGATGCCTATGCAGGCATTCCGAGAGAGATGAAGGCAGTCGCCTCAGTCTTCGGCAAGACTCACCTGCGCGGCGTCACAAAAGAGCAGCTCATCGAGAAGACCGCAGCCATCCGCAAAGTCTGCGGTGACCGCGCTTATCTCCGCGCCATGCACTTCGTGCTGGACAACCAGCGCGCCCAGGATGAGGCCGCAGCCCTCAAGGCAGGCGATTTCGCCGCTTTCCTTGAGCTCGTCAAGGCTTCCGGCCAGTCCTCCTACATGTACCTCCAGAACATCTCCGTGGAAGGCGCCGTCGACAACCAGGCCGTCGGTGTAGCCCTCTCCCTGTGCGACGTTCTCCTGGACGGCCGCGGCGCATTCCGTGTCCATGGCGGCGGTTTCGCCGGAACCGTTCAGGCATTTGTTCCTCTTGATATGCTCGACGGCTTCAAGGCCGCTGTTGACGGCGCCATTGCCGAAGGCTGCTGCCACGTGCTGTCGATCCGTCCCGTAGGCGGAGCAGTGGTCTGATACAACTCAAAATCAAAGGGGTCGTCGCATCTTGCTGATTAATCAGCACGGGCGGCGACCTCTTTTTGTCTCAAAATCACGCTTTTTCTCTGGTTTTTCTGGTTTTGGAGATTTCATAACTCGTCGGCTTGATATATGAATACTGCCCGTTCTTCTCCAGGAAGAGGTAGTTCTCCTCGCTCTCGTATCCTGCATCCGCCACTATATCGCGGTACTTGAAGTGAAGGTGTTCCTCCATCTCTTTAAGCATCGGGCGAAGGGATCATCCTGAGCGCATGCGGCATGCCCCTTTTGTGATATCCCGTTCGCTTGAAGAGTGTCCGCTTCCATCCGATTTGAGCAGGGCAAAAAAAGGATGTAGCTCTTTAAGCATTTCTTGTATAAACCCTCCATCGGACTCGATTAAGTCTCAATATGGATGGAGCCTTTTTGGTCGTTCCTGCATGAAACCTACATCGGATTAAAGGAAAGGTCATATAAGTTGGAGTAATTTGTGGTCAGAAATTCTTTACAGACCATCGGATATGGCAATAAAGCGGAATGGATGTAGGAGTTTAGTCAGACTGTCGTTTCGAG
>DGTA01000045.1:8786-12198 GCA_002394165.1 Lachnospiraceae bacterium UBA4348 | reverse complement strand
ATCTGACGGAGCAGGTGTACAAAAAGCCCGTGTTCGTCATCGACTACCCCAAGGAGATCAAGGCCTTCTATTTGCGTCTGAACGACGACGGCAAAACCGTGGCCGCCATGGATCTGCTGGTGCCCGGCGTGGGAGAGATCATCGGCGGCAGCCAGCGTGAGGACGACCTCGGCAAGCTGGAGAAGCGCATGGATGAGCTGGGCATGGACAAGGAGTCCTATCAGTTCTATCTGGACCTGCGCAGATACGGAAGCGTTCGTCATGCGGGCTACGGCCTGGGCTTTGAGCGCTGCGTCATGTATCTGACAGGAATGGGCAACATCCGCGACGTGCTGCCCTTCCCCAGAACCGTGGGAAACTGCGAACTGTAAGAATGTATATGAGACAGGAGTTTTCCTCCTGTCTCATTGTTGTTAAAGAAGCGAGTTTTTGTATTTGCCGGTTTGAGCAGCCACAGGCGGATCTGTCCGGCGGACAAGGAGAACACAATGGATAAAGAACGCATTATTGTCCTGGATTTCGGCGGACAGTACAAGCAGCTGATCGCCAGAAGAGTCAGAGAATGCAATGTATACTGTGAGATCCTCCCTTATACCAGGAAACCGGCGGAAATTCTGGCCATGCACCCCAAGGGGATCATTCTCACGGGCGGTCCCAACAGTGTCTATGCCGATGATTCGCCGACCTGTGATCCGGCACTGTTCGGATTGGGGATACCGGTTCTCGGCATCTGCTACGGGTCCCAGCTGATGGCGCACAAGCTGGGAGGCAAAGTGGAAACAGCTCCGGTCAGTGAATACGGGAGCACCAAAATCGTGCTGGACGGTGTGAATACCGGATCCAAACTGTTTCGGGACATACCTGTGGACGCGACTGCGGAATCCGTCTGCTGGATGAGCCACACGGACTACATTGCGGCGCCTCCCAGAGGATTTAAGGTAACAGCGCACACGGACAGCTGCCCGGTGGCGGCGATGGAGGATTCCGGCAGCAGGCTCTATGCGGTGCAGTTCCACCCGGAGGTGGTGCACACTCCCTTCGGGACGCAGCTGCTGAAAAACTTTGTGCTGGATATCTGCGGCTGTACCGGAAGCTGGAAGATGTCTTCCTATGTGGAGACGACGGTTCGCGAGCTGAGAGAGAGGATCGGAGACGGCAAAGTCCTTCTGGGGCTTTCCGGCGGCGTGGATTCCTCTGTGGCAGCGGCGCTGCTTGCCAGGGCCGTCGGAAAACAGCTCACCTGCGTCTTTGTGGACCACGGACTGCTCCGCAAGAACGAGGGAGACGAGGTGGAAGCGGTTTTCGGTGCGGACGGCCCCTTCGAGCTGAATTTTGTCCGCGTCAATGCACAGGAGAGATTTTATATAAAGCTGGCCGGCATCACAGACCCCGAGATGAAGAGAAAGATCATCGGCGCGGAATTTATAAACGTCTTTGAAGAAGAGGCCAGGAAGATCGGCCAGGTGGATTTTCTGGCCCAGGGAACCATCTATCCCGACGTTGTGGAGAGCGGAACCGGAAACGGCGGCGCCGTGATCAAATCCCATCACAACGTCGGCGGTCTGCCGGAGCATGTGGACTTCAAGGAGATCGTGGAGCCGCTTCGGATGCTGTTTAAGGATGAGGTGAGGCAGACCGGACTCGAACTGGGTCTCCCCAGGCACCTTGTTTACAGGCAGCCCTTCCCGGGACCGGGACTGGGCGTCAGAATTGTCGGCGATATCACTGCGGAAAAGGTGCGGATTGTGCAGGAGGCGGACGCCATCTTCCGGGAGGAGCTCGAAAAGGGGGGAATTGACACCGGGAAAGGACAGTTTTTTGCCGCACTTACCAATATGCGGTCGGTCGGCGTCATGGGAGACGGGCGCACATACGATTACGCAGTGGCGCTGAGGGGCGTTCTGACCAGCGATTTTATGACGGCGGAAGCCGCAGAGATCCCGTGGAGCGTGCTGCAGACCTGCATGACGCGCATCATCAACGAAGTGAAGGGCGTAAACCGCGTGCTGTACGATCTGACCAGCAAGCCGCCGGGAACGATTGAACTGGAGTGACGTGTGTTTCCGACGTCCGATTTGGCACGGAGGGCAAAAAAGGCAGGGAATTTCACCCCAGAGGTGAAATGGACTTGAGATTGTAGAACAGGACCCCGCACAGCACAATGGCGGCGCCCGCCAGCGAAACGGTTCCCAGCATCTCCCCATAGAAAACCGCCACAAGAATGGGATTGAGGATCGGTTCCAGCGCGCCGATGATGGAGGCTGTGACGGGGTCGGTATATTTGATGCCCGTGGTAAAGAAAATGTAGGCGAGGCCTACCTGCACGGCACCGAGAAGAAAGACCGAAATGAGCACGGGAGCCGAGAAATCGGTCTCCCCAAAGACCAGCGGCGACAGAAAAACGCCGCAGGCCAGCTGGCCGAAGAAGACGGAAGAGAGTGCGTCTCCCTTTTCAAAGCTGTTCAGCATGAACACGCCGGCATAGAAGACGCCGGAGAGCAAGGCGAGGAAATCCCCCAGCCACTTGCCGGTGGAGAGTCCCTCCAAAAAAAAGCACAGGATGCCGGCGAAGACAATCAGGATGGAGAGCAGGGAAGTCCGGTCCGGCTTTTGCCCGAAGAGGAGAAACATCAGGATCACGATCCAGATCGGCGCGGTGTACTGCAGAATGATCGTGTTGCCGGCGGTCGTCAGCTTATTGGCAATGGAAAACAGTGTCGTCACACCGGCCATGGATATGGCGCCGACCAGGACTGTCAGGTTGAATTTGAGCTTGTGGCGCGTGGCCAGAATATAGATGCCGATCACCAGGCAGGCGATCAGATTCCGGACGCCATTGATGGCGAGCGGATTCCAGGGGATCAGCTTCATGAGAAGTCCGCCCGTGGAGAAGCACAGAGAGGCACAGAGCATCATCGCTGTGCCAAAATAGCGGGAACGTGACGGTGATTTTGATTTTGCGGAGCTGTCGGGGATCCGGTTACTCGTCTGATTGGTCATAGTGAATTTCTTTCCTGCATGATTTCCTGAAGGAGCTTCGCCTCCTCCTCTGTGAGGGCGCGGCCGTCAAGCAGGTCGGGTCTGCGAAGCATCGTTTTGCGGAGGGACTCCTTGAGTCTCCATACGCGGATTTTCTCATGATTGCCCGACAACAGAACGCCGGGGACAGATTCGCCGTCATAAACGGCAGGCTGGGTAAACTGAGGATATTCCAAAAGGCCGTTTTCAAAGGACTCCTCACCTGTGCTCTCCGTGCGGATCGCGCCGGGCAGAAGCCTGATCACGGCGTCTGCGGCGGCCATGGCTGCAAGCTCGCCTCCCGTCAGGATGAAATCGCCGATCGAGACCTCTTCATCCACGTGCCGGTAAATGCGCTCATCCATGCCCTCATAGTGGCCGCAGATCAGGATCA
>DGTA01000045.1:1364-8732 GCA_002394165.1 Lachnospiraceae bacterium UBA4348 | reverse complement strand
GTGGCCGCAGATCAGGATCAGGTGGTCAAGACCAGCATAACGGTGCGCGGTCTTCTGGTTGAAAACGGCACCGGCAGGGGAGAGCGCGGCAGTTATGACAGCGCCGGAGGGCGGCATTTTTTGGACAGAGCGGAGTGCATCCAGAACCGGCTGGCAGCGCATGACCATGCCCGGTCCGCCTCCGAAGGGCGAGTCGTCGATGTGACGGAAGCTGCCGGGGGAAAAGTCCCTGATATCAACGACCTCTAACTCCAGGACGCCTTTTCTCACGGCTCGCTGCGGTACGGGCGCGGCCAGAAAACTGTCGAACAGCTGGGGGAATATGGTCAGAAATGTGATTTTCATAGTTGTTTCCTCTCTCAGGTTACCAGTATAACACAGAGGAGAGGGGGATTATGCCGATTTTTACAAGGATGCAGTGATTCCTCTGCGGATTGCCAGAGAGCGCCGGCTGAGGTGCGAAAGAACGGGAAATGAGATGATTTTTGGCAGGTTTATAAAAATAGAGAAACAATTTCATTTGTTTTTTTCGGTATTGATATTAAAATAGTAATGTATATATTTACTATATTATTTCTGGAAGGAGAGGAATATGGCACTTGTAACAACCACTGAAATGTTCAAAAAAGCATATGACGGCGGATATGCCGTAGGCGCGTTCAATGTAAACAATATGGAAATCGTCCAGGGAATCACGGAAGCGGCCGGCGAGCTGAAAAGCCCCGTGATCCTGCAGGTTTCTAAGGGAGCCCGCGCATATGCGAATCATACTTATCTGGTCAAACTGGTAGAAGCAGCGATCATTGAGAACCCCGAGATCCCGATCGCGCTGCATCTTGATCACGGCGATACCTTCGAGCTGTGCAAGAGCTGCATCGACGGAGGATTCACCTCTGTCATGATCGACGCCTCCTCCAAGTCCTTCGAGGACAACATCGCTCTGACCAAGCAGGTCGTTGAGTACGCGCACGCACACGGCGTGGTGGTGGAAGCAGAGCTGGGAACACTGGAAGGTGTTGAGGATGAAGTCGTTGTCGAGGCAGGAAAAGCCAGCTACACCCGCCCCGAAGAGGTTGAGGAATTTGTGACAAGAACAGGCTGTGATTCCCTCGCGATCGCGATCGGAACTTCCCACGGCGCATATAAGTTCAGACCGGAGCAGTGCACACGCAATGCGGACGGGATCCTCGTTCCTCCGCCGCTCCGCTTCGACGTTCTCGAGGAAGTCTCCAAGAGACTGCCCGGATTCCCGATCGTTCTGCACGGATCTTCCTCCGTTCCGCAGGAATTTGTCAAGATGGTGAATACATACGGCGGCAATATGCCTGATGCGATCGGAATTCCGGAGAAAGAGCTTCGCCATGCTGCCGAGCTTTCCGTCTGCAAGATCAACATCGATTCCGATATCCGCCTGGCCATGACCGGAAACATCCGCAAATACTTCGCGGAGCACCCGGAGCACTTTGATCCCAGACAGTATCTCAAGCCCGCGAGACAGGCTGTGAAGGATATGGTTGCGCACAAGATCGTCAACGTTCTCGGAAGCGCCGGAAAGGCATGATCGCTGCACGCGGCGTGCGGACGAAATAATAGTGCAAATAATAACGAGGAGAAGGAACGATGCGTCCTTCTCCTTGCTTTTGCCAAAAAATTGTTTATGATTCATTAAGAAAGCTGTATCCTGATGGACGGAAACAAATGCATCCACTTCGTGCAGAGAATGATCAGAGAATGGATAATTTACAAGTAGAGTTAAGAAAACATCAGCATACGCTCGCGGTTGTGGGCCTGGGCGTAATAGGATTCGGAATATGGAGCATCGTAAAATCGGCGCTGTACATGACGCTGGTAAACCCGCTGCAGGGTATCTCTTTGGCTGATTTTCAAAATTTGACCGGTTCTGATCGCGAAGAGCTGGTCGGATTAGCATTGACGTTCCTATTCATCATTTTATTTGACCTGATCGACCTGCGGCTGCGATGGAAGGTGGGAAGGCAGGCAATTGCGATTTCAAGGGACGAGCAGACAGCGAGTATCGGGTTTTATGTGCGCACCGCACTTGTCGCCATTGTGGACGGGGCAGAGTTCGTGGTCGGCGTACTGGCTATGGTGGGCATCATACCTTCCGAGGAATCCCTGTTCGACCGGATCTCGACGCTGCTCATGGATATAACATCTGTCGTCATGCTGATAGAAATGATCGCTGCAACCGTGATGATCGGGAAGCTCATAAAGAGGATAAGGACAGAAAATGCAGATTGATTTTCACTACTATGCGACATACAGCGCAGCATATTTGGCAGGGTATACGCACGATGAGTGCCTCGCGATCTGTTACAGCGCGCAGTTTGTGGACTGCTGCACGAGAACGCTGCTGTCCACGGTCGATGCCCCCGAATCGGCGGCAACCACGCAGCTGCAGCTGGAAATGATGGATGCCCGCACGGATCTTCTGGGGCTGCAGGATATCACCAGGATCTGGGCTTCCTTTCATTTTCTTCCCAGGGACCTGCACGCAGACCCGAAGAAGGGCACCCGAATCTATAAAGCGAAATATCGTCTGATCTGCGGCCCCAACAGTGATCTTCTGATCAATACGGTAAATCTTGCCAAAAACAAAAGTCTTCAGGCTGTCGGAATCGCCATGCATGTTCTGGCAGATACATGGGCGCATCAATATTTTGCCGGAACACCGTCACAGGTCATCAATAACACGGATTACTGGTTTTATGAGCTGGTACCGGAGAGCGCAGGTCCGGAAGGCGGAAGATTCACGGAGAGAAGAGTCACTTTCCGTCATAACCCGGCGGGTAAGGATGACCTTGACAAGAGCATTTACACGAATACCGTCTATCAGATCCAGGAAAATTCCGTCATGAGCCTGGGACATGGCCGGGCGGGACATCTGCCGGATTACAGCTTCATGCGCTACAAGTATCTGCCGGCATGGGCGGAATACGAAGAGATCCTCAAGGACAACCCTTCGGAGTATTACAATGCTTTCTGCCAGATGGTGTACGCGATGAAATATCTGCGGGGGGAGTTCGATATTTTTGAGAAGGAGCACTATGACACGGAATCCGTGTCCCCCTATGAGAAGGAGATCAGGTGGATCCTGGAAAAACGGCAGCTTGACTCCTGTGCAGACTGGAAAGCGTTTGGAGAGAAACTGTCGGGAAGAGAAATTCCGGAGTTTGACAGTGAACGGTATTGCGAAGAGTATACGAAAGCGGGAGAGGAAGACAAGGACAGTACTTTTCTGGGATCTTTTATCCGCGCGGCACTGGCGCAGAAGAGTATGGTGACACGAAAGATCTATGAATCCGGAAATCTTCTGGCGGGGTATTCGGTGGAATACAGAAACAGCAGGGGCTTGGGAATCCGGGACTTTATCAGGTTTGCGGAGCGGGAAATGAGAGGTGAGAAGTCATGAACAAGCTTCAGCGCGTTCAAAATATTGTGATCGGGCTGTGCATGCTTGCCGGTGCGGCGGTCCTTTTAGCAGATCCGCAGAACGGATGCCACTTCATCCTGTATTTTCTGGCGCTTTCTTTGATGGTCAAGGGCTTATCGGAGCTGCTCTATTACTTTACTATGGCCAAACATATGGTGGGGGGGAAGCTGTTCCTGTTTATCGGTGCCATACTTGTTGACCTGGGCTTTTTTACACTTTCCTTATCCGATGAGTCGAGGCTGTTTGTGATCCTCTATCTGCTCGGAGTTCACGCTTTTGCAGGTCTTGTCAACATTTTGCGCTCTCTGGAAGCGATGCGGCATAAATCGATGCACTGGATGATCAACATGGTGCAGGGTATAGTGAGCATCCTGATCCTTGTGACCAGCATCATTTTCGCCGAGGAGGAGAGTGTTCCGGTTTATCTGTACGCTGCCGGCCTTATTTACTCTGCCTGTATACGGATCGCTTCCGTATTTCGAAGGACCGCGACCGTGTATATTCAGTGACACGAAAAAATATCAGTTTTTATGGAGAAAGCAATGAAATCGAGATTATTTGCGCCCGTAGACATGACTGCGGGAGATCCGGTCATACAGATCATCAAATTCACAATTCCCATGCTGCTGGGAAATATTGCCCAGCAGCTTTACAATACGGTGGACAGCATCATCGTAGGCCGGTTCGTCGGCGACAACGCCTTGGCAGCGGTCGGCAGCGCGGGGCCGATCCTCAATCTTATGCTGGTCCTGTTCATGGGCATCTCTGTGGGAGCCAGTATCATGGTGTCCCAGTTTTTCGGCGCCAGGCAGAGGGAGTCCCTGTCAAAGACCATCGGCGCCTGCGTGATCCTGACCGGCGCAGCTTCTCTGGCCATCATGGTCATCGGACCGCTTGTCACCATGCCGCTCCTGCGGCTTCTCGGCACGCCTGAGAGCATCATAGGCTGGTGCCGGAACTACCTGATCATCATCTGCCTGGGAATCGCGGGAGGCGGCTACTACAACATCTTCGGCGGTGTGCTGCGCGGTCTGGGAGATTCCATGTCCGCACTGATCTATCTGCTCGCGGCGACCGGCATCAACATCGTCCTTGACTATGTATTTGTCGCTTATCTGGGGCTTGGCGTTGCAGGCGTCGCCCTTGCAACCGTCATCGCGCAGTTCGTATCCGCATTCCTTACACTGCGGCGCCTGACCAGGCTGACGGACTATTTTGACATGAAGAGGGAATATCTGGTGCCCGACAGAGGGTATATCGGGCAGCTGATCCGTCTGGGAATCCCGTCGGGCGTCACCCAGGCCATTTTCTCCATGTCCATGATCGTGGTACAGTCGCTGACCAACACCTTCGGAGAACAGTTTATCGCAGCCAACGTCATCGTCATGCGAATCGACGGCTTTGTCATACTGCCGGCACTGTCTTTCGGCTCCGCGATGACGACATATGCCGGTCAAAATATAGGCGCCGGCCGTATGGACCGCGTCACCGAGGGGGCACGGAAGGGCACGCTCACGGCGATGGTGATCTCGGCCGCGGTCACGGGTCTCATCCTGCTGTTCGGAAAGCCCATAATGGGCCTGTTCACGACGACGCAGGCGCTGATAGACCTGAGCTATCGCATGATGCAGATCATTGCCTTCGGCTATATCATTATCGAGATCACACAGTGCCTGTGCGGAATTATGCGCGGAGCGGGAGATACCGTGCGGCCCATGTGGATCTCCATCGCGACGTCCGTCGCGATCCGTGTACCGCTGGCCTATATCCTTGTCGGCCTGACCAGGACGCCGGAACTGCCCCAGGGCAACTGCGCCATGATGTATGTTTCGATGCTGATCTCCTGGAGCCTGGGCGCTGTCATCACGCTTGCGGTCTACAGGATGGGCAGGTGGAAGGAGAAAGCGAATATGGTCGTCGGTGAAGGGAAAAAGAACGGATAAGACCGCAGGGAGCGAAGCGGATCGCTTACTATCCGCGGACCGCGGGGACAGGGCTGAAAGGGCAGATAGCCGGGAGAGCGGGAATGGATTTACAGAAAATCAGGGATGAGATCAGGAAGACAGACGAGGAGATGGCAAGACTGTTTGTCAGGAGAATGGAGGCTGTGCGGGAAGTGGCAGCTTTTAAGCGGGAACGCGGACTTCCCATTGAGGATAAGGAGCAGGAGGCCAGGGTCATCCGGGGCAGGAGCGCCCTGATCAGTGATCCGGAGATGCGCCCCTTCTATGTCTCCTATCTGCAGGAAACCATGGAGATCAGCAAACGCTGGCAGCATTATCTGATGAGGGGAATCCGGGTGGCATACAGCGGCGTGGAAGGGGCTTTCGCCCACATTGCGGCGGGGAGGATCTTCCCGGATGGAACATTGGAGTCCTATCCCTCTTTTGAGGCAGCGTATGAGTCGGTGACGGACGGAGAATGCGAAGCGGCCGTTCTGCCCATCGAGAACAGCTTTGCCGGGGAAGTGGGACAGGTGCTGGATCTGATGTTTTCCGGACCTCTGTATGTAAACGGCGTATACGATCTTTCGATCAGCCGGAATCTTCTCGCGGAGACGGCGGAGCTCTACGGCCTCCGGAACCTGGATCACGATATCAACGAAAGTAAAGTGAATACAACGCGGTTTGCCGTTTTCTCCAGGTCGGAGGACAAGAATGCCAGGGCCCGGGAAGGCGGTGCCTTCATCCTTCTCTTTACGGTGAAGGATGAGGCGGGAGGTCTGGCAAAGGCGATCAACGTGATCAGTGAGTACGATTTCAACATGCGGGTGCTGCGCTCCCGGCCTATGAAGGCCCTTCCCTGGCACTATTACTTTTATGCGGAAGTGGAGGGCGACGACGCCTCGGAGAAAGGGCGTGAAATGCTCCGTGCACTCCGGGCAGCCTGCCCGATCCTGAAGATCGTCGGCAGATATACGACGGGGGCCGATATCCAGCAGGGAGGACAGCCAATTTAAACCGCAAAAATCAGTCCCCCGTCTCTGCGGCTTAGAGGCGGGGGACTGGGCATTACAGGTGCAGCAGTTCCTTCTTTTTCTTCTGGAATTCCTCGTCGGTCAAAATACCCATGTCCAGAAGCTCCTTCAATTTTTTGACCTCCTCGTAGGGATCCATGGAGTGCGCCGGCTGTGTCTGCCGCACTTCGGGCTGAACGGAACTGGAAGCCGAGGACTGCACGGGTCCCCGCGCGGCGGTTTTTTTTCTGGCCTCCTGCTCGTGTTCGAAATCGTGGATGGCCCTTCTGAGCTTTTCAATGGCGGAACGCGCAAAGGGAACGGAAATATCTTTTCCTCCAGAGCGGAAACTGAGGATCCCGTAAGTCGCAAAGAGCGGGGCATTCGTGATCCGGAGCTGGCTGATCTCGTCAATGGGATACGACTGCTTGCCGATGGTCATCCCCTCCTCGTCAAAAGTGATCGTTTTCATGTTCATTCGGCCTTCGATCTGATAGTACATATGTGATCTCCTGCGGTATCTGAAAAGGCAGTAATGCCCGGTGAATCTGAATCCAGTATATCATACGGGAAATAAAATGCGGCAAATATTCGAAGTTACGGGATGCCGAATGGTTCCAAACGATGTACAATAGAAGCAGAAGCATTGCGAAACAGATGTGCCGTGTGTACAGAAAGGGAGGAAAAATATGAACTTACTCAGTATACTTTTGAAGGTCATGACTGCCAAGAACGCTCTGCACCAGGTGTCAAAAAAGACCGGACTTTCCGAAAAACAGATCAAGATGCTGATGACGATTGCGATCCCGATCCTGCTCAAATATATGACGAGAAATGCGTCTTCCAGCGAAGGGGCAAACTCTCTTTTGGGCGCGCTGACGCAGCACACCGATAAGAAGGAAATGGACCAGCAGCTCAAGGAAGCGGATGAGAAGGACGGCGGCAAGATCATCGGCCA
>DGTA01000045.1:0-1257 GCA_002394165.1 Lachnospiraceae bacterium UBA4348 | reverse complement strand
CTCAGCCAGGATCAGGTCAGTCAGATCCTCGCCATCATGGCGCCTGCGATCATGAGCGGCGTGTCGGCGGCGGCAGCGGCAGAGCCTCAGCAGCCCGAATCATCAGCCAGCCCTGTTCCCGGCATTTTCAGCGCGCTTCTCGGGTCTGCTGCCGGCAGCCAGAAGGAAGAGGAAGAGAAGAACGAAGCGATCAACGGAACCGCCCTTCTTCAGGCGCTTCTCAATGCCAGAAAGTGAGACGTCAATAATAAGTGTCCCGGATCATGAGCGGACAAGTCTAAGAAAGCGCGCGGCCCTGCGCTTGATGCGGGCTGCACGCTTTTTTCCCTTTTTACTATCATATTGCGGCATATATACGGGCGGTCCTGCTTCTCGGCTTCGAAGCTGAACCGCCCGTATCCTACGCTGTATTCGATTTGAGAATTACCCCTCAAAAGGCACGACATGCGTCACGGCATCCTCCGGCCGGATCCGGCACTCGCCGTTGTCCAGGTCGATCAGCACATACTTGTCGTTGCCCATACCCAGTTCCTTCATGTAGCTGAGCTGGCGGTGGCCGTGGCGGGTTTCGATTCTCTCCACCAGGTCGTGATGGTCTTCTTCCTTGAGCGCATAGACAAGATCTATGCTGGCTGTGTCAACTGCGCAGATATCCAGAGATGCCACGATTCCGATGTTGGGCGTCACGACGGGAGCCGCTGCAACACCTTCACAGTCGCAGGATACGGACATGTTGCGCAGGACGTTGATGTACGCAATGCTTCCGGCAAAATAGTCAATCGTCGCCTTGGTGGACTCCGCCATGCGCTCCATCAGCTCTTCCATGGCAATGCCCCACTGGTTTCCGGAATCCGCCGCGTGGATCCATTTCTTTCCTTCTTTACCATCGGCGCATCCGATACCAATGTTCTTGTTGGATCCGCCGAAGCCGCCCATCATATGCCCCTTGAAGTGCGTCAGGGCCAGGAAAGAGTCATAGTCCGGCATGGACTTTCCTACGGACATCTCGGTGAACCATTTTCCGCCCTTGACGGGAAGTGTCGTGGCGCCGAACTCATCGGTGATATCGACGGGTGCGAAAGTCCATCCGTTCACTTCCAGTGTTTTGCGGTGCTTTTCGGTCGTGTCGCGGTCACCCTCGTAGTAGGTGTTGGTCTCGATGATAGTTGCGCTGTCAAAATCGCAGAGCTCTTTTTCAAACAGATTCTGAACCCAGGGCCTGGGAATGATGTTGGGGCCGTGCTGCTCGCCGGTGTG
>DGTA01000042.1 GCA_002394165.1 Lachnospiraceae bacterium UBA4348 | reverse complement strand
GGCGGGTGCTTTGCTGAGGCAAGGCGTTGGCTTTTCGAAGAAAAGGCATGTAGCCTTGCCTCAGCAAAGCACCCGCCCGCCCAAACAATCAATAACAGTTTTACTGACAACTACCTTGACAAACAGCGGGATTTGTTTTGAACTTTCCCCAAGTTCTGCCGCCAGAAGATCTCTCGATATCGCGCCTGCTAACTTCTGGTCATTTTGACCAGAAGTTAAATCATTTCTTTTCCCTTGTCTTTTCATCGCATCCATCTTCATCTTATAAGCAAACGCCTTCTCGCTAGGCAGGAGTTCCTCCCTCTGTATATTCGCATCCACCATTTTGACCACGGCTTCGTCATCGGTCATCTCCCGGATGATAGCAGGGATGCGGTCCATTTCCAGCAGGACAGCGGCGTGCATGCGGCGGTGGCCTGAGACCATTTCGTAGATGTCATTGCCAATCGGACGGACGAGCACAGGGGAGAGGATGCCGTTTGTCCGAATGCTTTCCACGAGATCCTGCATCTTGTCATCGTCCAGGACTTTGAAAGGGTGGTTTCGGAAGGGACGAATCTTATCAATCTCCAGGTCCATTGCGGATTCTTCGTTGCTGACACCCAGTAGTTCATCGACACTGGTGAGTTTGATTTTCTGTCCTGCTCTGGGTTTCATACGCCAAGTACCTCCTTCGTGAGATTGGAAAAGCCCTGTGAAGCTTTGCATTTGGGCGCGTAGCGGAAGATGCTGACGCCCTCGGCACTCGCTTCGGCTACTTTTACGGAAAAGGGAATGAAAGATTCCAGGACGCCGACGCTGGTTCCGTAGCTTTCGCGGATCATGGCGGTGATATCTTTCGCATAATTAGTCCGGTAATCCACCATCGTGATCAGGATCCCCTTGATATTGAGCTTTTTGTTCAGACGTTTTTTCACCACGCTGATCGTTTTAATCAGCATCTGCAGGCCTACGACCGGCAGATAAGCTGCGAGCACGGGGATCAGGACTTCATCCGCCGCGACCAGTGCGTTGATCGTCATTACACCGAGCGAGGGCATCGAATCGATCAGGATATAGTCGTAAGAGTCCCTGATGGAGTCCACGTATTCCTTGAGGATCATTTCCCGGCTCATGACGTTGGAGAGGGAAACTTCCAGACCGGAAAGCTCCATATTTGCGGGGATCAGATCCACGCCCTCTTCATGGTGGAGCATGCCGTAGTCCACGGGAAAGTCCTCTTCGTTGATGATGCCCATCATGATCGTCGCGAGTGTAGGGTGGATATTGTCGGGATTCTGGTAGCCCAGACTGACGGTCAGCGATCCCTGGGGGTCCGCGTCGATCAGAGCGACCTTTTTGCCTGCCTGGGCCAGCCCGATCCCGAGATTTGCGGTCACGGTCGTCTTGGAGCACCCGCCCTTTTGGTTCGCCACTGCGATAACTGTTGCCATTTTCTACCTCCTTGTTTGTTTTGTGGTTTCCGGGTTTGTCTCTTCCCGTGTTTCGAGGCTATGTTGTCGGTACTTTCTGGAAATGTTATTGAGAGAAGTATTACTGAGGGAGTTTGTTTATTCTGTTTTATGCGTTGGATCCGCTGAAGCACTGCAAGTTTCCGACCATTGCGCCAGCAGGCGCAGGATCTCTTCCTTCATCCGAGCCGCGGAGTATTCTTTCGGAAAGAACTTACGCAGCTGCTCATTTCTGAACATGACACGGTTGAGCTCTCCCTTCTTTACTTCTCCCAGGATCTCCCGGATCCGGTCCGGTGTCAGCTTTCCCTCCTTGCTCAGGTCTTTGATCCTCTGGGCCTGGGATACGGTGGGCGCGATCTGGGAATACTCCATTTCATGGAGAAAAGCCCGCTGTTCCGGTATCGTCAGGAAGGCTATCTCATAGGCCGGGTTGAAGGAGAGCTCTCCTTTATCGAGTTTGTTCAACAGGTCCGGGATCAGTTCCGTAAGCTTGAGATAGCGCTGGATCTGTTTGGGACTCTCGCCGGTCTCATCACCGATAAGCTCCACGGTTTTTCTGCCTGATAATGGGTCGTCGGATTGGCCACGTTTTCTCCTGCCGCCCCGGCGCTTCAGGGCATCATTTTTCATCTTGTAGGCAAAAGCTTTTTCGCTGGGGAGCAGGCCGTCCCTGTGCAGGTTGGAATCGACCATTCCGATCACGGCGTCATCATCTCGCAGGACACGGATGATGACCGGCAGTTTGCGGTACCCCAGTTTTATGGCCGCATATTTCCGGCGGTGGCCGGAGACGATCTCATATACGCCTTCGGGCAGGGGACGGACGATCAGGGGATTCAGGATCCCGTATTTGCCGATACTGTCCATGAGCAGGAGCATTTGCTGGTCTTCGATGACTTTGAAGGGGTGGTTGCGGAAGTCTCTCAGTCGCTCCACCTCGATCTCGACGACCCGTTCGTCTTCATTAATTGCAGGATTGATTTCTGACATAGGCTGTTTCCTCCTTTACCTGGGGCTGGTACCGGCGGGAGGCTGTCGGCTGTATGTATCAGCTGCATACATGAAAAAAGCGCCCGCCTGGACCGGATTAATGGGTGTAATCTGATCCAAACGAGCGCTTTAAATGGCTTCGAAGAGCCGCGCGTGAACCCTGGAAAGGGTTCAATATTGTCCTGTCATTTTCCTGTGGAAACTGCTGCCGGAAGCCGGAGCAGGAGAGGAGTGCCTTCAGGTTTTGCCTTCGATTGCAGCTCTTTTCCTGTACTGCCCGGGAGTCGGATGCCTTACGTTAGCACAGAGGCCTG
>DGTA01000043.1 GCA_002394165.1 Lachnospiraceae bacterium UBA4348 | reverse complement strand
CTGAAATATACCCAGTCCAACTCTGTCTGCTATGTGAAGGACGGACAGGCGATCGGCATCGGCGCCGGCCAGCAGTCCAGGATCCACTGCACCAGGCTGGCGGGCAGCAAAGCCGACAACTGGCTCCTGCGTCAGGCGCCCCAGGTGCTTGAGCTTCCGTTCCTCGACAATATCGGACGCGCGGACCGGGACAACGCCATCGATGTCTACATCGGCGACGAATATGAAGATGTGCTCAGAGAAGGCGAATGGCAGAAACGCTTTTCCAGCAAGCCGCCCGTCTTTACAAGAGAAGAGAAGAAGGCATGGCTCGAGCGCAGCGAAAATGTCGTGCTCGGTTCCGATGCATTCTTCCCCTTCCCTGATAATATCGAGCGCGCGAAAAAGAGCGGCGTGAAGTATATTGCACAGCCCGGCGGCTCCGTGCGTGACGACCTGGTGATCGAAGCCTGCGACCGCTACGGCATGGCAATGATCTTCACCGGGATACGCCTTTTCCATCATTAAGGATCATCCAAGCGGGATCTCCACCACCTCGGCCATCCGGGTGAGGCAGGTCTCGATCTGGGACGAGATCTCTTCGACCATGCGGCCGGAGATCTCGTCCTTTTTGTCTTTCTCGAGGGTCGCGCGCAGAGAGTCGCGCACCTCGCCGCTGACCGCGCTTAACCGGCTGCGCAGGTGGCTGCGCGGGATCAGTTTCCTGGCCGGGACCGGAATGTCGATCCTGAGCAGCGCTTTTTCCATGGGATCCTTTCCTATGAGCAGGATAAGGAGTGTTAAGAAAGCGCCGGCGATGATGCCCGGCAGGCCGCTGTAGATCAGCGCGATACCGCTGCCTCCGCACAGGAGGCCCACGATGACGGTAATCACTCCGTCGATCAGCCAGGTGATCTCTTCGACCGCAAAGACATCCCTGGCATCCACCTGGATGTCGATGTCGCCTGCCGACAGATAGGAGCTTAAATTGAGCGCCGCGTTGGGAACGCCGTGCCGGATGCAGATCGGCATCGTGTACTCCTCAAGCCGGGCGGCGACACCCTTAAGCCACTGTGTAACGGGCTTCACCAGCAGCTGCCGGGCCTCATCGGTCTGCAGCCAGGAGGTGATCTCACTCTGCAGGTGATCGTTCACGTCCGAAAGGCGGCGGATCTGTCCGCTGCGCCAGCGGTCGAAGACCGGGAGCGCGGCGTTTTCCAGGATCGGGTCGACCAGCGTGTCGGCGGTCAGCTCATACAGGCCGGCGAGGTTATCCTCCACGATGCGCTCGATGGCGGGGGAGGCGATCAGCTGAGCCACATCCTGCTTGAAAGCCCTCACCTGTTCGTCGATCCGGCCGCAAAGGGCCAGGCCTCTCGAGACGGAGAATTCCGGCTCTGTGGCCGTGATCACCACCGCTTCCGGGAAGATCTGGCGGCACCAGTCCCTTATGGCGGCCAGACGGCAGACTCCGCCGGTCAGGAACAGCAGCTCCGGGACCGGCCCGTCGATCTGGGCCCGGACCTCCTTAAGGCTGTCCAGGAATACTTTTTTAAAGGAGGCGCCTCCCAGGCTGTCCGACGGTCCCTCGAGAAGAGAGAGGGCCGTTTTTTTGTCCATGACGATGCGAAGCTTCAGATTTTTGCGGTAACGGACGGTGACCGTTTTGGCGCATTCGCGCTCCTGCCAGTATTCCTCATCGCCGAAGTACTGTTCTTTCAGGCGCCGGGCAGCAAACTCGCAGTAGCTCTGCCACGGCGGCGACTGGGTAAAGACATCCATCAGCTCTTCCCGCTGCGGGCTTTGCGAGAGCGCGTGCTGCATGAGCAGCTCATCCATGATCCCGCCGCCGAGACGGACTTCGCCGGCTGTTTTAAGCTCCACCTCATGTCCTTTGGTGATGTAGGCGAAATCCGTGGTGGAGGAGCCGATGTCTACGACCAGGACAGGGCGCGAGAGGATGTCATAGCCGACCTGCAGGTGCTTTGACTGGCAGGCGCTTACCAGCGCGGCCCTGGATTCCGAGATGATCCGGGCGGGCGGGTAGCCGACCCGCTCAAAGATCTCGCGGTAGCGCTCCCGGGCATCCTTGTCCCAGCCGGCGGGACAGCCGATATAGAAGCAGCTGTCCTCACCGTCCACCAGGTCCGCATTGCCCCTGAGCTGGGAGAGCACGCCCGCCGCGAAGCATTTGACATCGCCGGCGGCCAGGGGATCGGACAGAAAGCGGCTCTTGAAACGCAGTGCCCGCTCCTGGGCCTGCGGGGCATAGCAGGCGCCCTCCCCAATGATAAGGGATCCGTCCGAAAGCCGGGCGTAGGCCGTGATAAAGCTTTTTTCATCCCTGACGGGGATCACTTCGGGAACCGACTGCGACTGGGAATCCAGGCGTGAGACGGCGCTCTCGGCATCTCCCAGGTCAAAACCGTAAAATCGTTCCATTCATCTGTCTCCTTATTGACCCCGGCTTACCGCTGCGGCAGCCAGGCCTTTCTTCAAAAGGACGCCGTCCCGGACCAGGGCGGGACGGATGGTCCCCTCCCGGTCGGAGGGCATGTACTCAAACCAGCCATCCTGGGCTTCTTTCACATCCACGGCCTCAATGCCCTGCGAATGCAGATAGAAGCGGAGCGTCGCGACCGCATCCATGACGCTGTCAGCATCGCCGCTCTGTGCGGCTTCCAGAAGATCCGCGTACAGGGAAAGCTGCTTCTCATCCGGAAGCATGTTTCCGGCCTTTCCGGCGAGGACCCGGTCCCGGGCCCTCTGAGAGGCTTCCAGATCGCCAAGGCATTTGTCCGTCGTCATGGCCATTTCCCTGAGATGACGGAAAAGCTTGTCCTTGTCATAGGTCAGCTGCGCTTTGAGGTTATGTCCGCTGCCCGGTGCGCTTCCCTTTCCCTGGATCCGTCCTGCCAGGAACAGGCATACGCCGCCGGCGGCAGGAAGAGCGACAGCGGCCGGGAGCCGGCCCAGATAGCCTTTATCAGGGAGCGAGAGGATCAGCGCTCCGGCAGCGGCCAGGGCGATCACGCCCGCGACGGCCAGGAGCAGAAAAAGAATCCGGCTCTTACCGGCTATCTGCCTGCCCTGAGAGGCACCAGTTTTTTTCTCCTCCCAGATCCGGATCTCTCCGCCCGAATCGATCCAGGACAGAGAGCTTCGCCAGAGTGTGACCAGAGAGGCCGCATATTCCCTCAAGATGTCCGAGGAACAGTCTTCGTTCCAGGCTGTCAGCATCCTGACCAGATGATTATCCAGCGAGCGGCGGATCCTGGCAGGATCGTCGGCCTCTCCCAGATCCGCCATGATCACGGAACGCGCTCTGTCCGTATATTCCAGCATGGTGCTCATAGGTGTTTCCTCCGTTTTCCGGGACCGTCAGTGGGTTTTTCGCCCCGGATATGATCCTATTTTACCACGACAGGGGAGTGTGTGCTATAATCTGATTAACGGGCCGGCCGGCTATGAAGGGCCGGCAGGAACACATGACCAAACGCAGAGGAGAGAACGATGAAGGATCAGAAGAACCGAATGGTCAATGAGCGTGATTTTAAGCAGGATCCCCATTACGTGGCGCCGGATAAGGAGAAGAAGAAGCTTATCCTGCAGCTGGGGACCATGATCACAGACCGCTACCTGGTCAAGTACAGCCGCACGATGAACACCGACGACCCGGAATACTGGGCGCTCGATGAAGTCCTGACGAAGGAAGAGGCCAGGTTCCTTCTCAGCTTTAAAAAGACCCGGACCCCCTACGATGTTGAGGACCTGGCGAAGATGAACAACATGTCCCTGGAAAAGACTAAGGAGATGGTGGATCACCTGGTCTGGGTCGGCCTGATCGAGATGACGCGCGAAAACGCGGATCATCATAAGCAGTACAATGTGCCGATCTTTGTGCCCGGCAGCGCCGAGTTCATGATGATGAATGACGAGCTGACGGCTAAGCATCCCAATCTGGCCACTTTCTTCAACCTGATGACCCAGATGCCGCTTGAGGGTGTGACTCCCATGATCCCGCCCGGAGGCGCCGGCGTGGGCATGCATGTCATCCCGGTGGAGAAGGCGATCGAGCATGAGAATCTCTCCGCCAGCGTGGAGCATATCTCTCACTGGCTGAGCAAATATGACAAATACTCGGTTGGACAGTGCACCTGCCGCAAGCAGCAGACCATGCGCGGAGAGGGCTCGGGAGAGATCAACGGCGAATTCTGCATGGGCGTCGGGGATATGGCTGAGTACTGCGTAGACAGGGGAATGGGCCGGTACATCACCTACGAGGAGGCCCTGGAGATCCTGGAGCGGGCGGAGCGTCACGGCTTTGTCCACCAGATCACCAACATCGACGGCAGTGAAAAGATCGTGGCCATCTGCAACTGCGCCCCGGGCGTGTGCAACGCGCTGCGCACCAGCCAGCTCTACAACACGCCGAACATGTCCAGAAGCGCCTACCGCGCCCACGTCGACAAGGAAAAATGCATGGCCTGCGGAAAGTGTGCCGAGGTATGTCCGGTGGGCGCCGCCAAGCTTGGCCAGAAGCTATGCACGAAACACGGCGAGGTCGTCTATCCGACCACGCTTCTTCCGGATGAGACCAAGTGGGGCCCGGACAAATGGAATGTAAATTACCGCGAGGACGCGAAGATCAACTGCTATGAGACCGGGACCTCGCCCTGCAAGAGCGCATGTCCGGCGCACCTTCCGGTGCAGGCCTATGTACGGATGGCGGCGGAGGGACGTTTTACCGAAGCCCTGAAGCTGATCAAGCAGGATAATCCCTTCCCGGCGGTCTGCGGAGCCATCTGCAACCGGCGCTGCGAGGATGCCTGCACGAGGGGCACGATCGACGATCCGGTCGCGATCGACGAGATCAAAAAGTATATCGCTTCGCTGGAGCTGGGCGCACAGGACCGCTTCATCCCGATCTGCGAGAAGGATGACGGCGGCATGTGGGGACCGGACTATAAGATGGCGGTCATCGGAGCCGGCCCGGCCGGCCTGTCCGCTGCCTATTACCTTCGCACCCGCGGCTACGACGTGACTGTCTTTGACAGGGAGAGCCGTCCGGGCGGCATGATGCTGAACGGGATCCCCACCTTCCGCCTTGAGAAAGAGGTGATTGAGGCGGAGATCGACGTTCTTCGCCAGATGGGCGTTGAGTTTAAATGCGGCGTTGATGTGGGTAAGGATGTGACGATCAAGGAGCTCAGGCAGCAGGGATACAAGGCCTTCTATCTGGCGATCGGACTCCAGGGCGGCCGCAGCGCCGGTGTCCCCGGTGAGGACGCGCAGGGCGTTGAATCGGGCATTTCCTTCCTTTCCAGGGTCAATCAGGATCATACGCTCCGCCTTGGAGGAGACGTGGTGGTGATCGGCGGCGGCAACGTCGCGGTGGATGTGGCCAGGAGCGCCAGGCGCGCTTCGGACGGAAAAGTCACGATGCTGTGCCTGGAAGGACCGGAGGAAATGCCTGCTGCCCGCGACGAGGTGGCCGAGGCAAAGGAAGAAGGGATCGAGATCCTGAACGGCTGGGGCCCGAAACAGATCCTGGTAAGCGGCGGCAAAGTGACCGGCGTGGAGTTTAAGAGATGCACCCGCGTCTATGACGAGGCGCACCGGTTCAGTCCTCAGTATGACGAAGAGGATACGATCACGGTCGAATGCGAAAACGTACTCGAGGCGATCGGCCAGAGCGCTGTGTGGGGCGATCTGCTGGAAGGCACGGGCGTGAAGCTGCGTCCGAACGGGACCGTAGAGCACGACCCGGTCACTTTCGAGACCGGAGAGCCCGGGATCTTTGTCGGCGGGGACATCGCCCACGGTGCCCGCTTCGTGATCGATGCGATCGCTGACGGAAAGAAGGGCTGTGAAAGCATGCACCGCTTTGTGCATCCCGGCCAGTCCCAGACGATCGCCAGGGACCTTAGGGAATTCCCCGAGCTGGATAAAGAGGAAGCGCTGATCGAAGATTACGATCACGCTCCGCGCCAGGTACCGGGCAGGAGGAAGGGAGACCCTGCCGCCACGTTTGAGGATCTGCGCCTGCCCTTTACAGAGGACCAGATCCGGGCGGAAGCATCCCGCTGCCTGACCTGCGGCGTTTCGAGGGTGGACCTGAACCGGTGTATCGGCTGCGGCCTGTGCACCACCCGCTGCGAGTTCGATGCCATTCATCTCAGCCGCGACATCCCGGATGCCTCCAACATGGTCCGCTGCGAGGACAAGCTGCCGAAGGTGGCCGCCTATGCCGCAGCCAGGGAGATCAAAATACTGAAAAAGAAGCTGGGGAGATGACATGCATGAGATGGGGATCGTCCTGCATATTGCCAGGACGCTGGATGACACGGCGAAGGAACACGATCTGAAGAAGATCGGATCGGTGACGCTTGAGGTGGGAGAGGTCTCCGGGATCATGACAGATCTGTTCACGGACTGCTGGGACTACTTCAAAGGGCGCCATCCGGTGCTCAGGGATTCTGTCCTCAAGCTGGTGACGATCCCCGCCGTGACATACTGCAGCTCGTGCCAAGAGACCTACGGGACCGTGCAGTACGGGAAAGAATGCCCTTACTGCCACAGCACGGAGACCTGGCTGGTCAAAGGAAACGAGTGTTATATCAAAGAAATCGAAGCTGAATGAGGTGGAAAATGAATATCACACCTTTTGACATTCTCGAGGTGCGCACGCAGCTCCTGGAAGAGGAGGAGAAAGAGGCGTGCAGGCTCCGGGAAGAACTGGAGGAAAAGGGCGTCTTCTTCATCAACCTGATGGGGTCGCCCGGCGCCGGAAAGACGACGCTGCTCGAGCGCACGGTCAAGGCGCTCGCGGGCAGGTACCGGATCGGCGTGATCGAGGCCGATGCGGACGGGGACGTGGATGCTTACCGGATGGCGGACCTTGGAGTGAAGGTGCTTCAGGTGCACACCGGGGGCAGCTGCCATATGGACGTATCGATGACCCGCAGCGCGCTTGAAAAGCTGGGAACAGAAGGCCTTGACCTGATCTTCCTGGAGAATGTGGGCAACCTGGTGTGCCCGGCGGAGTTCGACGTCGGGGCGCACCGGCGGGTGATCCTCCTGAGCACCCCCGAGGGGCACGATAAACCGCTGAAATATCCGCTGATGTTTGAAGTGTGCGATGCGGTCCTGGTGGGTAAGATGGATGTGGCTCCGGTATTTGATTTTGATCCGGCGCAGTTTGAGAAAAATGTCAGGCTGCGCAATGATCATGCGCCGATCCTTCCGCTCTCCTCCCTGACCGGAGAAGGGTTTGACGCCTGGATCGGTCTGCTGGAAAAGAACCTGCCTGGAAAATGAGTGTGAACGGATACAGATAAGGAAACGGACATGCGCAAATACGAAGGATTTGAGGATCTTCTACGGGATTTTGAGACGAAAGACCCGGAAGCGGCGGCGGTTGTCACAGCCGCGCACGGCCAAAGAAGCGTGATCTCCCGGAAGGAATTTGCCCGGATGGCCCGGGAGCGTGCCGGACAGCTTGCCGAGGAAGAGAGCACCTGCCTGGGCGTTTTATGTGACGGATCCCCGGAATGCGTGCTTACCATCTTCGGGTCGGTCCTCTCCGGAAAACAGACGGTTCTCCTGAATGAGAACGTGCCGGACAGGACCCTGAAAGAGCAGATCACCCATACGGATATCGACGCGCTCTGGGGCGATCCGGATCTGGCGGATGAGCTGGCCCCCTGCCTTACAAAAGGGCTGGCGAGTGCGCAGGAACAGGAAGAGGGGCGCCGCAGGATCCTCTTTTTCACCTCGGGCACGACAGCCGGAAGCAAGGCGGTCGTCCTGACAGATGAAAGCCTGATGGCAGCGGCCTGGAACGGAAGCTGCATGCTGCCGCTTCAAAAGGAAGATGTCCTGATGTGCATGCTGCCGCTTGACCATGTATTCGGAATGGTCTGCTCCCTTTTGTGGGGCATGCAGTGCGGCGCCGCCGCCGCGCTCGGCCGGGGCATGCGCTATTACACGCAGGATCTGGAATTCTTTGCCCCGACGGTACTTTCCGCGGTTCCCTCCCTGCTGGAATTTCTTCTGTCGCAGAACCTGATCAACAGGGAGCTGCGCCTGGTGCTGGTGGGAGCAGGAGACTGCCCGCGGCCGGTGCTTGAGAAGGCGGCTGCCCAGGGACTGTCCATCAGCTTCGGCTACGGCCTGACGGAGACAAGCTCGGGAGTGGCCATCAGCTGCGGGGGAGATCCGTATGCACTGGATGTCTGCCCCGAGGATACCGTTACGCTCGCCGCTGACGGGGAGATCCTGGTCTCTTCCGAAAGCTGCATGATGCAGGGATATTACAGACAGCCTCAGGAGACGGAGAGCGTATTAAAAGACGGAGTCCTTTATACCGGGGACCTGGGGAAATGGGACAGGGAAGGCCGCCTGCACATCATCGGCCGGAAAAAGGAGATCCTGGTGCTCAGGGACGGCACGAAGATCTTTCTCCCTGAATACGAAGAGCGCCTTAAAAAAGTGCTGCCCGGAAAAGACTTTGCCGTTCTGGCAAAGGAGGGAAGGCCGGTGCTTATGGTCTGCACAAAAAAAGGAGAAAAGGACCGGATCCGCGAAGCGATCCGCCCGGTGATGAATACCCTGCCGCGCTCGCAGCAGATCTCGGGGATCATCACGACTTCGGATGCGCTCCCGAGGACCGCTTCCGGGAAGCTGATGCGGTGGGCGCTGCAGCAGAGATTATAAACTGACGAGAGAGGAACGGATATGAATAAAAAAGAGATCGCCGATATCTGCCGGGAAGTGATCTATGAGTGCTTTCCGGACATGGAAGGAACACCGCTCTATGAGGATACCGTCATCAACACGGATACCGCTATCGATTCGATGGGCTTTACCCTGATCATCTGCCGGCTGGAGGCCAGATTTGACGTAAAGATCCCCACCAGGCAGTGGGCAAAGCTCTCCACCTTCGGGGATGTAGTGAACGCGATCGACAAGAGGATCAGGTCAAAATGAACATTTACCGGATAAAACGCCAGGTCCTGTCCTCCGATGTGGACCCGGCCCTCAACCTGAAGATCTCCACCCTGTTCACCTGGATGCAGGAGGCGGCGATCGCCCACACGATCGAGATGGGGGTTACCCGCCGGAAATCCTTCGATCTGGGCCTTTTATGGGTGGTCATCCAGTACCGGATCCGGTTTGAGAAGCTGCCGGCATACGATGATATAGTCACGCTCACCTCATGGCCCGGGAAGGATATGCACCTGTTTTTCCCCCGTTACTTTAAACTGGAAGCGCAGAGCGGGGAGACCCTCGCTGCCGCCTCCTCGATCTGGGGCCTGATGTCGCGGGAGGAACGGCGCATCGTGTTCCCGGAAGAGCACGGCATCCACATTCCCCAGACCGTGACCGGAGATGAGATAGAACTCCCTGCGAGGATCCGTTCCAGCAAACCGGAGAAGACCCTCGCCTTTACCGTGCCCTACAGTTATCTTGACCTGAACGGGCACATGAATAATGCCAGGTACTTCGACCTGGCATCGGACCATATGAGTGAGGAGCTGCGCCATCGTCCCGTAAAAGAGCTGCAGGCTGACTTTGTGGGGGAGGCCAGGTTCGGCGACGAGATCACGCTTGGACTGAATTGCGGTGCAGATAGTTTTGTCCTGAGCGGAGAGCGCGAAAAGAACATTTTCAGGCTCTCATACCTGTTTTAGGCTTTTCATTTCCGCGAGGAGATATTCCTCGAATTCTTTCATTCCATTCCCGGTCTTTGCACTGACCGGGAAGATCCGGATCTTATCATTGAGTGAGCGGGCGCGCTGCATGCACTTTTCCATATCAAAGGAAAAGTACTCCAGCGCGTCTGTTTTTGTGATCACCAGCGCATCGCTGGTGCTGAACATGAGCGGATACTTGAGCGGCTTGTCGTCCCCCTCGGGAACGGACAGCAGCATGACGCCCAGGTGGGAGCCGGTGGCGTACTCGGCGGGACAGATCAGGTTGCCCACATTCTCCAGGAAGATCATATCGAGATCATTCGATCCCATTTCATCCAGGGCCGCTCTCGTCATGCCGGCATCCACATGGCACATGCCGTCCGTGTGGGCCTGGATGGACCGCGCGCCAAGCTGCTCGATCCGTTCGGCGTCGACGCTCGCGTCAATATCCGCCTCGATCACACCGATCCTTACCGTCCTGCCCAGGTCTTCGATGATCCTTTCGAGCAGGGTGGTCTTTCCGGATCCGGCCGAGCTCATGATATTGACCATCAAAATGCCTTTTCCGGCCAGTTCGCTCTGCAGCGCCGCCGCGTCCGCGTCATTGGAGGCCGTAACGGATTTTTTCAGTTCTATGATCTTCATCACTTTTTTCTCCCTTTTATATCATGATCATTATCAAAAAAAATTGTAGTACATGAAAACAGAATAGGCAAGGATAAGCCTTGACTTTATCTGTCAAAATGGTAAACTTTCTAAGTGAGCTTTTTTTGCGTTTTCCCGGAACCACCAAAGTTTTTTCGGCCGGGAGAGCACAACATAGAATTTAAATATGGAGGAAGAGAAAAATGAAAAAAGCACTCTGCATCATGGCAACAGCAGCAGTCCTTACCACAGCCGCCGCTTCTATGGCCGGCGCCGAGACCGTTCTGCAGCTTGGAACTACCGTCAATGAGCAGGATTCGTTCCAGGTAGCCGCCGAAAAGTTCGCTGAGCTTGTTGAAGAAAAAACAGGCGGCGAGTACAAGATCGAGATCTATCCCAACGGAACCCTCGGCGGAGAGTCCGATATGCTCGATTCCATGTCCATGGGCATGCTCGACATGGGCATCATCACGGCCGGCCCGTTCGTCAATTTCTCTGAGATGATGGGCGTGCTTGATATGCCGTTCCTTTTCGCAAACAATGAAGAAGCCTACAAGATCCTTGACGGCGAAGTCGGCAAAGAACTGCTCGATACCCTTGAGGATGCCGGACTGAAGGGCCTTGCCTACGCAGAGCGCGGTTTCAGGAACATCACCAACTCTGTCCGCCCGGTCGAGAAGGCAGAAGACGTGGCAGGTCTGAAGCTCCGCGTTATGGAGAACGAAGTCTACACCGCTACTTTCAACGCGCTGGGCGTCAACACCGTTCCGATGGCCTGGGCCGATGCGCTGACCGCCATGCAGCAGGGTACCGTTGACGGCGAAGAGAACCCCATCAACGTGATCTTCTCTTATGGCCTGTGGGATTACGATCAGAAGTACGTGACCCTTGACCGCCACAGCTATTCCACCGCCATCATCACCATGAGCCTTGACAAATTCAACGAGCTCGATGATGAGACAAAGCAGATCTTCATCGACTCCGCTCAGGAAGCGGCCGAGTTTGAGCGTGCATGGGTGGCCGAGCAGGAAGCTGACCAGCTCCAGACGATCAAGGACAACGGCGTTGAGGTCGTTGAGGATCCGGATATCGAGTCCTTCCGCGAAGCAGTGCAGTCTGTCTATGATGCTTATCCGCAGTATTCCGAATATATTGACAGGATCCATGAGGAGCTTGGCGAGTAATGAAATCTTTACTGAAGATCAGTGATGCGCTCGATCGGATCTGCGGCGTCCTGATCGTACTCATGATCGGCGCGATGGTCATCGTCACCACCGCGCAGATCGTTTTCCGAACCTGGTTCACAGCCCTCTCCTGGTCCGAGGAGGTGACCCGCTATCTGCTGATCTGGTCCACCTTCCTGGGGGCGACCTGCGTCTACAGGCACAGCGGCAATATTTCCATCACCTTTATCCAGGAAGCTTTCCCGCCTAAGGTGACGAAGTTCCTGCGCATTCTCGTCCATGCCGTGTGCATGGTCCTGTTCGCGGTGCTGTGCTGGTACGGTGCGCGGTATGCGATGAATCTGAAGAAGACAGCCACCGCGCTGCCGATCAAAATGAGTTATATCTTTGTCGTTGTTCCGGTCAGTATGGGGATCTGCGCTTTTCACGCCCTGGTGCTCATGCTGCTCGAACTTAGGCAGAAAGCTTCGGATGAGGAGGTGAGAGCCTGATGGCAGCCATTCTGTTTATCGTCTTCATCCTGATGCTGATCATCGGTGTCCCGGTGGCGTTCGCGATCTGCACCGCCTCCGCGGTGACCATGTTTGCCGGTTACGGCGACCAGAAGATGATGATCATCGTGCAGCGGATGTTCCAGAGCTGCGATTCGTTCAGCCTGATCGCCGTACCCTTCTTCATCCTGGCCGGCGATCTGCTCGCCAAAGGAAAGATCTCCAAGGTGCTGGTGGAATTCTGTGAATCCTTCCTCGGCATCATCCGCGGCGGCCTTTCCGTGGTATCCGTCCTGGCCGGCATGTTCTTTGCCGCTATCTCCGGATCCGGCGCAGCCACCACGGCAGCGGTCGGTGCGACACTGGTTCCCGAGCTGAAAAAGAGGGGATACCGTGAGGATTCCGCGGCAGCCCTTGTCGCGGCAGCCGGCACGATCGGCGTGGTCATCCCGCCCTCTGTCCCCATGGTCCTGTATGCAGTTATCGCCGAAGAGAGCGTCAACCGCCTGTTCAAGGCCGGCTTTATTCCCGGCTTCATGATGGGCGGCGTGCTGATCGCGATCTCGCTGCGGCAGGCCTACAAATGGAACTACCCGAAGGGATCGAGCCTTGATCCGAAAAGGATCCTGACGACATTTCTGAAAGCGGTGCCCGCGATCCTGATGCCTCTGATCATTCTGGGCGGCATCTTCTCCGGGCTGTTCACCCCCTCCGAGGCAGCAGCCGTTGCCGTTGTCTACGCGGTGCTGGTCTCTAAGCTGATCTACCGCGACCTGACCTGGAAGGGCCTGTTCGAGATCATGAAAGGCTCCGCCAAGACAAGCGCGGTCATCATGATCATCATCTCGTGCTCGGGACCCTTTGGCTGGGCACTGGCGAACTGGCATATCCCGGAGGCGATCTCCTCAGCTGTGCTGGGAGTCTCCACCAATAAGTTTGTCATCATGCTGCTGATCTCCATCATCATCCTGATTGCCGGCGTCTTCATGGAGACGTCCTCCGCGATCATCATCCTCACCCCGGTATTCCTTCCGCTGGTGAGGGCCCTTGGAGTATCCACCCTGCATTTCGGCATTCTCTTTGTTGTGGGTATTGCCATCGGCATGATCACACCGCCGGTCGCGATCAACCTGTTTGTCGCCACGGGCATCACGGGCCTTCCCATCGAGAAGATATCGAAGGCCGTCGTCCCTTACCTGATCGGCCTGATCGCAGTTTTCCTGCTGATCGTATTTATGCCGCTCCTGATACCGGGACTTTTATGACAGAAAACAGTAAAAAAGCGGACACAAATGAAGACTTCTTCTTATGCGTCCGCTTTTTGGATTAAACCTCATTTCTATGCAGCTTCACCGATAGTATTTTCAGAAAGAGTTCCCTGCTGCCCATCACCACCAGGCAAAGATTCTCCCTGGTGCGGGAGAGGCCTTCGTACAAAAGCCTCAGCGGCTCGCTCAGTCCGCTTCTGGTGCGGAGGTGAAGGTCGCTGTCATAGAAATAGTCATCATCAAGAACCATCATCACCCGGCCATATTCCTGGGCGATGATGTTTTTTTCGCTTTCAGGGCTCCCGGCAGCCGTGATGAGTTCATACTCCCTTGCCCGGTAGTAAGCAGTAATCTTCTGAAGTTCTTCCTGATCATTGGCATAGAGGACATCAATGCAGCTGTAATCCGACCGGCCGGCCCGGTCCTTGAGGTTCAGGAGCGTACACAGGAAGGAGTAGACAGGCCGGTTGATCCGTATGTTTCCGGTGAATTCCATGGAAAGCGTGCTTACCTGCCGGATGAAATCTTCTGTATGGTCTTCCGGCTGGCTGATCCAGGGCTCATTCAGGAGATGGTGGGGATCGTAGGCCATGATGACCGGAATGCAAAGCCGGCCGGCATGGGCCAGAAGAAAATCAAGGATAGTACGGTCAAGACGGTCTGCCTCATCGATCAATACTGCCCGGCATTCCGGAGGAAAATCATCGGAGCGGATCTCATAGCCGGATCGGATCTCCACATTTTTCAGCCGTTCATTCAGGGTAAGGTGACCCTTCCGCAGTGGGCCGGCGTGGACAAAAAGAACCCAGTTTTTTTTAGACAGAGCCATAGCCAGGTCAAACAGCAGCAGGGTCTTGCCGGTGCCGGCGGCTCCGGAGAAGGAGATGACTGCGGCCGGTTCCTGCTTCAGATGCGCCAGGATGCGTCTTCGGAAATCAAACTGCTGGTTTGTCAGGAAATACTGTCCCTGCAGAAAACTGTCAGGGGAAGAGACCGGAGAAATGAGATAATCGGAAGCCCTGAAAAAGCGGTCGATCCCTTCCTCCAGATGATCGCTCAGGGCCGGTTTTTGGAGCACCTCGGCCAGATCCTGCAAGGTGCATGCTCCAAAGTGTCCGCGGCTGCTGAGGCGATAGAGCCTTCCCGTCTCCGTCACATAAGTAAAAGAATAGATGGTCCCGGCGGAGTGAGACAGGTAATAGCGGTTCTGTTCAAGCTGCTTCCTGATCCGCTCTTCACCGATATCCTCGCTTTTCAGCTCGATATTCAGCACATATTCCCCGTCCCTGGAGACCTTCAGCAGGTCAAATTCTTTCCCGATATGTTCAATGACATAAGAAAAAAAGAAGCCGTCAAGCAGGGAAAGGGCGGTCTCCTTAAGATGCTCTGCCAGCATATCCGAAAGAGATCTTAACGAGGCGGCCTCATGAGGACTGATCGCTTTATAGGAGCTGCGTCCGGAAAGGGCCTGGAAAAGCATCGACATGGTCTCGGAATCATCGACCCTTGTCAGCAGGTGAAGATTGACAGCCTTCATTGTATCCGATCTCCTTTTTGGTACAGTGATTACATGATCAGTATAATTCATCGCTCAAATGTTATCCATAATAAGATGAGTATTTGGATGAAATATCTTACAGTTTGCGCTATACTGGATACATCTGAACAAATAGAAAAAACAGGAGGAAACTATGGACAAGAATACAAAGATCTGTATCATCGGCGGCGGCCCTGCCGGCCTCTCCGCAGGTATGTACCTGGAGCAGAAGGGGTATGAAAATTATACGATCCTTGAGAAGGCTGACCGCGTGGGCGGCAAATGCTGGTCTCCGCATTACAACGGCAGGCGTTATGAGATGGGTGCCATCATGGGCGTTCCGTCTTACTATGCCGTTCATGATGTGGAAGAATTCTGCGGCATCACTCATGACGGCCCGCAGCTGAACCGCAACTACAAGAACCGCCTCGGCAAGGTGATCGAGCCCTTCGAGCCGAAGAAGAATATCACAAAGATCCCGCGCCTGCTGAAGATGAAAAAGCAGCTGAAAAAGTTCGGTGAACTGCTGGAGACCAAATATAAGGGATATGACATCAACGGACACCGCGGCGTAGCCGAGGGACGTTATGAAGGCTTCTCCGCAGCCAGCGCGAAGAGAGAGCCGGTCAGCGGCGTGAACCCGAACCTGAAGGATCTGGCACTGCCGTTTTCGGAGTTCTGCAAGCTTAACGGCGTGGAACTGATCCAGGACATTTGGATCGGACCGTTCACCTCCTTCGGTTACGGCTATTTTGATGAGATCCCGGCCGCTTATGTGCTGAAGTACCTGGATTTCCAGACCTGCATGAACTTCGTCAAGATCAATCTGTGGACCTGGAAGAACGGAACGCAGTTCATCTGGGAGTCTCTGAACGAGCATCTGAAAAACCCGGCCCGCTTAAACAGCCACATCGAGAAGGTGGTCAGAGAGAACGGCAAGGTTTATGTGACCGTGAACGGCGAAGTGGAAGAGTATGACAAGATCATCGTCACTTCCCCGCTGTATGTTCCGAACAAGGAAAACCGCGATGACGGCCTGGTCGGCATGGTGGACTATTTCGATGCCCGCACAGACGAGAAGAAGCTGTTCTCAAAGATCGAATATGAGCGATATGATGTCCTGGCTGTGGAGACAAAGCCGGAGGATCACCCGGAGATCTCCTACTATGTGTTCGACAACATGGTTCCGGAGCGCCTGGGCCATCTGATGGTCTACTACCGCCGCTGGAGAGACAGCGTAGATCAGGTGATCACCACCTATGCGCTGCGCAAGCATAAGAACTCCGAGGAGGTCCCGTACGAGAAGTGCCGCAAGATGGTGCTGCGCGACCTGAAGACGATGAAGAATCCTGCATCGAAAGTCGTCAATGAGTGGAGCGTCTACTATTTCCCGCATGTCTTCTCCCAGGCGTACAAGGACGGCTGGTATGACAAGGTCGAGGCGATGCAGGGCAAGTATGACACCTACTATGCCGGTGAGATCATGAGCTTCGGCGATATGGATGAGACGGCCGAGTATTCACGTGAGCTGGTCGAGAGATTCTTTTAAGGAGTGACGGCATGAAGTTCTATAAGGATCATTATGACGTGATCGTGATCGGCGGGGCGCTGGCAGGACTGTCGAGTGCCCTGATGCTGGCCGATAAGGGGATGGATGTGCTTGTCCTCGAGCGGCACAACCTGCCCGGCGGCATCGCCACCAGCTTCGTGCGCGGCGGCATCGAGATCGAGGCGGCCCTGCACGAGATGATGTCGATCGGCCCGAAGGAGAACCGCCTGAAGGTCGGAAAGTTCTTTGATGACATGGGAGTCGACATTGACTGGCTCCCGGTTCCGGAGGCTTACCATGCAAGCCTTCCCGGACTGGAGGTCACCCTTCATCCCGGGCTGGAGCGTTTTGCAAAGGAGATCGACGAGCAGGTGCCGGGCACCTATGACAAGGTGCTCAAACTCTTAAAGCTTTGCGACACCGTATTCAACAGCGTCAATGAGCTGTCCATCCATCCGATGAGCAAACCGCAGATGCTCCTGAAACACGAAGCGTTTGTAAAGACGGCGGGCTATTCCACAAAGGAAGTGATCGATACCTTTAAACTTCCCCAGAAGGCAGTGGACCTGCTCTCGCCTTACTGGATCTATGTCGGAAGCGGCTTCTCGGATCTGCCGTTTACGATCTTCTCCGTGCTGATGGCGGACTATGTGGGCTACGGCTCCATGATCCCGAAAAAGCTCAGCCATGAGATGAGCCTCAAGATGGCGGAGCGGGCGCAGGAGATGGGCGTTCAGATCGAGTACGGCCAGCATGTTGACAAGATCCTGGTCAGGAACGGGAAGGTTTACGGGGTAAGGACGGCCAGAGGCGATGTGATCCGCTCGGATTATGTGATCTCCTCCGCCTACCCGAATGCGGTCTATTCCCATATGATCGAGCCCGCCAGGGAAGTGCCGGAGGCAGCGACAAAGATGGTCAACGCCAGACGGATCTCCCTCTCGGCGTTCTCGGTGATCATGATCCTGGACAAGCCGGCCGAGGAGCTTGGCATTCATGATTACAGCATCTTCCGCGGCGATACGATGGACACGGATGTGCTCTATGAAAACCTCGCAGGCCTGGGGCCTTACCGTTACCTGACCTGCATCTGCCACAACTACGGCAATCCGGGAGTGACGCCGGAGGGAACCTGCTCCTTCAGCATTACGGTGCTGCCGAGAGTGGACGGGTGGAAAAAGGTAAGCGCTGAAGACTACGACCGCGTCAAGCATGAGGTGGCCAGGCAGCTGATCGACGATATGTCGGCCTACTTCGGGACCAACCTGCTCGATCATGTGCTCGAGATCGTGATCGAGACACCCATGACGGTCGCTCATTATACCAATGCATGGAACGGCTGCATCTACGGCTATGCCCATACGATGGAGGATCACATCATCGCCAGGCTGCAGACAGCCGATGCGGAGAAGTTTATTGAAGGCCTTGAATTTGCCGGCGCGCACGCCATCTCCGGCGACGGGATGGGGCCGCAGGTGACGAACGGCCGGAAAGCGGCCAAAAACATACTGGACGATATTAAGGCAAAGGAGGCGGTAAAGAAATGAAAGTCAAAAACTTTCTGAAGGATGTCGGCGGCGCCTCCCGCGTGACTGAAAAACGACTTGATGCATTTGAAAACGCTTCCGCTGTATTGACGAACGTCGATCCGATCGGCAACGTGGCTCGTGAGTGGCATCCGGGCCGCATCGAACTGGTCGTGACGGATATCAGGGACGCCTGCAAAACAGCAAAGACGATCCGCCTGGAGAGGAAAGACGGGAAGAAGCTGCCTTTCTTCTATGCGGGGCAGTATATCGTTCTTGATCTGAAGATCGGACAAAGCCTGGTATCCAGGCCCTACTCCCTTTCCTCCGCCCCCTGCGAGGCAAGAGGGGAGCATCCGTTCGCGGAGATCACCGTGCGCCGCTCCAAAGGCGACGGGTTTGTCTGTGATCACATCAACAGTGAACTGAAGGTTGGCGACGTCATCACCGGAAAGATGGGGCTGGGACAGTTTTATTACGAACCGCTCCGCGACTGCGATCATGTGGTGGCCCTGGCCGGCGGCGTGGGGATCACCCCCTTTGTCTCAATGGCGAAGGAGATCAATAACGGATCGCTTAATATCGATCTGACAATTCTCTACGGATCCGTCTCCGCAGATGATATCGTACTGAAGGAGGAGATGGACCGCCTGGAGGGAGAGCATGTGCATATCGTTCATGTCCTCTCGGGCGACGATGAGAACTGGAAAGGGGAGCGCGGATTTTTAAGCGCGGAGCTGATCCGGAAATATGCTCCCTCGGATGCGAGCTATTTCATCTGCGGACCTCAGGCGATGTACACCTTCCTACGGGAAGAACTGGAGAAGATGGATATTCCGAAGAGGAGGATCCGTTTTGAGGTCTTCGGCCAGGCAAAAGATATCACGAAGTACGAAGGATATCCGGCCGGGCTGAAGGATGAGGTATTTACCCTGACTGTCAGAAGGGGCATCCATGAGGACCAGATCCCGGCGAAAGCGAATGAGAGCCTGGTAACGGCCCTCGAGAGAGCAGCCATCCGCATCGATACCGGATGCCGGAGCGGCGAGTGCGGACTGTGCCGCACAAAAGTGCTCTCCGGAGATTTCTACATCTGCCCGGAAGGGGACGGAAGAAGAGAGGCGGACAAGGACTTCAACTATGTCCATGCCTGCGCTTGCTATCCGCTTTCCGACATGACGATCAAGATACCTATTATGTGACATATGATAGGGGACGGTTCTGACAGGGGACGGTTCGATCCTGACAGAACCGTCCCCTGTCATACTTTGGAGGTGAACGCATGGCCGGTAAGGTCAACACAAACACACTGATGAAGCGGCTGTTTAAGGCCCCGGATCTTGACACGTATCTACAGGGAAACGAAAGTAATCTGCGCTCGCCCGGTTTTTCTGAACTCCTGAAACAATTCTGCACAGAGCGCGGAATGCTCCCGGCGCGTGTGATCGGGCAGTCCCAGATTGAGCGGACTTACGGCCATCAGCTGTTCAACGGAACGCGCCGGCCCTCCCGCGATAAGGTGCTTCAATTAGCGCTCGGACTTGGCCTGAGTGTAGAGGATGCTCAGCGGTTGCTGCGCGCAGCGGGGAAAAGCCAGCTTTACCCCCGGTTGAAACGGGATGCGGTGATCCTCTACGGGATCCAGAATAAGCTTTCGATCCTTGCTGTCCAGGAATGCCTGACGAAATACGGGCTGTCTTTACTGGGAGAGCAGAAGAATGGAAATGAATGAAAACCTGAATCTGCCCGATGAGGCGGAATATCCTTCGGAGCTGACGCAGCATTATGAGCTGCTGGAATGCTTTTCGGAGAAGGAGAATGTGCGGACGCTGCTGGCCGGCAGCCGGACGGACGGTAAGGCCTGCGTTGTCAAATGCTTTCTCAGGGAGAGTCCTCTTTATGAATATGCGGAGCCGGAAGCGCTGCGCCGGATCAACGCACCGCCGATGCCGCGTTTCATTGCGGAATACCGCAATGACCAGATGAGATGCGTCCTCCGTGAATATGTTCCCGGTGAGACGCTCTCGCAGCTGGCCGGGGAGCAGACGTTCACCGAAGAGGATGTGATACGCATCGGTGTGCAGCTGTGTGATCAGCTGCAGGTGCTGCACAGCATGGATCCTCCGGTGATCCACCGGGACATCAAGCCGCAGAACGTGGTCATCCGACCGGACGGGACGGCGGTGCTGATCGATTTCGGCATTGCACGTGTCCGCACGGAAAAGGACACGGATACCGTCGCTTTCGGAACACAGGGCTTTGCTCCGCCTGAGCAGTATGGCTTTTCCCAGACGGATGCCCGGTCAGATATCTATTCCCTAGGGATCCTTCTAAGCTGGCTGCAAAGCCGCGAGACAAAGGCTCCTCAAAGTCCTCATGGCGCCCTGGAAAAGGTCATTGCCCGCTGCGCATCCTTCGATCCGGACAAGCGGTTTGGGGATGCGGGGCAGGTAAAGAACGCGCTGCTCTTTGCCAGGCCGGAGACGATGAAGAAGCGGAAACGATGGCGGATCGCGGCAGTGGGCGTATTGCTGGCATTGATCGCAGCGGGGACAGGCTGTTTTGTTCGCGCCCGGCACCGGTCAGTCCCGTTTGCTGAGCCCCTGATCGAGCAGGCTGTGCGGGCAAATCTGGGGATCGGTGAAAAAGCGCCGGTTAATAAGAGTATGCTGGAACAGGTCTCGGCGGTTTATATCGTGGCGGATGAAGCCTGTCCGGATCCGGACAGCTTCTACGAAGCGATCAATCGCTGGTATGCCGGGGGAAAGCCGTCGCACGGTCCGGTCAAAGATCTGTCGGATCTCGCGTCGATGCCCAATCTGGAGCAGATCGGCGTCGTGGCCCAGCAGCTGGAGGATATTTCGCCTCTGGCGGAGCTTTCCCGGCTTAACAAAGTGGAGTTCAAGCATAATTACATCACGGATATCTCCGTGCTGGCCGGAATGGATCACCTCACATCGGTGGGCATCAACGACAATCCGGTACGCGATATTACACCCCTGACCTCCTGCCCGAATTTAGCCTTTCTGGACCTTTGCGACGTGCGAAGCTACGAGCCGTCGGTGATCGCGCAGCTGGGCAATTTTGATTTCCTGGATATCTCCAATCCCACAGAGAGTTATCGCTGGCTGGACGGGAAGAGCATCCTGGATCTTCGGATCGCCTGGACCGGACTGGATGATCTGCATATGCTGGATACCGTGACACGGCTCGAGCAGTTGGAGATCGATCATACGGAGATCTCGGATCTTTCCCCGCTCACAAGGCACAAGGGACTTAAGGTGCTGAAGCTGACGGGCCTGCCGGTCACGGATTTTGGCGTATTATCGGAGCTTCCGCAGCTGGAGGAAGTGTATGTGGGTGAGGACAAACGACCGGCAATGGAAGCCCTTGGGGAGGTCCCCTTTACGATCCGGTACGAATAGAATAATTTCCTTTACAGGAACCTGAAGAAAAGCGCCATTGTGTGCATGCTGCACACCAATTGGCGCTTTTCTTTTGCTATATTCGTGGTGAAATTATGTATATAATTTATGCTTTGTTCAGAATTTTTATTTTCAATAACTCACCCTGAAGGAAAACAGGAGGAATTTCACCATGGCTTATACGGCAATCGAGGATATGCGCAGAAAAAATGAGGTGCGTTTTGGCTCCGATGTGGGACCGAAGCAGCCTCCGCTCTATATCAACAGAAGAAAAAGAAACGACCTTAAATCGGCAGCGCTTCGTTTTCTGCACAGTCGCTGCGAGAAGCTCCGGTTCGATGAGAACAGGGAAGCGGAGGAAAAAAAGAAAGGCGTCCTTCTGGGCACAAGCCTCAGGCCCGGTCAGATTCCTTACAACATGCAGATGGATCTGGACCGCCTCTGCCTGGAAAAATCGCTGGAGGTTTTTATAGATTCCGGAATCGCTGAGGATGCTTATTCGGTCTATTACTGTTTTTTGGTGCTGTTTTTCGGCCAGTACCGGAAATCCAAGAAAATGGTGGAGCTGCTGAGTGAGTATGAGGCCAACGGAAGCTCCCTTCTGATGAAGCACCGGGATCATTATTCCCACTCGGTCTATGTGTTTGCCCTGGGACTTGCGATCTACGAGACCAGCGACGCGTACCGGAGCAGCTTTAAAAGCTTTTATCATCTGGAAGGCAAAAGCGAAAATGAGGCAGCCAATCTGTATCTGGAATACTGGGGCCTGGCCTCGCTGTTCCACGATATCGGCTATCCCTTTGAACTGCCTTTCGAACAGGTGCTCAGCTATTTTGAAGTGAACGACCAGGAGCGCGGAAAGGACAGCCTTTTCCTGGCCTACCGCTGTGTGGAAGCCCTAACGGGGCTTGATCAGGCAGCGGGTGACCGGCTTGAGGAGCTTTATGGACGCCGGTTTGCCACCACCAGTGAGCTGCTGGCTTTTGACATCACGAAAAAACTGGGAGCAGACTATGGCTTCAGTGAGGAGTATATGCTGGATGTGCTGGACCGTAAGCCGACCAACCCGGATGATTTTGGGTATTTTATGGATCATGCATTTTTCAGCGCGGCAAGGCTCTGTCAGGAACTGCTGAAGATCCTGAAGCCGGAAAAACTGACAGAAATGCATGTTGACGCACTTTCGGCCATCATGCTGCACAACAGCCTGTATAAGTTTGCCATCGCCTTTTACAAGGACAAAAAGCCGGAGAAAAGGAAATCCCCCCTGCGGATGGACCTGCACCCCCTGGCCTGGATGCTGATGCTGTGCGATGAGCTGCAGTGCTGGGACCGCACGGCCTATGGACGCAATTCCCGAAAGGAGCTTCATCCCGTGTCCGCTGTCTTCGATTTTTCGGGTCAGGCGATCAATGCGGTTTACTCCTATGATCTTGCGGAGCAGGACAAGATCAAAACCTATGAGAAGCAGCGGGCGGAATATGAGGCAGATCCTGCAAAAAAGAAGCCGCGCCTCAAGGCATACAGTGATATGGCGGGTGATAAACCTGATTTCACGGCCGACATCGAGCGGATCGTGGACACAACCGCTTTTCCGCTGAAAGTAAGGGCCGAACTGCACAAGGTGAACCGGGAGAACAAGCGGACCTACCTGTCCGGCAGCAACTTCCTTCACTTCTTTGATTTCGCGGTGGCTCTTCACGCCCGGAATATGCCGGGAAAACCTTCGCAGGAAGAGATGGAGGAGAAATTCAATTCCTGCTCTCTGGAGTACAGACTTTCCACACTGGGACGAACCCGTCATTTTGCCGCCTATTTGAACGCCATTGGGTGCTTCTACACGGACAAGCCCGTGGACTTTGAGACAGTCACCCGCTTTGGAGCGAAAGACGCGGCCATCTTTGCCCCCATGGAGCACGAACGGTGGGTGAGGGAGCATCAGATGATGGGATGGCGTTACGGAAAGGACTATGAAACGCTGCCTGTTAAAGTCTCCGGGGAGGATGAAGATGAGGCGCGGGCCGCTCTCCGGGAGCAGCTTCGCTGCCACAAGCTGTGTATGAACGGGAATCCGACTCACGATGAGATCCGGGCCCATTATCAGCGTCTGCCCAGGCGCTATCAGGACAAGGACTGGAAACCGTTCAACAGGCTGCTGGTGCTTTTAAAGGATATGGAAGGATCCAGGATCTACCGGCTGTGAGGGAAAGAAAGTGAGGATGCCGCGATGACCTTTACACAGCACACCCGTGGAAATACGACCGGAAAAAACAAGCCCCAGGCCTTCCTGCTGGCAGCGCCCGGGGACGCGAAAGAGAGCGCACAGCTGGTGGAGATGCTCCTGGATATGACGATCGGAGCGAACCTGTGCGTGTGGACAAGTGATGAGCTGCCGGATAGTACACAGCTGGGGCAGCTTGGCGACATGTCCCTGTTTGTCCTGGCCATGACGAAGTCCCTCGCCGGGGAGCACACAGAGGCGGCGGCAGGGGCGGTACGCTTTTGCTATGAACATAAGATCCCCCTGCTTCCGGTATATTACATCTCTCCGAGCAGTGCCACGGAGCCTGCGGGCAGTTTCTACCGGGCAGCCGGTATGGCGGTGGGAGACCGGAAGGGGCGGCTGGAGCTGGACGGACCCAGGGCAGCATCCAAGGATTTCAAAGAACAGTTCGCCCGTAAGCTGCACACGCTGGTCATGTCCGATGAGCTGAGCGAGGAGATCCGCAGGGATGCCTTTGAGAAGCAGATCTTCCTGAGCTACAGGAAGATAGACAGAGAGCAGGCACTGGCTGTCATGAAGGCGATCCACGACCTTCCGCTCTGCGAGTCTCTGGCAATCTGGTTTGATGATTTCCTGATCGCGGGTCAGGATTTCAATGAAGAGATCTTAAAACAGCTTCTCGATTCCGATGCCTTTGCGCTCACCGTGACGGACCATCTGACGGAGGCTGACAAAAACGGCCGGAAAAACTATGTTCAGCGTGAGGAGTGGCCCCGGGCGGCACAGAGCAAAACCGAAGAAAAGCGCATTCTTGTGGAAGCGGAGAGCACCGACCATTCAAAACTCTCGCAGGAGATGGATCCGCCGGTGACCGGCACGATCCCGGTCGGGGACAGCCAGGCGCTGCGCGAGGCGATCGTGCGGGCGCGCCTTCTCGACGAGTCAGGCCAGGAGCCCACCGCCCGGCAGAAATATCTGCTGGGCATGGCCTATCTGTCCGGCATCCGGGTGGAGAAGGACGAAGAGCGGGCCCTGCGGCTGCTGAACGAGGCGGCCGATACCGGATGCGGGGAAGCCGCGCTGCAGCTCGGGTTCATGTATCTGGCGCGGGTCGGCGTGGAGCGGAACAACGATGAAGCCCTGCGCTGGAAGAGGCGTGCTTTTGACCTGGCAGAACAGCAGTTTATGAAAGACGCGGCAATGGCTTTGACTCTGGCACACAGGACCGCCTTCGGAAGTGACGGACTTGTACTGATGGAGTATGCTGCGGATCATCCTGAGGCAGCCCGGTATGTCTGCCGCGGGATGCGCTCGATGCTGAATCATGCCCCGCAAAGGGTTCTTGACTATGAAACAAAACAGGTGCTTCTGGCACAGACCTGGCTGGATGAGAGCGAGATCCATTTTGAAAAACCGGCACAGCTTTCCCAGGAGGAGCTGGCCCGTCACAGGGAAAGCGTGGAGACGGGACTTGGAATCCTGAACGCCCTGCCCTCACTGGACGACGAGGGAAAGTACCAGCTGGCCGGAGGCTATGGCGAGCTGGGAGAGATCGCCCGGTGGCAGAACCGGCAGGAGGAATCCGAGAAGTATTACCGCAAAGGAATCAGCATTCTGCAGGAACTGGCCGACAAGACCGGAAGCATCATCTACCGGCGTTCTCTGGCAGGCTTCTGGGATGCTCTGGGCAATCTGTACCGGTATGCGCCTGATTTTGAAAAGGCCAGGGAAGCTTTCGGCAGGGGACTGAAATTATCTGAGGCCATTTATGCTGAGCGGGGACTGCCAAATGACATGGAGGGACTGGCCATCTCCCTTCATAACTACGGTTCGCTGCTCGATGATGACAAGGAAGGCGAAAAGCTGATGACCAGAGCCGTAGAGCTGCTCGAAAAGAATGTAGAAGAGAACCCGCAGGATCCCTACCTGCGCGAGGAACTGGAGGCATTTCGCGCGGACCTGAGAAAGCAGAAAAATAAGCCTCTGATCACGGCACTGATCAGTCTGGGGATCGTTCTCATTATCGGTGGTGCCATCGCCGGGGGGATCTTCTATCTGGTGAGTGAGATACTGGCATAGAAAAGGAGGATAATATGCAGCAGGATCCGATCAAAAAAATGGAAAATACCGCTTACATTACGTTGTTTGCCGGTATCGCACTGGGCTTCTGGCAGTGGTATGCCCAGTCAAATCAGTGGGAATTCATTGCGCTTGCCGGAATTTGCTGGACAGTGGCCGTTTTCGACTTTCTTCTTATAACGTATGCGAAAAACCGTGATCCGAGCAAGGCAAGTCCCGCGGTTCTCCCGCTGGTGCTGGCGCTTCTGGTGATGCTGATCCTTGGTCCGCTTCTCACGATCACGAATGTCGTTCAGTATTTCAAGGCGCAGGATAATGTTTCCTACGCGGTGAAAAAGGACACCGGCATCGTCCGGCGGGTGTACGGCGGCGAAGAGCATGTGGAGCTGGCGGACACCTACAAGGACAAGCCGGTCACTGTCATTGAAAAACAGGCGCTCTTCGGACGTTCAAGTATGAAGACGATAAAACTTCCGTCAGAGCTTAAGAAGATCCGCGTCAGCGCCTTTCATTCCTGCAAGGGACTTACCGAGCTGGAACTGCCTGACGGGGTGGAGGTGATCGAGAGGAGCGCATTCCAGAGCTGCAAGAATCTGAAGCGCATCGTCATCCCGCCCTCAGTGACCAAAATACCCAAGAGCGCTTTCAACGGCTGCCCCAAGGATATGGTGATCGCCGGCGAACCCGGAAGCGCTGCGCAGACCTTTGCGGAAAAGTATTTTACCTTTGAGGCGCTTTCGCCATAAGGGAGGACAAAGTGGGTGTTACGTCAAGAATATGGATGCGTTTTCCAAGGGAAAGACACGCCCGCTGGGCGATGCATGTGGCGGAGGAGCTGCTGAAGGTGGCCTATGCGCCTTCTGATCTGCCCTGGGCGGAGGAGGCGAGAAGCTGTCCCTCTCTCTCAGCCGCGTATCTTGCCTGGCGCCGGGAGGCGGCTGCCTATGAACTGGACAAACGGCACACCGCGCTGGAGTGGCTGAGGCGGGAACGCACAGCCATCTGCATCGAGCGCTGCCAGGACATCGCGCGCTGGGACAGCTTTGAGGATCCGGAGGCTCTCTTTCCCCAGCTGTGCTGTGCCTACATCCTGCGCTTTCCTCAGGTGCCTTTTAACGCTCTTTACCGCCACGAGATGACGGTGAGCGGCGCCCTTTTGCTCTACCGCGTTTGGTACGACGGAGCGATCGCGCACGTTCAGACTAAGCAGGGCATGTGGCCGCTGGAGGAGGATGACTGGACGGGAGAGTGGGTGGATGATTATGTTGCGGGAAACGGGATCTTTGTGAGAAAAACGGAGTGAAGCCAAATGGAATGGAAGGATATCTCGGTATTCATCAGCAGTACTTTCAACGATATGCATGCCGAGCGGGATTATATCCTGAAAAACGTGTTTCCCCAGCTAAGCGAGTGGTGTGAGAGACGGCATATCTTCCTGCGGGATATCGATCTGCGCTGGGGCGTCACGCCCGAAGATTCGCGGACGCGGAACACGATCTACAAATGCCTGACGGCTGTGGACAGCTGCCGTCCTTTTTTCCTGTGCTTTCTCGGGCAGCGGCGCGGATGGGTGCCGACCCTGGACCGCATCAACGAGCGTACGAGGGAGACCTTCCCGGAGATCGTGGAGATGGCCCGGAGCGAGAGCCGCTCCGCCACGGAATACGAGATCGAGCACGCTCTGCTGATGCCGCTGGCCTATTTTGAAAGCGGTGCGCTGAAAAGAAAAGAACCGGCGAAAAATGCTCTTTTTCTGCGCCGCAGGCCGGACTATCTGGTGCAGCTGTCCGAAGGACAGAAGAAGATCTTTCTCGACTGGAACCAGGACAGATGTGCTACGCCGGCGGGGTATGCCGCCTATCTGGAGGAATGCGCAGCGGCAAACGAAGTCACTTACCGGCGGATCGCCGAAAAAAACCTGGTGCTGGACTATGACTGCCGCTGGGACAGAACCGTCATCAGTCCGGAGCTTATGAGGGAGGAGAATGAGGACGACCGGGCACAGGGCCGGCTGATAGACTTTACGATCCGCGCCGGGGACCTGCCGCACGCACTGCGGCGAGAACTTCTGGATATACTGCGCAGCGAGTTCCCCTCCCAGGTCCCCGAGGGGGAAATATGGCCGCTGAAAGCGTATCTCCTGGCGGCTTATGTGCGGCAGTTCCTGCCATATGCCAGTCAGGAGAGTGAAGCAGATGACCGCTTCTCCCGTGACGCCGAGCAGCAGCGTATTTTCCGGAGCACCTGTCTGAGGGACAGTGTGCCGCGCACGGAGGCGATGGATATGCTGAGCGCATACTGCGACGGGGATCTGCGCTTTCCGCTGCTGGTGCTCTCCGCTTCGGGCATGGGAAAAACCACACTCTCGGCACAGTTTGTCCGGCAGCGCAGGGAGAGGATCATCGCCAGGTTCCTTGGTATGTCGGAGCTGTCCGGAGAGATTCTTCCGCTGTGGGAGAGCATTCTGAACGAGGCGGGGCTTCCTGCTCCTCCGGATCTGGACACGCTCAAAGCGAAGCTGCCGGAGTATCTTTCGGCTATGGCTCCGCGCATCCTGCTGCTGGACGGACTGGAACAGATTCCCGGCGGACCGGAACTGGCGGACCTGCTGCCGGTGCCTTTGCCTGAGGAAATCAAAGTGATCCTGACGGTAAGAAGCGACCTTGAGGACGGATGGCCGGAGCGCCTCCTGCAGTTTCATCAGGACTATCCGTACCGTCAGCTTCAGCCCTTTGGAGCGGAAGAAAAACGGGAACTGGTGGAAGCGGCCCTTCGTACAAGCTTGAAGGAGCTGTCGCCGGAAATGATGGACATGGTGTGCACGCTCGACGAATCCGGGAATCCGCTCTATCTTTCCATCCTTCTGAGTGATATCCGTTCTTTCGGTTCTTCCTCCCGCCTGCAAAAGGAGATCGAGCGTCACGGCAATACGCCTTTTTCTGCCTTTGACGCTTTCCTGGCACGCATGGAAAACGACCGCATGTACGATATGCTGCCGCCCGGGCAGTGCGTTCCGCTGGTGTTCGGTCTGCTTGCCGCGGCGCGGGACGGGTTAAGCTATAGGGAACTTACAGACTGCCTGGCGAAGGCTTTTCCGGCAGAGAGCCGGGAGAGATGCGCCGGCAGCCTCCAGGTCTGCCTGCGGCAGGTGCGCGGCTTTATGCGGCGCTTCGACGGAAGGACGGATTTCCGTCACCAGGCTTTCCGCGCGGCGGCGCGGACACGCTATGCTTCGAGGGAGCGGGAATTTCATACGATGCTTGCAGAGCTTTTCCGCTCGGAGTGCGATCCTGACGGAGACGGGAGCTTTTCCTGCCGTGACATCCGCGCCCTGCGGGAATATGCCTGGCAGCTTTCTTTTGTCAGCAAGGATGAATATGTAAGGCTTTACGGGGATGTTTGCTGGCTGAACGGCCGCTGCCAGGGCACCTGTGTGCGCGATCTGATCCGGGAGTACGACGATCCAAGGCTGAGTCCGCAGCTTTCCATGAGAGAGCTGCTGATCCGCTATCGGGACGGCCTGGAGAGCCTTCCGAATCTGCTGCCTTCCCTCCTGTGGGCTTACGGCGGGAAAGCCGGGCAGGAGAGTGCGGGCTTTGAAAGACTGCGCTGCGCCTGGATGAAGGCGGAGGAGATCGAAACCGGGCAGGGCAGGCCGGCATCGCTAACGGAAGACAAGCGTCTGCAGATCCTGGGAGACACCCGTTTTCACGCGGCGGCTTTCTGTTTTGCCGGAGATACGCCATATGCCTTTGCGTTTACAGGGCAGGGACAGATCACGGCTTATGACCTGTTTAGCGGACTGCCGCTGGAAAACCCGATCCACACCTCAAAGGCCATGCCGCTGGGACTTGCCGCCTCTGAGGGTGTGCTTGCTGCCGCTTTTGAAAACGGAACGGTCGAGCTATACGCCTATGAGACCGACAAGGCAGCGCTTCGCTCCAGGCCTCTAGGCAGTATCGGCTATTTCCCGCCCCTTTACAGCGGAGCGGCCCTGTGTTTTGACGGGGCAGGGCGAGTGTGGTTTCAGTCCGAACAGGACACTCTCACCTGCTCTGAGCCGGAGAGAGGGGAGAGCACAGACTATTCGGTTCCCGGCGCGGAGGAGATCTCTTCGCTTGCCTGCGCGGGAGGAAACGTCTATGGAACAGCCTGCGCCGGGCGAAATACCCTGCTGTTTTGTCTGGACGAGTCCGGCTTAGTCCGGATACGCGACCTGGGGGAGGGGGACAGCCGCGTCCTGTGCGCAGATGAGAGAGGCTGTCTGGTCAGCTGCGCCGCTGACGAAGGATCCTATCCGCTGATACTGGTCAATGAGAAGCTTGAAACAAAGCGGGAGATCAGGCTGGAATCTCCGGTCACGGCTGCCCTGCCGCTTGAAGCGTCCTGGCTGCTGCTTCCGTCCAGACAGACTCTGAAACAGCTCTGGCTCTGGGACGGGGAGCAAACGAAAGGCGTTGACCAGCAGCTTTTGTACCAGGACCAGGCGCAGCTTGGACGTCTTCAGGACGGCAGCTTTGTGATGCTGAGCGCCGGGGCTGTCACGCGTTTTGCCTTCACGAGTGAGGCTTTGACCGGTGCCGCGCCGGATTTGGACGGCCCGGGGCTCTCAGCCGAAGAACTGCCGGATCTGAGTCAGTATGAACTGCAGGCTGTAAAGATTTACACAAACGAAAACTATGCCTGTGCGGCGGGTATTTCCACGAGCATGAGAGCCGTGCGCGACGAGCAGGCGGCAGGGACGGTGTTCCTGAAAAGGACGCAGGAGGGCTGGCAGGTTATGGATGAGCGGACCTGGCCCCGGTCTTATGAGCTGGTACGCACGGTCTGCATCGAGCCGGAGAGCGGATATTTTACCCTGCTGTTCCGCTCGGAGGAAAGTCTGCATAAACTGACGGCAGTCCGGGGCACGTCCCGGGAACTGTGCACCGGGACTTTCCTGCAAAGGGAGCTTTCAATGCCGCAGAACAGGGAGAACTTCGGCTGCTTTGCCGGCGGATATCTTTTCCTGAGCGTGGGTGAACAGCTGCAGGTCTATGAAGCGGGGACGCTTCGATATAAAACAGCTTTGATGCTGCCCTATCCCATAACCGGGATCGAAAACGACGGAGAGCGGGTGAGGATCACATACGGTGGACGGACGATGAACGTGGAGGTACAGAGAGGAGAAGAGCGATGAGAGATTATATCAATGACACTTTTATCCGCCTTACACAGGAGGGGCGCATCAAAGACGCCGTGGCTTTCTGTGAGCGCGTCGGGAAGGAAGCACCGTATGTGGAACTGCGGTGCGTCGCGCTGAAAAATCTGGCAGAGTGCCATTTCTTCTTCACCGGCGACGGGGAGGCCTGCCGCGAGGCCAATCTTCGGGGTCTGAAGCTCATGGAAGATAATCCTGAGATCCTGGAGGGCACGGAGCACATGGCAAAGCCCCTGGCAACACGCATGTACTCCGACTTCTGCGAGCAGTTTCGGGCGGTGGCGGTGAGCTTTGAGGAATATGAGGAGCATTGTGAAAAGCCCCTGCGGGTCCGGTCTCAGAACGCTACCGAGAAGCGCGGGTTAAAAGCCGTGGAGGAGCTAAAGAGCCAGAATGCCGGCTGGATCGAGAACATGTTCATTGTGCTGGAGCAGTATTTTCCCCAGTCCCAGACCCTGACATCCAACGCTGCCGCGGCCCAGGGATCGTGCCTGACGCAGCTCATTCTCCTGAACCGGCGAAGCCTTCGCACAAAACCTCTGGACGTGAACTTCGCCCTGCAGCAGTACATGAACTGCACCATTGCCAACGCGGAAAAGCTGATCCAGACCTGCGGGAAGAACAACTGTCCGCCCGATTCTGATCAGATCCTCTTCCTGTTTGACCGGGCAGCGTCGATCATCGAGACCTTCCGAGGCGATCGCCAGGCTGACCAGCCAACAGTGGAAAAATGCCTGGAGTCGCTTGCCGGCGCCCGGGCCCATGTGCAGGAGCTTTGCGCGCGGACAGCGGTCCTGACCGAGCTTGAGCGGGCGAAGGGCCGGGCGGATTATCTGACCATGGAAAAGATCGAGCCGGATTTTGACGGACAAATGGAGGCCCTTCGAAATATCAGTCTGAAAGAAGTGGATGTAGGACAGCCGGCTCTTATAGATCTGCCGGTCGATCCGGAAACTGATCACAAAATCGGTAAATTCTTCCGCCGAGTGCTGTTCGTGGTCATCATTTTTGCGGCGGCCTGGGTGATCTGGAAACTGAATATGATGAGCTTGACAAGCTGAGTCTGAACCAGCCTTACATGGCAGAAAGGAGTAAGGAATATGGCACTGTTTGACAAAAAAGTGGAGGCAGTCATCGCGTTTGTGGGAAAGTATACACAGCGGGTCAGTGCCTTGCAGGAGCGGGCGATCACGAATACCTACCGGCCGCGGCTACAAAGCCTGGTCCGTCATCACTATCCGGGCGTGAGTGAATACCGGGTCTGGTTTTTCAGAAACTGGACCGATGAGATCTATTCCGACTCCACACTCAGACGCGTGGCGGCGGACGGCTTCAATGCCTACGACAGCGGAGAGAAAAAGGACCTGTACGACAAGATCGAAAAGGCGCTGATCCTGAAGTACAGCGTCATGAAAAGTGACCTGCATCCGACCGTCGTAGTGGAGACGGTCGATCCCTACACGGGGATCTTTGTGATCCTATGTAAGGTGCAGATCAACGAGAAAAAGCTGCAGTAGGAGGGAGAGGTACCGGCATGTCGGCAAGAATTAAGATGAGCGTACTGCGCGTGCCCTGTGAAAAGCTCGGGATCGAGGACCCCTGGGCCTTCTCCGAGGCACACGAGGATTTTTTCCCTGCATGGGGGCCATATCCGCATTTCGCTGTCGCTCCGACGGTGCGTCCTTTCATTGACTACGTGCTGTCTGAGCATATCACCGATGAGATGTCCTTTGGCAAAACGCGCGCTCTCACAGGAGCGGAGCGGCGCAGATATAAGAGCGCCTTCCGTGCGCTTTTCCCCGACATTGATATGGACGATGTGCGCTTTGTGGTTTTTTGCTGGTACAGCGGCTGTGAGGCGCCGGATTATTATGAGGAAGTAAAGGAATGACAGAGAGTACCTGCATACCGGTGGTGATCGGAGTGACGGGACACAGGCAGATCCGAAGAGAGAATGAGAGTGAACTCCGTGCTGCGGTCGTGAGCGAACTTAAGAAGCTGCAGGCGCTCTGCCCGCACTCACCTTTTTTAATGCTGAACTCTCTCGCAGAGGGCGGGGACCTGCTGTGCGCTGACGCGGCTGAGGAGCTGGGCATTGAGCTGGCCGTTGTCCTTCCCCGGGAGATGGCGGACTATGAGCAGGATTTTAGTGATGCCGGAAGGGAACACTTTGCCCATCACTGCGAGCGCGCCGGACAAGTATTTACCGCACCGTGCAGCGAAGCGGTCCCGGAGGGCGGAGAGAAGCGAAACGACCGGTTCCGGCAGGCCGGGATCTATGTGGCAGGTCACTGCCATGTTCTGATCGCTCTCTGGGACGGGGAGACAGGGCATTCCGGCTGCGGAACAGCGGAGACCGTGGACTTTGCCCTGAACGGGAACTATGCTCCCGCCTCCGGCATCAGTCCACGCTTCGGAAGCAACACGGCTGTGATCCATGTGTTCACCCCGCGAGGCGGAAAAACGGGGGATGCGGCCGGAAACGTGCAGATCCTGGGGAGCTGGGATACAGTCAGGGAGATCCTTTGCAGGACGGATGATTTTAACAGGAACGCTGCTTCCATGCCGCTGACGGGGAATTCACGGCTCCCGGCTGAAGCAGAGGAGGAGCCTGCATTAAGGAAAATGGAGGCTGTCAGCCGCATTGCGGGAACACTCAGCCGTCAGGCAGCCGGCCGGTACCGGAGGGTGCTGGCGCTGCTGGCGGCGGCAAGCTCGCTGCTGACGTTTGCTTTTTTACTGTACGACGAGGCGCAGGCAATCTGGATGATCCTGGTCTGCGGCCTGATGCTGGCGGCCGCCTGGGCCTGTCAGCGCTATGCCGTCCGTTCAGACTGCCACCGGCGCTATATTGAATATCGGGCGCTTGCAGAGTGCCTGCGGGTCCAGACCTATCTGCGCTATGCCGGAAGCTCTGTCCGGGCCGCCGATCTGCTTTCCTGGACACAGCAGGAGGAGACCGCCTGGGTCCTGGATGCCCTCTGCGCCCTGACGATCGCCCGGGAGCCGCAGAGTAAACATGACATCCGGCTCTGCTGGGTGGAGGCCCAGCGGGAGTATCACCGGAGAGCGGCGCTTGATGCCGGGAAAAAGCTTTCGGCCAGCGATCTCACCGTGCGGATCGCTTTATTCCTGAGCGTGGGCCTGTATCTGATGGGAGTGGGATATGAACTATTATGCGGCGGACTCATTTTCAGTCCAGCACTGGCTGTGGCGGATGTAGAACTTTGGCGGACGGTTCTGAAGATCCTGATGGGAAGCATATCAGCCATGACACTCTTCGTGGCCAATTACTATGGCCGTCTGTCACTGCCGCGGACATATTCAGATCATCAGAAGATGGAGAGGTTTTACGCGAAAATGTCCGCACAGCTGGAAAAGCGCGGGCAGACAGAGGAGCTGCTGACTGTACTGGCCCGGGAGGAACTTACTGAAAACGGGAACTGGTGCTCCTACCAGCGGGACAACAAGCCTGATATTGCGATCTGAGAAGAGGAGGCAGAGCCATGCCGGAATTTGTGATCCATGACAGTATTTGGGATAAAGACCTGACGATCGTCTCTGAAAACCGTTATGCGTCAAATATGGCGCTTCTGCGATATCTGACAAACAGAGGCTTTCAGATCTGTGTTCTGAAGTACGGCTTTCTGAAGCAGCAGTATATCGTGATCGGGGGTCAGGACTGTTTCAGCGCCTGGCTGGAAGAAGAATATGAAAAGGCGGATCCTTATTACAAACCTGAGGTTGAATACGTTTCTTCCCTGGAGGATGAAGCGGTAAGCAGATGGGCAAACGATATTATGCCGAAAGAAGTGTGGACATACTACATTTCGCATGAGTTTTATGATGAATTCAATCGTAGCGGCCCGACCCTGTGCAGTTATTCTGTCTGCCTCAGGCACTTTACAACAGTATCTCCGGAGCAGGAGAACGATCCGTCACTGAAGGAATTCAGGGAAGCCGGGTACCTTTCGGCCAGCGTAAAGAAGGAAGAACCGGTGTGAGAGGAAATCTGACAGGGGGGACTAATCTAAATGACATTAGAACGGTTCTCTGTCATCGCTGTATGACAGAGAACCGTTCTAATGTCAAAATTATTGCTGTGTCGGATAATCCGGCTTGCCGGTGACCTTGCGCTTGAGGATCTTGAAGCCGCGCTTCAGGGCATAGGGCCCGACGCACTTCATCATTTCCTCCGCTGTGTGCATCTGCGATGCCTCGGGGATGTCCCGGGTCAGGTGGATGGCGTCGAACTCGCAGCGGGTGGTGCACAGGCCGCAGCCGACGCACTGATTTAAGTCGACCACGGTGGCCCCGCATTTCAGGCAGCGGTTTGCCTCGGCCTTTACCTGCTCCTCGGTCAGCGGCAGGCGGAGGTCTGAGAAGGTCTCCGATGCTTTGCCGCTCTTAAGGCCGGGTGTCTGGCGCGGGGCGTTGTCGTAGGAGTCGATCCGGATGTCATCGCGGTCAAGCTCGATGAACTCTTTAAGGTCCCGGCCGATGGTGAGCGACTGGCCCGGATGGACGAAGCGGTTGATAGAGACCATGCCCTGTTTTCCTTCGGCGA
>DGTA01000054.1 GCA_002394165.1 Lachnospiraceae bacterium UBA4348 | reverse complement strand
CCTACCGGTCCAGCGGCGCCGGCGGCCAGCACATCAACAAGACGTCCTCCGCCATCCGAATCACGCATTTCCCGACCGGCATTGTCGTACAGTGCCAGAACGAGCGGTCCCAGCACATGAACAAGGACAAGGCCATGCAGATGCTCAAGGCCAAGCTGTTTATTCTCAAGCAGCAGGAGAACCTGGAGAAAGCGGCGGGCATCCGCGGGGACGTGAAGGAGATCGGCTGGGGAAGCCAGATCCGGTCCTACGTGTTCCAGCCCTACACCATGGTCAAGGACCTGCGCACGGGATGTGAGACGGGCAACATTGACAGTGTGATGGACGGCAACATCGATATGTTTATCAACGCTTACCTCAAGTGGGTGACCACCGGCAGCAAGGAAGCGTCCTGATAGTTTTGATCAATCTTTTTGAATTATTACAGGAGGGAATGAAATGGGTCTTATCAAAGCAGCAGTCGGATCAGTGACGGGAGCTCTTTCCGCCCAGTTCCTTGAGGTCGTTGAGCCCGAAAATATGGGCGAGCAGACTGTTTTCTGCAGAGGCGTCATCAAGAATCAGCGCAACGGAAAGATCGGCAGCAACATCATCAGCAACGGTTCAATCGTTCATGTCTACGACAATCAGTTCATGATGGTCGTCGACGGCGGCAAGATCGTGGATTATTCTGCAGAGCCGGGCTATTTCAAGATCGATAATTCTTCTGCTCCGTCCATGTTCAATGGTCAGTTCAAGGAGAGCCTGAAAGATGTCTGGGAGCGCTTCAAATTCAACGGAACCTCCCCGCTTTCGCAGGAGGTCTATTTCATCAACCTCCAGGAGATCAAGGGGATCAAGTTCGGAACGCGCAACCCGATCAACTATTTCGACAGCTTCTATAATGCTGAGCTGTTCCTGCGCGCTCACGGCACCTATTCCATCAAGATCACCAATCCGATCCTTTTCTATCAGCAGGCGATCCCGCGCGATGCCGTGAAGGTGGATATCGACGATATCAACACCCAGTACATGGCTGAGTTCCTCGAAGCTCTGCAGGCTTCGATCAACCAGATGTCCGCGGACGGAGAGCGCATCTCCTTCGTGGCCTCCAAGTCCTCCACCCTGAGCAAATACATGGCGGATGCGCTTGACGAGAGCTGGAATACCTTAAGGGGCTTTGAGATCGTGGCGGTCGGCATTGCCAGCATCTCCTACGATGAGGAATCCCAGAAGCTGATCAATATGCGCAACCAGGGCGCCATGATGAGCGATCCTTCCATCCGCGAAGGCTACATGCAGAGCGCAGTGGCCAGCGGCATCCAGGCAGCCGGTTCCAACGCCAACGGCGCGGCGGCCGGATTTATGGGTGTCGGTATGGGCATGAACGCCGCCGGCGGCTTTATGGGAAATGCCAGTGCGGCCAATATGGCACAGATGCAGATGCAGCAGCAGGCTCAGCAGGCGCAGGCGGCTCCGGCAGCCGCTCCGGCGGCCGGTTCCTGGACATGCTCCTGCGGCACCGTCAATACCGGCAATTTCTGCCCGACCTGCGGCGCCAAAAAGCCCGAGCCTGAGACCTGGACATGCGCCTGCGGCAGCGTCAACACCGGAAACTTCTGCCCGGTCTGCGGCGCGAAGAAGCCCGAATAAGACAGGCATCTGATTCATATCGGAGAAAACAGCAATGAGTATACTTTCCTATAAGTGCCCGAACTGCGGCGGCGAGCTTGTCTTTGAGCCCGATTCGGGAAACTATGTATGTCATTTCTGTCGCTCCGTTTTTACTCAGCAGCAGCTGGATGAGCTGACTCCCAAGCAGGGATCTGAACAGAAGATCCCTGCCGGGGAGGCGGATGACGCCCCGGAAACGCCTGAAGGCGCCGGGGCGGTCGTCTATAACTGTCCCAGCTGCGGTGCGCAGATCGTGACCGATGAAACGACAGCGGCCACATTCTGTTATTATTGCCATAATCCCGTTGTGCTGGAGGGGAGAGTGAGCGGGGATTTCCTGCCCGATAAGATCATTCCCTTCAAGATCGGAAGAGAGAGCGCGGTTAGTAAGTTTCTGGAGTATGTCTCCAAGAAGAAATTTGTTCCCCGTGCTTTTTTCAATGAGGAGCAGATCGAGAAGATGACCGGTGTCTATTATCCGTACTGGGTCTATAACAGCAGTATGGATTCGGAGATCGACGGAACGGCCACCCGGATACGGGTCTGGCGTGTCGGAGATACAGAGTACACCGAGACTTCCCGCTATGAGGTCGCCAGGGGCGGCCGCATCAGCCTCGACTCGATCACACGCAACGCGCTGAGAAAAACGGACAGACAGCTGGTGGAAAATGTGCAGCCTTTTGACCTGTCGCGCACCGAGAAGTTTTCCATGGGGTATCTTTCCGGCTTCGTGGCGGAGAAGAGAGATATGGAGAAGGCGGAGTTTTCCGATTCTGTCCATGAGGAGACGCGCAAATACGCAGCCAGCCTGCTTAAGGAGACCATCAAGGGCTACGGAACGGTCCATGTGGACCATGAAGACAATAAGATGCTGGAGGAGCAGTTTTCCTATGTGCTCCTGCCGGTGTGGGTCCTGACGTACAGGAGCAGGGCCGGGAAGATCTTTTATTATGCGATGAACGGCCAGACCGGCCAGATCTACGGGGAGCTCCCGCTTGACGGGAAGAAGGTCGGGATCCTGTCCTCCCTGATCTTTCTGATCGTGTCCGTCGCTGCTATGATCTTCGGTTATTTTATGTGAGGTGGCGGGATGAAGAGAATAAGAAAAAATATCGTCTCCTGCCTGTGCCTCTGGCTGTTTGTGCTGACAGGCTGTATGACGGTCGCTGCCGGGACCGGCGGGATCGATGACGGGGCCTCCCTGCTTTCGGGCTCTGAGATGGCCAAGGTCAGTGAAAAGCTTAATGAACTCGTTTCCGAGACCGGTTATGATTTCTTTGCGGTGACCACCGACGACAATGGCGGAGACGGTCCGCGCGCTTATGCGGAGGATTATTTCAATGCCCACTGCAGCGGGGATGACGGCGCCGTTTTTCTCATCGACATGGGTGAGCGCACAATGCAGATTGTTACGGCCGGTAAGATGATCTACTACCTGACCGATGAGCGAATCGACAGGACTCTCGACCGCGCCTATGACTACGCGGCGGACGGTGATTACGCCGGCGTTTTCGAGAGCATGATCAGCGATACGAAAGGGTATGTGGCCAGCGGCACCGGGGCGGATCATCTTTATAATGAGGACACGGGAGAGATCATCAAGATCCGCTCCCTGACTTTTTCAGAGATCGGCATAAGCCTGCTGCTGGGCCTGGTGAGCGCGGCGGGAGCAGCCCTGGCGGTGATCGCGTCGTACCGGATGAAGTTCAGCAAGTACATATTTGATTATCATAAGCATTCGAAGCTTTCTCTGTCCGATGAGCGGGATGTCCTTATCGGGAAGAGCGTCACGCACAGACGTATACCCAGGAACGATTCCACAAGAGGCGGAGGCGGCCACGGATCCGGAGGAAGCACCTTCCACGTCGGATCAGGCGGACGAAGCTTCGGAGGCGGTTCGAGAAAATTCTGACATTGTTATGCAATTAAAAAAGATGACAGGTTTGGCCTGTCATCTTTTTTCGCTGCAAAAGGTTTCTTCGTAAAATCTGGTGACGGTCAGGTCCATGTAGGGGATGACCCACAAAAGACCGATGCCGAAGCTCAGGACGCTGAGGGCAAGCCATCCGATGAACGAGAATTTGATCTTGAACAGCTGCCATTTATACCCGTACATCATCTCGCGGCTGTACCGCAAAAGCTCCATGCTGCTCCATTTCGGATGGTCGAAGAACAGGTAGTAGACCAGCGCAAAACTCATGCTGACGCAGAAGTAGGCGGCCAGTGCCGCTCCATAGACCAGGATCGTTATGATAATGAACGCTGCGTCGGGAACCGGCGCCACGGCGAGCAGACGCAGGATCGAATCGGCCAGGTAGAAGATGAGCAGCCGGATCGCGCCGATAATGATGTTCACGATCAGCAGCTTATCGGGCTGACGCTGGAAACAGGCGAACACATCGCTTACCTTGATCTGGCCGGAACGGCCGCAGTCCAGCATCATACCGTAGCGGCCCGCCGTGAGCATCTGGCAGAACAGGTCCGTGATGGCGCTGATCAGCAGGAAAATGACGGATGAGGCCGACGCCGACATGGAAATGTAGCTGGCGGCCAGGTAGGCCGCGGCGCAGATCAGCATTGCCTGCACAAGGATCCCGGTGTATCCGGTAAACAGATATCTGGCTTTCTTTTTTAATTCATCATAGGGCCATCTCATGTAAAGATCCCTCCTTCCACATCAGCAGCAGGAGCGGGAGCAGGAGCAGGAGATGCATCGGGAACAATGTCCGGTACGGGAGCTCCATCGTTATTATCGGGCGGCGCGGTCTGAGAGCTTTCCGATTCGCCCAGCTGGCGCTGCGCCTTCTCGGACATCTCCTGCAGGATCTCCGCCAGGCCGCCTCCCTGTCCCTGAGACGGATCCTGTTCCGCTGAGGGACGCGGCTCGAGACCGTAACGTTCCATATAATAATCCACCAGATTTTTGACCGACTCCCGGTATTCGGTATTGGTCATATAAAGCGCAACCGTGTAACCGGTGAAAGCGACCGAGGCGCTGAGCGCAACCGTTCCTATGATGATGCCGGTCCTGCCGCGCCCTTTGACCTTGCCGTTGCCGCGGGAGAGAAGGGCTGTAATAATGGCCAGCGCTCCGAGCGGAAGGCTCAGATAAAAGATCATCGAGGAGAACAGCGCAAAGATGCCCAGAATAACAGAGGCCTTTTCGAGCCCCTCATTCCTGCGGATCGGATCCGGGCGCACATATTCCTCTTCATTCCCGTCAAAGCCGAGGTTATCACTATTATCAGTATTCATACAGTTTCCTCCAATTAGTACAATATGATATCACACGCATGGTGAAATAACAAGAAACCTTGACCTTTGGGCAGAAGGAAGGGTATACTTCACTTTAGTCCGCGAAAAGGGTCTGACCCTTTTCGCACTTCAACGCACGAAAAGGGTCAGACCCCTTAACGGAAAACCCCGTTTTATAAGGAAAACATGATGATATGATGGACATTATTGATGTGATTTCTAAGGAACTTGGCATTGAGCGGAGCCGGACGACGGCTGCGGTGGAGCTGCTCGACCAGGGCAATACGGTTCCTTTTATTGCCAGGTACCGGAAGGAAGCGACGAAAGAGCTTAATGATGAACAGCTCAGGACGCTGAGCGCACGGCTGGATTATTTGAGAGGACTGGAGGAGAGGAAGGCGCAGGTGATCGCTTCCATTGAGGAGCAGGGTAAGCTGACGCCGGACCTGAGGAAGAAGATCGAGAATGCGCTGCAGCTGGTGGAGGTGGAGGATCTGTATCTTCCCTTCAGGCCCAAGCGCCGGACCAGGGCTTCGATCGCGAGGGAGAGAGGGCTTGAGGGCCTTGCCGGAGCGATCCTGGATGGGTCGTTTGAGGGAACGCTCGAGTTGCTGGCGGCTCCTTATGTTGATCCTGAGAAGGAGGTCCCCGATACGGCTGCGGCTTTAGCTGGCGCCTCGGACATTCTGGCGGAGCAGACGGCGGAGACGGCTGCTTACAGGGAGAACATCCGCAGAATGACGGCCGACCGGGGCATGATCGTGTGCTCGGCCAAGGATGAGACCGCCTCCAGTGTTTATGAGAATTATTACGATCATCAGGAGAGCATCCGGAAGGCGGCGGGCCACCGGATCCTCGCGATCAACCGCGGCGAGAAGGAGAAATTTCTGACGGTGAAGATCGAGGCGCCGGACGAGGAGATCCTTGCCTATCTGAAAAAGCAGGTGATCAGGCCGTCCCATCCCGCCGAAGAGTTTCTCGGGGAGATGCTCAGGGACAGCTATGAGCGGCTCATCGCGCCGGCCATTGAGCGAGACATCCGCGCGGATCTGACGACGAAGGCACACGAAGGGGCGATCAGCGTCTTTGGTAAAAACGTGCGTCAGCTGCTGATGCAGCCTCCGGTGAAGGACCGCACCGTCCTCGGATGGGATCCGGCCTTCAGGACCGGGTGCAAGCTGGCGGTGACCGATCCGTCCGGCAAGGTGCTGGATACGGCGGTGATCTATCCCACAGCGCCCACGAACGAGTTCAAACAGGCCCAGGCGGCGAAGACGCTGGACCGGCTGATCGATACGTACCATGTGTCGGTGATCAGTGTCGGAAACGGGACCGCCTCGCGCGAATCCGAACAGTTCATCGCTGAATATCTTCATAAGAAAAAACGCTCCGACGTGCAGTATGTGATCGTAAACGAAGCCGGGGCGAGCGTATATTCAGCCAGTGAACTGGCCACGAAAGAATTCCCGTCCTTCGATGTGGGGCAGCGGAGTGCGGCCTCCATCGCCAGGAGACTGCAAGATCCGCTCTCTGAGCTGGTGAAGATCGATCCGAAAGCCATCGGGGTCGGTCAGTATCAGCATGATGTCAACCAGAAGAAGCTTTCGGAGACCCTCGACGGAGTGGTTGAGGACTGCGTGAACGCGGTTGGCGTTGACCTGAACACGGCTTCCGCTCCGCTGCTCGGCTACGTGGCGGGCATTTCATCCGCTGTGGCATCCAATATCGTGAGCTTCAGAGAGAGCAGCGGGCCGTTTAAAAACAGAAAAGAGCTTTTAAAAGTCCCGAAGCTGGGGCCGAAGGCATTCGAGCAGTGCGCCGGCTTCTTAAGGATCAGCGGAGGAAACGAACCGCTCGATTCAACGGCAGTGCACCCGGAGAGCTATCCGGCGGCCAGAGAGCTGATGAAAGAGTGGGGGCTTGACCTGGCGGGTGTACAAAGCGGAGGCGTCAGGATCCCTGGCAGGAAAAAGAACGCGGCTGCGGTGAAAGAGACGGCGAAAGCCCTCGGCATCGGCGAGCCGACACTGCGGGATATCATCGCGGAGCTGGAAAAACCGGGAAGAGACCCCAGGGAGGACATGCCCAGGCCGATCCTTCGAAGCGACGTGCTGGAGATGAAGGACTTAAAGAGCGGAATGATCCTGAAGGGAACGGTCCGGAACGTGATCGACTTTGGCGTGTTTGTGGACATAGGCGTGCATCAGGACGGCTTGGTGCATATCTCGCAGATCTGCGACCGCTACATCAAGCATCCGCTCGAAGCGGTCAGTGTGGGAGATGTCGTGGAGGTAAAAGTCCTCTCGGTGGACCTGGACAGAAAGCGGATCTCGCTGACCATGAAAATATAAATAAAAAGAACGGTGAAGGATATAAATATGACAGCAGAAAACCTTGTGCCCGCGGAGGAGATCGAAAGCTTCTCCAGGGAAGATACCTTTGCGCTTGGACAGAAACTGGGAGAAGCAGCGAAGGAAGGGCAGATCTACGTGCTGAGCGGGGATCTGGGAACAGGCAAGACCGTATTTGCGAAAGGATTTGCGCAGGGACTCGGGATCGTAAGCGATGTGACGAGCCCCACCTTCACGATCCTGCAGGTCTATGAAGAAGGCCGGCTTCCCCTGTATCATTTCGATGCCTACCGCATCGGCGATGAGGAGGAGATGTACGAGATCGGCTATGAGGAGTATTTTTTCGGGGACGGGGTCACGCTGGTGGAATGGCCGGAAATGATCGAAGGACTGATCCCGGACGAGGCGGTCAGGCTGGTGATCGAAAAAGATCCGGAACGGGGCTTCGACTACCGGAGGATCACGATCAAAAAATAAGATCACCGAAAATGACGATCAGATCTGACATATGACAAATAATCGGAAAGAAGGAAAACCATGCTGATCATGGCTCTTGACAGTTCCGGAGTGACGGCCACCGCGGCCATCGCGACGCCGGAAAAGATCATCGCGGAATATTCCGTAAACAATAAACTGACGCACTCGCAGACGCTGCTCCCGATGCTCGAGGAGATCCGGCGAATGGCGGGACTGGAAATGAAAGATGTGGACGCGGTGGCGCTGACCGGCGGACCCGGGTCCTTTACAGGCCTGAGAATAGGCTCCGCCACCGCCAAGGGGATCGCGCTGGCACTGCAGATCCCGGTGATCAGCGTCCCGACGCTTGAGGCTATGGCCTGGAACCTGATCGGCCGGGAAGGGTTGATCTGTCCGATGATGGACGCCAGACGCGGACAGGTGTATACAGGCATTTACCGGAGCCGGGGCACATATATGGAAACGGTCGCAGACCAGATGGCAGCGGATGCGGCCGAGATGGCCGGAAGACTCAATGAGCTGGGCGAAAAGGTGACGCTGCTCGGAGACGGCGCGGATGCTTATCTTGACCGGCTCAGGGAAACACTTACTGTTCCCTGGGAGATGGCACCGGTACACCTTGCCAGGCCGAGGGCCGGCGCCGTGGCCATGTGCGCGTTCCACTATTGGGAACAGGGAAAGGCTGTCAATGGGTCGGAGCATGTGCCGACCTACCTGAGACTTTCCCAGGCGGAGAGGGTCAGGGCCGAGAAGGAGCATTCGGATGAACAGCAGTAAAGGAGAGGCGCAGGAAGCAGGCTCCGTGGTCATCCGGGAGATGGCGAGAGAGGACCTGAAGCAGGTATGCGCTCTTGAAAAGGAGATCTTTTCCCTGCCGTGGAGCCGGGAAGGGTTCCTCTATTCCATGAACTCGCCCTATGAGATCTGCCTGGCGGCCAAGGTGGATGAGACTATCGCCGGCTATGCGGTGCTGATGATCTCCTTTGATGAAGGGACCATCAGCAATATCGCGGTGGGGGAAGCGTTCCGCGGACAGGGGATCGGGGAAAAACTCCTCCGGGAGCTGATCCGAAGGGGAAACGCCAAAGGCGCGGAGCGTTTTACGCTGGAGGTTCGGGTGAGCAACAGCAAAGCCATCTCACTTTACCGGAAACTTGGATTTGAAAGCGTCGGCGTGCGGAAAGGGTTCTATGAAAAACCCAGGGAAGATGCGCTGATCATGTGGAAATAACAGGAGAGAACAAACCTATGCTTGATGTCTGTCTGCTGGGCTGCGGCGGGATGATGCCGCTTCCCAGACGATATCTGACCGCGCTGCTGATGCGCTATAACGGCAGCAGTATCCTGATCGACTGCGGCGAGGGGACCCAGATCGCCATGAAGGAGTGCTGCTGGAGCTTTAAACCCATCGATGTGATCTGCTTTACGCACTATCACGGCGACCACATCAGCGGGCTGCCGGGACTTCTTCTTACGATGGGCAACGCGGACCGGACCGAGCCGCTCACTCTCATCGGCCCGAGGGGCCTCGAGAAGGTGGTAGGCGCCTTGCGGATCATCGCGCCGGAGCTTCCCTTCCCAATCATCTATAAAGAGATCACGGGGGCGGAGCAGGAATTTGAGATGAACGGGTACCGCCTGAAGGCGTTCAAGGTAAATCACAACGTGCTCTGCTACGGATATACGCTGACCATTGACCGCGCCGGGAGATTTGACGCGGAAAGAGCGAAGGAGCAGGAGATCCCGCTCAAGTTCTGGAGCCGGCTCCAGAAGGGAGAAGTGATCGAGGACGGCGGGACGGTCTACACCCCGGACATGGTGCTCGGACCGGCCAGAAAAGGACTTAAAGTAACCTATTCCACCGATACGAGGCCGACCAGGTCCATTCGGGAAAATGCCGTGGGGAGCGATCTTCTGATCTGCGAGGGAATGTACGGGGACAGGGAAATGTACCCGAAAGCGCTCGAGCACAAGCATATGATGTTTGAGGAGGCGGCCCAGATCGCCAAGGACGCCGGGGTCGACAGACTGTGGCTGACCCATTACAGTCCCTCACTGGTACGCCCTGAGCAGTATCTGGCCGGGGCACAGAAAATATTCGAAAATACGATTCCGGGAAAAGACGGAATGACACTGGAGCTGAGATTTGATGAAGAATGAAGTGAACGGTTCACCTGTCAATGATAAAATAATAAGAATCCTTGCGATCGAAAGTTCCTGCGACGAAACGGCGGCATCGGTGGTCGAGAACGGCCGGAAGGTGCTCTCCAATGTGATCTCCTCGCAGATCGACATCCACACCCTGTACGGAGGCGTTGTCCCGGAGATCGCATCGAGAAGCCATATGGAAAGGATCGACCAGGTGATCACCAAAGCCCTGGAAGAAGCCGGAATGACGCTGTCCGACATGGATGCGGTCGGGGTCACCTACGGACCGGGCCTGGTGGGGGCGCTGCTGGTAGGAGTCGCGGAAGCGAAAGCCATCAGCTTTGCCTCGGGTCTGCCGCTGATCGGCGTCCATCATATTGAAGGACATATCTGTGCAAACTATATCGAGAATCCGGAGCTGGAACCGCCCTTTGCGTGCCTGGTCGTCTCCGGCGGCCACACTCACCTGGTGATGGTCAAAGATTACGGAGAGTATGAGATCCTGGGTCATACCCGGGACGATGCGGCCGGCGAGGCCTTTGACAAGGTAGCCAGGGCCGTGGGTCTGGGATACCCGGGAGGTCCAAAGATCGACAAAACAGCCAGAGAGGGAAATCCGGACGCGATCCATTTCCCGCGGGCTAAAGTGGCGGGCTCTGCTTACGATTTCAGCTTCAGCGGGCTTAAGAGCGCCGTGCTCAATTACCTGAACGGCGCGAAGATGAAGGGGGAGGAGATCTGCGTTCCCGATGTGGCCGCTTCCTTCCAGAAAGCGGTGGTGGATGTACTGGTCGATCACGCCATGGCAGCAGCCGGGGAATACCATGTGAAGAAGCTGGCCATAGCAGGCGGCGTCGCATCCAACAGTGCGCTTCGAAGCGCGATGGAGGACGCCTGCAATAAAAGAGGAATCACCTTCTACAGGCCTTCGCCCGTACTGTGTACGGACAATGCGGCCATGATCGGATCGGCTGCCTACTATGACTATATCCGCGGGATACGTTCCGGATTTGACCTGAATGCCGTTCCCAACCTGAAACTGGGAGAGCGGTGAAAAACATGTTAAATATATCAAATTCAGGATTGCACTTTGCCGGTATGGGTGATATAGTAATTCCTGGTTGACGTATTCATTACAAAACTTAAAAGCGTTCTTCGGGGCGGGGTGAAATTCCCCACTGGCGGTAAAGTCCGCGAACTGCTCAGGCAGCCGAACCGGTGAGACTCCGGTACCAACAGTAAAGTCTGGATGAGAGAAGACGGCATATGATCGAAGGATCAGTTGTTTGCTTTGCCCCGGGTTCGCTAAGGAACCCGGTTTTTTGATTCAGTGATCAGCTAAAGGAGAAACACTATGAACAGCAAAGGCAGATCCAACACTTCCGCGATTCGTTTCGTCACCGTTACAGGTATTTTTTCGGCAGCAGCATTTGTGCTGTTCTGCCTGGAATTTCCGCTTCCGTTCCTGATCCCGCCGTTTATCAAATTTGACTTTTCAGACATCCCAGCGCTGATCGGAGCCTTCGCCATGGGACCGGTCTGCGGCATCCTGGTGGAGCTGATCAAAAACCTGCTCGGTGTTCTTACCAGCGGATCCTTCGGCGTGGGAGAGATCTCCAACTTCCTGCTCGGCGCGGTCTTTACCGGCACGGCCGGGGCTATTTACCATTTCAACCGTACCAAGAAAGGCGCCATGATCGCCTCGCTGACCGGCGCAGCTGCGATGGCTCTTTTCAGCCTGCCGGCCAACTATTTTGTCGTCTATCCGGTTTACTACAACTTCATGCCCAAGGAGACGATCCTTGCCGCATACCAGGCGATCCTTCCCTCTGTGGACAGCATCTTCAAAAGCCTTCTGATCTTCAATCTGCCCTTCACCTTCTTTAAGGGCATCGTGGCAGCGCTGATCACATTCCTGATCTACAAGCCGCTTTCGCCGCTCCTCAAAGGGAGATAAAGTAAGCTAAAAAAACTGTTGACAGGAATGAGGATAGTTGTTAAAATCTTATTTGCGCTGATGAAAAAAGTCAGTGATGCAGAGGTATCGAAGTGGTCATAACGAGGCGGTCTTGAAAACCGTTTGTCCGAAAGGGCGCGTGGGTTCGAATCCCAC
>DGTA01000088.1 GCA_002394165.1 Lachnospiraceae bacterium UBA4348 | reverse complement strand
GACATCATCATGGCGATCTCGTGCACCGGGATCTTAAACCGGCCAAGGAAGCCCAGCCCCTTCTCGATCCCGTCGGTCAGATCGTTGGGCGTGGTGGTGAGCGTCAGCACTGACGAGCCGATCACCAGCAGGATCAGACGCACGGCCATGAACACGGCCACCCGGATGCCCTCCGCCGTCACCGTCAGCTTCCAGATCTTGAGTATCGGCGTACCGGGCGTCAGGAAAAGGTTGAAAGCCACCGTGATCATCATCAGGATAAAGATCGACTTAAGACCCCTGGTGATAAACGAAAGCGGAACCGTGGACAGCCCGATCACGCACGCCACGAACAGCGCCGCAGCCACATAGGTGGGGACGCTGTTGAAGGCAAACAGTGTAATGATAAAGACTAGTGTTGCGGCCAGCTTTACGCGCGGGTCGAGCCGGTGAATGACCGACTCGGCCGGGTAATACTGCCCGAGAGTGATATCTCTTAGCATATCCGTTCCTTTTTATGGTTTTCCGGCCCGTTCGTACTCGGCCAGGATGCTCTTTAAAGCTTCCCGGATGGTGGTTGCGCCCGTATCGGTGTCCCAGCCGTCCTTTTTGAGCAGCTGCATGACATAGGTGACCTGGGGAGCGGAAAGTCCGACTTTCTCCAGTTCCTCCCAGTGCTCGAACACGGCGGCGGGCGTATCGTCGTACATGATCTTTCCGTGATCCATCACCACGATCCTGGACGCGTAGTTTGCCACGTCCTCCATGCTGTGGGAGACAAGGACGATGCTGATCCCTCTCTCCTTATGCAGGCGGCTTACCAGGCTCAGGATCTCGTCTCTTCCGCGCGGGTCGAGGCCCGCCGTGGGCTCATCCAGCACCAGACACTCCGGCTCCATGGCCAGGATGCCGGCGATCGCCACTCTCCTTTTCTGTCCCCCGGAAAGCTCAAAGGGTGCCTGCTCAAAATACTTCTCATCGACGCCGACCTGCTTAAGCGCCAGCAGCGCCTTCTCCCTGGCCTGTTCCTCGTTAAGACCTCGGTTTTTCGGGCCGAACATCACGTCCTTTATGACCGTCTCCTCAAAGAGCTGATATTCAGGATACTGGAAGACCAGTCCCACGCGGCTGCGGAGCGAGCGAAGGTCATACCCATCCTCGTAGATATTCTTTCCGTTCTCATAGATCGCGCCGGAGGTTGCCTTTAAAAGTCCGTTCAGATGCTGGACCAGCGTGGACTTTCCGCACCCGGTATGGCCGATCAGCGCCACAAACTCGCCGTCCGCGATCTCCAGGTCGATATCCTTAAGCGCCTGGCGCTCATAGGCGGTCCCGGTGCTGTAGACATAGTTGACTTTCTCAAGCTTAAGCGACATCACTCCACCTCCCCGCGTGCCTGGAACATCCGTCTTTTGCGGAGCCGGTTCAGGTGCCAGCGAAGCTCTTCCACGGTGAGAATGCCGTTCGGAAGGGGAATGCCCGCCTCCTTCAGTTCATGGGCCAGCAAAGTGACCTGGGGCACATCCAGCCGCAGCTCGCGCAGCTTCTCCACCTGGGTGAAGATCTCACGAGGCGTCCCCTGCATGGCGATCTTCCCCTGGTCCATCACGAAGACCTTATCGGCCCGGATGACCTCCTCCATATAGTGGGTGATCAGGATGATCGTCACATGCTTCGAGGCGTTCAGTTCCAGGACGGCCTCGATAACCTCCCTCCGCCCGTTGGGATCGAGCATGGCGGTGGGCTCGTCAAGGATGATGCATTTGGGCTGCATCGCCACAACGCCGGCGATCGCGACGCGCTGCTTCTGTCCGCCCGATAAGCGGTTTGGCGAGTGGGAACGGTATTCCCACATGCCGACGCTCTTAAGGCTCTTCTCAACGCGTCTTAATATCTCCTCCCTGGGCACGCCCATATTCTCGGGGCCGAAGGCGACGTCCTCGTCCACCACCGTCCCGATGATCTGGTTGTCCGGGTTCTGGAAGACCATTCCGGCGCTCTGGCGGATCTCCCAGAGCTTTTCCACATCCTTCGTATTTTTTCCGTCAATAAAAAGCGTTCCTTCTGTTGGCAGAAGGAGCGCATTGATCTGTTTGGCAAAGGTAGATTTCCCGGATCCGTTGTGTCCGAGAATCGCAACAAAGTCGCCGGTCTCAACGTCCAGCGACACATCGTTGACGGCACGGTAGACCGATTCGGTATTCCCCTCCTCGTCCTGCCGTATATAGTCATATGACAGATTTCGTGCTTTGATCATTCGTTAGTCTATAGTACTTCCGCCCTTCAAAAGCGTCCCCTCGAAGACAACTCTTCTGGAAGTCTCCTTTCCCTCGATCATATCAAACAGGATCCTGACCGTCTCAGCGGCGATCTCCTCGCCGGGCTGGCAGATGGTCGTAACGGCAGGATTATAATACCGCGCGATATCGAGTCCGTCAAAGCCCGCGATGCACACATCCTCCGGAACCTTAAGGCCCGCGTCGATCACAGCCCGAAGGGCCCCGATCGCCAGCGTATCCGATACGGCGTAAATACAGGTGAACTCCTTCTTCTTTTCCAGGAACCGGGAAGTGATCTCATAGCCCTGCCGGATGGTGTAGGAGCGCTGATCCTGCTTCATCCTCACGATCAGCTCCTCATCCGCGCTGATGCCGTGATCCTTCAAAGCCCTCAGGTACCCTTCCAGACGCTTTTTTCCGATACTGTTGTCCCGCTCGGAGGCCGTCAGGATGGCTATCCTCTTATGGCCGCTTCGGCAGAGGTGATCGACCATCTTATAGCTCTCCGCCTCATCGTCGATCGACACCACAGCGCAGTTTTCAATGTCGGGAGGGATCTGGGTATCCACCGTGCTGATCACGCTCGGGATCCTCACCAGCCTGAGCCGGTTCGCGGTATGGTGCACGCTTCCGCCAAGGAAAATGATCCCCTTCAGGCGCTTTTCCTTTTCAAGGCTGATAGCAGCCTCCACCTCATCCTCTTCCTCCTCGACCTGCTGGAGCACGAACGAGAAATGCCTGCGGATGATCTCCCTCTCAAGCACCTCAATGATCGGGCCGAAGAAAGGATTGCTGATGCCCTTCACCAGCACCGCTATGGTCTGGTTCTCCGAACGCTTAAGATTTCTGGCACTGTTGTTTGGAAAATAATGATATTCCCGGATCGCGTCCATGATCCGCTGCTTCGTCTCGGGATTGATATCCGGGTGATCGTTGATCGCCCGTGACACCGTGGTCACACCCACATTGCAGATCTTCGCGATATCCTTTATGGTCACCTGTTCCATAAAGACCGCCCTTTCTGAAACTTTCAAGTATTATAACAACTGGCCGGTCAGTTGACAACCCTCCCGGCCAGTTCGCACATTCGTCTGATCTTCTGCACAAGCGCTTCGTCGAAAGCGCCTTTTTTCATCCGCCACTGCCAGTTTTTCCCCATGGTCGAGGGGGTGTTCATCCTCCCCTCACTGCCAAGACAAAGGTAATCCTGCATCGGGATGACACACGTGTCGGACACGCTCTGGACAGCGAGTCGGATCAGCGCCCACACCTTCTGCTCAATGCTCTTTCCCCCCAGGTCGAGATACTCATCCAGGAAAGATCTGTCCTCCTCCGTAAGCTGGTCATACCAGGACCGAAGCGGTTCATTGTCGTGGGTCCCGGTGTAGACGACCGTATCCTTCGTATATCCGTAGGGCATGTAGTCGCCCGGCTCCCGGGAATCGAAAGCAAACTCGATCAGCTTCATTCCCGGATAGCCGCTGTCCGCCACCAGCTTCTTTACCGAATCGGTCACATAGCCCAGGTCCTCGGCGATGATGGGTACCTGCCCGAACTCGTCTGCGAGCGCATTGAAAAGGTCCATGCCGGGGCCCTTCTCCCAATGCCCGTTCGCCGCGGTCTCATCCTGATAGGGGACTGAGAAGAACTCGTCAAAGCCACGGAAATGATCCACGCGGATGACATCGTACATCTCCAGGCAGCGTCCGATCCTGCGCTTCCACCAGGCAAAATCCTCCGCCCGGTGCTTGTCCCAGTCATAGAGCGGATTGCCCCAGACCTGTCCGCCCGGTGCAAAGGCATCCGGCGGGCATCCCGCCACCGCGGAGGGCATCCCGTCCTCCCCGAAGCAGAACAGTCCGGGCTCACTCCAGCACTCCGCGCCGTCGAACGCCACATAGATGGGGATATCCCCGATAATTTTGATCCCCAGCCCGTTCACGTAGGCCTTCAGCTTCTCCCACTGCAGCGAGAACATGTACTGCAAAAAGATCTGGAAAGCGATCTCCACGCGGTATTTGTCCCGGTTGCTCTCAAGGATCTTCTCATCCCGGGAACGGTCCCTCTCGCTCCAGGTATACCAGGGGCTTCCCCCGTTCGCGTTCTTGAGCGTCATGAACAGGGCGTAATCCTCCAGCCAGCCGCGGTTGCTGCGCACAAAGCGTCCGTAATCACCGGCATTTAAAGGATCGAAACGGTCAAAGGCCTTGCGGAGCAGCTCATAGCGGTGCTTATAGAGCCACCCGTATTCGACGGTGCCTTCCGATGAAGGATCGGCCCGCATCACCTCCTCTTTCGTGAGAAGCTCCATGCGGATCAGCTCATCGGGATCGATGAAATAGGGATTTCCGGCAAAGGCGGAAAAAGACTGATACGGCGAATCCCCGTAACCGGTCGGCCCCAGCGGCAGGATCTGCCAGTAGCGCTGTCCGGCCGCGGCCAGCTGGTCCGCAAATTCATAGGCTTCTTTTGAAAAGCATCCGATCCCGTGAGGGGAAGGAAGGGATGACACCGGCATCAGTATTCCGCTTGCTCTCATTTTTATGCTCCTTTTACAGATCCCCGTGATCAGCCTTTCACCGCGCCGGCCACAACACCCTCAATGATGTACTTCTGGCACACCAGGTAAAGGACGATGATCGGAATGATATCGATGGTGATGCTCGCCATCATGGCTCCCATATCCACTGTGCCGTAGCTGCCGCGGAAATACTGGATGGCCATGGGAATGGTCATGTATTTCTTGATATCCAGCACCAGCGTGGGAAGCAGGTAATCGTTCCACACCCACATCACTTCCAGGATGGCGGTGGAGATCATGGTCGGCTTTAAGATGGGCAGCAGGACGCGCACGTAGGTTCCCAGCGGGGAACACCCGTCGATCATGGCCGCTTCCTCGATCTCAAGCGGGATCGATTTGACAAAGCCCGCAAACATGAAGACCGCCAGGCCTGCACCAAAGCCCAGGTAGATGATGCAGATATTGTACGGCGTATTCAGCTTCAGGCGGTCCGCCGTATTGGCCAGGGTGAACATGACCATCTGGAAAGGCACCACCATGCTGAAGATGCACAGATAATAGAAGATCTTCGAGAACAGGTCATTCACGCGGATGATGAACCACGCCGCCATGGAGCAGCAGATCATGATCAGGACCACGCTCGTGACCGAGATCACCACGCTGTACCAGAAGCATTTGAGGAAATTCATGCTGGTGACCGACTCGATGTAGTTGGCCATGCCCGCGAAGCTCTCCGCCGTGGGCGGCGCAAACACCCCCGAGGTCGTGATGAACCGGTTGCTCTTTAAAGAGTTCATGAGGATGACCACCACCGGGTACACCCACAGGATGCAGACCAGGGTGAAGACCACGGTCGCGATGAGACTGCTTCTGCTCTTCTTTTCCGTCATTATGCCTGCACCTCCCTCTTCGATGTTGTTCTAAGCTGAATAAGTGAGATCAGCACGACGATCAGGAAGAATACCACAGCCTTCGCCTGGCCGATGCCCTTCCACTGTTTGCCGCTGCGGCTGTAGAAGGTCTCATAGATGTTCAGGGCGAGCAGCTGGGTCGCCTTGGCCGGTTCGCCGCCGGTCAGGGACAGGTTCTGGTCGAACATCTTAAAGCCGTTCGTCAGGGTAAGGAAGGTACAGATGGTGATGGACGGCATGATCATGGGGATCTTCACCTTAAAGAGTGTCTGCCAGGAGGTCGCTCCGTCAATGGCGGCCGCTTCCGTCAGATCCGGCGAAACATTGTTCAGTCCCGCGATGTAGATGATCATCATATATCCGATCTGCTGCCAGCACAGCAGGATCAGCATGCCGATAAAGCCGTTTTTCGCGGAGAGCGCCAGAAGAGGCTGTCCCCACATGGACAGCAGGCCGTTGAGAATGGTCTGCCAGATGTAGCCCAGGACGATGCCGCCGATCAGGTTCGGCATGAAAAAGATGGTCCTGAAGACATTGCGGCCCTTCATGTTCGTGGTCAGCATCGTCGCCACCGTAAAGGCCAGCACATTGATCAGGATACTGGAAATAACGGCAAAGGCAACGGTCAGGAAGAATGAATGGGAGAAGGTCGGGTCCGCGAGGATCTTGACATAGTTGTCAAATCCGACGAACGTCGCCTTCTTGACTGATGTGAACTGGCACATGGAAAGGTAGATGCCCCAGATGAACGGCCACACAAAACCGATCAGGAAAGCGGCAAAGGTGGGGAGCACAAACACCGGCCAGTATTTTCTGATTGCTTTTCCTACCATATTAATCTCCCGGATGAGGAACGGGCTGCCGCATGATCGCATTTTCACGCGTCTGATGCGGCAGCCACCGTCCTGCTTTTAAACTATATTTTCTTTATTCTTGTTTCGGGATCTTTAAAGATCAGCCTGCTAGAGCAGCCTCAGAAGCCCAGCCGTCAACGAATGCGCTGACAACGCCGTCCCAGTCGCCTGTGCCTGCTGCATAAGCGGTCAGTGCAGAACCTACGCCGTTCTTCCACTCTTCAGAGGGCATTGTGGTGAAGTTCCATGAAACCGGAGTCTTGCCGTTAGCGGTGTACTCAGCATCCTGCTTAACGAATACGTTGGGGGACTCAACAGCGGTCTTGAACGGGATGGTGAAGCCCATGGTGTTGGCCATGCAGTCTGTACCGGTCTCGCTCGTCACGCACCAGTTCATGAAATCAAGGGTAGCCTGGATATCTTCCTCGGAAGCATCGGCGTTCACGCACCAGTAGTTCTCAGTACCTGTGCAGAGGCCCTGGTTCTCATCATCAACACCAAAGTAGATCGGGATCATAGCGATCTCATCATCGCTGAAGTTCTCAGCCAGTGAGCTGTACTCCCAGGAACCGTTCTGATAGAATACTGCTTCGCCGTTTAAGAACTCTGCTCTCGCATCGTCGCCGGTCTTAGCGGAAAGCTCAGCCGGATCGCAGGTGGAGTCGGTGATGTACAGATCAAACACTGCTTTGTAGTTGTCAAGGAAGTCGCCCTTGATGGCATCTGTGTTGTCGATGCCGTCTGCCTGATACTCGTAGTAGATCGGCAGGTTGGCCAGATGGGTCTTAAATCTCCAGTCGGAGGATCCGTCCATACCGGTGGAAGCGAAAGCGCCTTTGACGCCCAGCTCGTCCTTGCGGGCCTGGATGTCATCCGCAACAGCCTTCAGATCATCGAAGCTCTTGATGTCATCCAGTGTGTAGCCGGCCTTCTCAAGAAGCGTCTTGTTGGTGATGATACCATAGGACTCGATAACGTAAGCAATGCCGTAGATCGCATCTTCATCTTTGAGTTCAAATGCATCGCTGGTCAGGTTGCTGACAATCTCGGAGCCTGTCAGATCCAGGCAGTAATCTTTCCAGTTGGCCAGGCCGATGGGGCCGTTCACCTGGAACAGGGTGGGAGCATCGCTCTTGTCGATCTCACTGGTAAGGGTGGTCTCATAGTTGCCGGAAGCTGCCGTTACGACGGTTACCGGAACACCTGTCTCTTCCGTGTAAGCTTTAGCCAGCTCCTGCCAGGCTTCATCTGCTTCGGGTTTGAAGTTCAGATAGTACACAGAAGCATCATCAGCTGCAGCGGGAACCGCTGCGATCGCCGCGATCATTGCTGCAGAAGCAGCTGCTGCAAAAAGTTTTCCGAATTTCATCATTTTTCTGGTTCTCCCTTCATAAATATAGTGTGTTTCCTTCTTTCCGAAAAGGTTTCCGGTATCGCTACCGGAAACGTTTCCGGAACCTGATATTATGATAGCGCCATCTCAAAGATTCTTCAAGGGGAAACCTTCGAATGACAGCAATTTTGTCAGGTTATATAAAAAAGCAGACCATGAATTTATGCAAGCTGCACAAACGCATGAAAGACTTGCTCTTTGAAGCCCGCCCGGGTATACTTTCAGCAGGCACTCCCCTGCGAGGGGCGCAAATGACGAATATTCATCAGTAAAGGAAGGTAAAAGAAATGGCACAAAATCCTGTAGTTACCATCACCATGGAAAACGGCGATGTGATCAAAGCAGAGCTTTATCCCGAGATCGCTCCCAATTCAGTACGCAACTTTATCTCCCTGATCAACAAAGGCTTTTACAACGGCCTGATCTTTCACCGCGTCATCCGCGGCTTCATGATCCAGGGCGGCTGCCCGCAGGGAACAGGTACCGGCGGCCCCGGCTATCACATCCCCGGCGAATTTGCCCAGAACGGATTTAAGAACGACCTCCGCCACAGCGCCGGCGTCCTTTCCATGGCCAGAGCAATGCATCCCGACTCGGCAGGCTCCCAGTTCTTCATCATGCACGAGGACGCTCCGCACCTGGACGGCGCCTATGCCGCCTTCGGAAAAGTGATCGAGGGCATGGAGAACGTAAACAAGATCGCCAACACGCCCACAGACTTCCGCGATCGTCCGATGCAGGACCAGAAGATCGCATCGATGAGCGTCGAAACATTCGGCGTGGAGTATCCGGAGCCTGAGAAACTCTGACAGTCTGACAGGGGAATCGCGCACGCCGCGCACGGAAATGGACGGTTCTGTGTCAGCACCCGCTGACACAGAACCGTCTTCTAATTTTACGCCGAGAGATTGATACTCAGCCTCTCATGATTGGTATTTCTCTCCTTTGACCAGAACAACGTTCATTGTTTCGACTTCGATCTTCTGCCAGACGCCTTTGACCACATAGGGTTCTTCGGCAAGGTACTTATCCAGTGCAGCACGGTCAGGAAGCTCCATCACCAGTGCAGAGCCTTTCATTCGGCCTTCCTCATCGAGCAGTCCGCCGGCTGCTATTATCTGTTTTCCAAGGTTTTTCATTCCTTCCATGTGACGGGGACGAACCTCCATGCGCTTGTCCAGCATGCCTTCACCGTCATAAGCTTTCACTAAAAATTGAATAGTAATCCTTTCTGCTCTTATTTATCTGCGAGCACCATGGTGAACTTTCCATCTGTTTCTGTAATTTTTGAGAAACCAAGTGACCGTGCCAGAGCTTTCGCTGCTTCATTTTCCTTTCCGGTTCGGATGGTCATGTTTTCCATTCCCAGATTTTCTTTCGCGTACTCGATTATCTTGGAGCAGGCTCTTTTGGCAAGACCGCGGCCGCGCAGGTCTCTACGGATGACGAAGCCAAGGTCTGGAGGATTATCTTCCTCCGGAGGCATGATGCCGATCCACCCGGCTATTTGCCATTCATCTCCAGCTTTGTAAAGGATTGTCCAGACACCGTATCCCCAGAAATTGTAAGCGTTCTCAGTATAGGCTTTGAACACATCACGGGATGGAAATCGAATATCCTCTAACCCTTCTGTCAGTTTTTTCAGTTCATCATAGTCAGAGTCAATACTTTCTCTGCAAAGAAGATCATCTGTCCGAAATACAGCATAAGGAATATGATTAAACCTGCACCAAGCCAGACTCAGTAAATGCTCATCGGCCTCCTCCGGGTCAGTGACAACAAACCAAGCGCCTTCAAAAAAGGCATCTTCATTGCTGATGCCTATACAGCATATGCCTTGTTTGCCGTATTCTCTTGCCGTTTGGGGATCGTCTGTGAGGATGACAGATGCCTGTTGACCCTCATATAGGAATTCTCTTTTTATTTCCATAATAACAAACCTTTTCTGGCGGCCTGCCTCCACGCTGAGGCTGACTTCTAAAAAAGGAGCCGCCGCTAACGCGCGGCAGCTCCTCTTCGGTTTTTATCAGACAAGTTCAAGAACAACTTCCATGGCTCCGTCGCCGCGGCGCTGTCCGATCTTAACGATACGGGTGTAGCCGCCGTTGCGGTTGACATACTTCGGAGCGATCTCGTCAAAGAGTTTGGCGGGAAGGTCGACCTTTTTGGTCTTTTTCCTGCGGCCGGGAGCCTCTGCGGGAACCTCGGTCACCGGATAGAGGACCTTGAGCATCTGACGTCTTGCGTGCAGTCTGCTGGGCTTATCCTTCTTGATCTCTTTCTGGATCTCGTCATAAACGGTAACCTTCTTGCCGTTTACTTCGTTCTTCACGCGCTTGCCTTCGGCGTCCTTGCGGGCAACCTTAGCGGTCACGGTCACTGTCTCGAAGTTATCTTTTTCTCTGATTGCCAGAGCGATGAGCTTCTCGGCCATCTTGCGGACTTCTTTAGCCTTGGCTTCGGTCGTCACGATGCGGCCCTTGTAGATCAGTGCTGTGGTCTGATTGCGCAGAAGTGCCTTTCTCTGGTCAGCTGTTCTGCTTAATTTTCTGTAACCTGCCATTTTTTTACCCTCCATTTTTGGGACGCGTTTCCGTGCTCATTGGTCTTACCGGAAACGTGTGTATGTTTGTTTCACCGCCGTGCGCGCACATCGGTCTTATCACCCGGCAGCGTAGGTTCCTGTTATTCCTCGGCCGAATTGAGAGAAAGGCCAAGCTCCTTGAGCTTTGCAAGAACCTCTTCCAGGGACTTGCGTCCGAGGTTTCTCACCTTCATCATTTCATCCGGTGTCTTTGAGCACAGTTCCTGTACGGTGTTGATGCCTGCACGCTTTAAGCAGTTGTAGGACCGTACGGAGAGCTCAAGCTCATCGATGTTCATCTCAAGGACCTGAGAGCGCTCGTCGACGGGTTTCTCGCCGATGATCTGGATATTCTCCTTCTTCTCGGACAGATCCATGAAAAGCGACAGATGGGCGTTCAGGACGTTGGCTGCCAGGCTGACAGCATCGTCCGGACCGATCGTGCCGTTGGTGAACACTTCCAGCGTCAGTTTATCAAAGTCGGTGACCTGGCCGACACGGGTGTCATCCACCATCATATTGACGCGCTCTACGGGCGTGTAGATGGCATCCACGGCGATAGCGCCGATGGGCATGTCTTCCTTCCTGGCCTTGTCGGCACCGAGGTAGCCTCTGCCCTTGGTGATCGTAAGCTCCATCACCAGCTTGCAGTCCGGTCCGCCGTTCAGATGTGCGATGACCTGGTCGGGATTCATGATCTCGATCTCATGGTCAGCCTGAATGTCAGAAGCTCTGACGATCCCTTCACCCTCAAAATCGATGTAGGCCGTCTTCTCTTCGTTAGTCTCGGAAGAGTTCTTGATAGCCAGCGATTTGATATTCATGATGATCTCAGTCACATCTTCCTTTACGCCGGGAAGAGAACTGAATTCATGCACGACACCGTCGATCTTAACCTGACTGACAGCTGCGCCGGGCAGGGATGAGAGCATGATCCTGCGGAGAGAATTGCCCAGGGTCGTTCCGTAGCCGCGCTCGAGCGGTTCCACGACAAACCTGCCGTACCGCTTGTCATCCGACATCTCAGCGATCTCGATCTTTGGTTTATTAAAATCGAACATGTATGACCCTCCTTATGGGTTAACGGTTCAGTTGTCGAGCATTCAGACGGATTACTTGGAATACAGCTCGACGATCTGCACTTCGTCCACGGGGACATCGATCATTTCTCTGGCGGGAAGCTCTTTGACTACGCCCTTCATAGCTTCGGGATCATACTCGAGCCATTCCGGAACCACTCTTCCGCCGGTAACCTCGACGATATCTTTAAAACGCTGATAATCCTTGCATTTTTCTTTAACTTCAACAACATCTCCTGCCTTTACAAGATAGGAGGGGATATTGACCTGCTTGCCGTTCACGAGGATCATCTTGTGATCAACGATCTGGCGGGCTTCCATTCTGGTCCTGGCAAGGCCCAGGCGGAACAGGACATTGTCCAGTCTGCTCTCAAGCAGCTTCATCAGGTTCGGGCCGGTCATGCCGGGCATTTTGTCGGCCTTCTCATAGTAGTTCCTGAAGGGTTTCTCGAGAACGCCGTAGATGAATTTGGCTTTCTGCTTCTCGCGAAGCTGAGTGCCGTACTCGCTCATTTTGCGGTTCGAGCGGCGGAGTTCTCTGGTGGATTTTTTATCAATTCCAAGATACACCGGGTCCAGGCCCAGGGATCTGCATCTTTTAAGAACAGGGGTTCTGTTTACTGCCATTTCCGTATGTCCTCCTTATTATACTCTTCTGCGTTTGGGCGGGCGGCAGCCGTTGTGCGGTACCGGCGTCACGTCTTTGATGCTGATGACTTCAAGGCCGTTGGCTGCAAGAGCGCGGATAGCCGCTTCTCTTCCTGAACCCGGTCCTTTGACAAACACATCTACGGTCTTAAGGCCGTGGACAAGTGCCGCCTTAGTAGCTGTTTCCGCAGCCATCTGCGCTGCATAAGGAGTAGATTTCCTTGAAC
>DGTA01000060.1 GCA_002394165.1 Lachnospiraceae bacterium UBA4348 | reverse complement strand
TGTTTATATCCGGTTCTTGCGATTGGATCTGTCCGGTCGGACTGGTAGAGGATTACATGGATGTTATTACGGCTCCAAGAAAAGAACTATATCTGATCGAAGGGTGCGGTCATTCTCCGCAGGCCCAATTGCCTGAAGAATTCTGCCGGGCAGTGAAAGGTTTTCTTGATCAATAAAACCGGGAAACAAACATGCAATTTCACGGAGAAATCATAAATAAATGAAAGGATGATGATATCACTCATACGGGTGGTGAGCTTTTTTTGTTGTACGACCATTCTCGGATACAAGTGATTTCCACTGGAAAATTCCCCCTAAGGAAATTACTTATGGAGCAGTTTTATTAATGCTTAATGATAAATGGGAGGCTCTCACTGAGGAAGATATACGAGATGTAGAGGAATGAATGGTGACAACAATCACAAAACGATCCGAGTACTGCGATTATGATCCTGGATAAGAAGTGGTATTTTAAAAGCAGTTCAATATCGAAAGGTGGCGGCGATGAAAAATAGGAATATGCTAAAAAGAACTGTTTTGGCTTTCATCTTTTGCATGGTGATTACTGTCCACGCGACGGATGACACCCCAAACCCGCACGTTACTATAGTTGAAACACCGGGGAATGGATTGGAAGAAAAGATCATAGACGCTGAAGGACAAAGCAAGCGTGAAAGCGATGCGGTCCTTGTGAGCCTTGGCGCCTGGAATGTACGTGTCCCTGCGGAACTGGCGGAAAAATACACCTGGTCCTTCGGCTCGTTCGAAGGAGAAGAATGGGTGAATTTTTTTCTCCGCAGCGAGGTTGGCGACATCACCGAAGATTATGTTTCCGAAGGAGCCGTTTTTTCGTTGGTAAATGACAGGTATGACAGCGACTACCGCTATGGACAGGCCGATCTGGAGAGCTTTGATGATTACTTTCAATTCACACAGAATCAGATCCTGGAACTATGGCGGTATGACGATGATTCCCGTTTCCGTATCCTGTCACTTCAGTACAGAGAACAGCCCGATAACGATACCCAAAAAGACGCACTTCGGCTGGCTGGCCTTCTGGAGGCCGGAACAGACTTGCGTGTGGTCGATACAGATGCTGCACCGTGGGTGATCCCGACCGCTAATTTTCTTCTTAACGGACAGTTTCGCTTGATGGGACAGGAACTTGGACGGGAAGCAGACTTCCCGGTACGCCTGTTCGATCTCGACGGAGACGGTACGCCGGAGCTGCTGCTGCCGAACGGATATACTGAACTGACCAAGTATAGTGTAAATGTGTATGCGTTTACAGGTGATGGGTTCGAATATCTTGGGCAAGGGCCGGAGATGTCTCACTCTTTTTCCGCATTGCAGAATGATTTGGAAGAGATTCCGGGAATGACACGAATGGAGATCCGGAACCGGGGTATCTCCGCATTTTTCGAGACCTGCGGATTCAATCCGCCCGTCCGTCCATATACCGCTGTTGACCCCGGAACCAGCAGTTCCCCCTCCGTGAAAAAAACGAATCCTTTCTGGTTTCGGTATTACGGAGCCGGTGTCTGGTTCAGTGAGGAACTGTTTCAAAACTCCGCTGAAGAATACAACAATGAACTGGCCAAGTTGGGCGCTATGCTGAGCTGTGCCGCCGAAAAAGGAGCGGACAAACTGAGTGACTGCTATCGTGATCTGGGATGCGGGGGAGATATCCTGACCGGCGGCTACGGCAAAGGAAAGAGGTTTGCCTACGGGATTGCCTGCCGGTCGATCTACGTAAAGGGGGTGGAGACCAATCTACTGTTTGTAACCGCCAGAGGTTCCTCGGAAGTCAATGAATTTCTGGGAGACCGTTTCACAAAAGCAAAATCATTTTTTTTCGGCTACAACGCCTACGACTTACCGTATGAATTCAAAGTAGAACTGATGGGTGCTCTTACTGAATTCTTTGAGGAGCCGGCACATCAGTCTCTGCGCGAAAAGCCTCTGAAGATCTTTGTGACCGGACACAGTCTCGGCGGAGCGGCAGCCAACCTTCTGGCGGCACAGCTTAACATGTTCATCAAGACCGGATACTGGTATTGGGCAAGGGGAAATTCCAATATCTACTGTTATACGTTCGGTTCCATCGACTCACTGAAACTCCCGTCGCACGGTTCAGGACCTTTGTCCAGAAACATCAGTGATTCCGACAGCATAAACAGCAATTATCCCATCACCTTGGGATATGAAAATATCCATAATATCTATAACTATTACGATTCATTCGGTCCCAACGGGAAATGGTTTTTGACCGCGGCAGGCAACAGCGGACGCGGACGTTTCGGGCATTTGGATATGTTCGGCAGAGATTTCGGAGACGGTCTGACCTCCTGTCACAACCATGAGATCGAGAACTATCTGACGGCGGTCAATGACGGGGAAGTGGTGCACCGATCCAACGGGCAGTCTGTATATAATCCGAGCAATTAGTTTCGGAACTGGTCATTCCGGATAAATGGCGCGGATAAGGCGATTTTTCCGTGTTAAATAGAAAGAAGGCGAGGGGTCCCGCAGTCAAGTGCTGCAGGGCCTTTTTCTGATATAAAAACAGAAGGCACGTAGAAGTGGAAAATATATAAATAAACAGTGTGGATATTTTCTATACATCACGTATATATCATCAAGAACTTGGTTTTTGACAGAATAATTAAGATTAACAAATTTTTATTTGAAAATTGGAGGAAAATAAAAATGGCAAAAAACTATGATGAGAGACTTGATAAAATTAAAGCAGATCTTGAAAAAGTCAGCAAAAAGGCAGTAGATGTGTGCGGCGATACGGAGGCTGCATTTGAACTTGGCCAGGAGGTCCTGGAGCAGAAATTGAAGGATGCCAAAGGAGACGCGGTAGCAGCGAAGGAAAGACTGCGCATCGCCGGCGAGGAAAACCGGAGACATCTTTCCAGCTCGGTTCTGAAGGCTCAGTTGAAGGCAGAAGCGAAGATCGAGGATCTTAAGAATTCCCGTGACAGGAAAAAACTGGAAAAATACATCGACAATCATGTACTGTACATGGCGGACCTTTATGAAACGATAAATTACCTGCTGATCGATGCGGAACTGACAGCGATCGAAACGCTGGCTGCCGTGGAAGAATATCAGGAACGTTTCGGTGAAAAGGACGTCCTGGAGGACGCTGACGCAGAAGAATGCGCCGATAAAACGGAAGCGTAAGAAATCAGAGTTATAACAAAAGAAAGAGAGTGTGTATCATGCACAATATTATTGCAGCTGTATTTAAAAATGAGAGTGAAGGATATCAGGCAATGACGCAGCTTCGTCAGCTGCCGGCAAACGAGGTATCGGCCATTCTTCAGATGGTCCTTGTTAAACGCGAAAACGAAGGCATCCGTGTCTGTGACCGGTTTGACTCCGGTATCAATACTTCGGATGATATGGTCCTCGGCGGCCTGGTAGGAAGCCTGGTAGGTATTTTGGGCGGTCCCATCGGCGTTCTTCTGATGGGATCCTACGGTATGCTGGCTGGAAGCATGCTGGATACTGCGGATGCTGTCTCGGGTGAGGCCATGATCGAAACCGTAGCCGGCAAACTGCTCGACGGCGAAGTGGCGCTGATTGCACTGGCAGAGGAGACAGATGAGTCCTTTATCGACGCACAGCTTTCCGGTTTCCAGGTTGAGATAGCCCGTTTTGACGCAGCGGTGATCGCGGATGAAGTGGACGAAGCGATCATGATGGAAAAAGAAATGGCTCGTCAGGCCCGCCAGGAACTTCGCAAGACCAAGAAAAAGGATCGGAAGGCCAAGGTTGAGGAGAAGAGAGCTAAACTGTCCGCCGACTTTGCTGCATTCAAGGCAAAATTCAAGAAAGACAAGGAAACTGAAACCGCTGAATAAAGCCGGTTTTGGTGATGAGAAATTAATTGTTCTGCATTCATGAAAGGATTTACAGGTTTTACCATGGAAAACATAGATCATAGCAAAAATCGCGTGATACTGCCGTTTATGCACGATGTATCAACGTTCTGGGATCTGTCGGATTTTAATATCGAGGACGGTAATGACACTCCCAATTTTAACATCCAGGTCATGGCGCTTATCCAGGCGTCCAATATTGAGGTAACTGTCGGCAAACACGCCTGGAGCCAGGTGGAGAGCAGTCTGGAGAAGATCGGTTTTACGGATGCAGAGCATTGATATTTTGAACTCAACGAAAAAATCAATCATCCCGCCATGGTGTTTGCCAGAAGCAAGGAAAAAGTGAATGGAAAGACTGTTGTTGCGGCGATTTACAGGGGAAGTTCCTCAGTGGTCGACTTTATCTCCGACGCGAAATCGCAGCTTGACCAGATTCGGGATCCGGAGGCCTTCGGCGGTTTTTACAACGCCGGAGTGAACTCCACGAATGAGCTGAGAGCCTATATCAAGGGCCTGGGGCTGAAAAAAGAAGAGACGATCCTGTTTATAACCGGTCACAGCTATGGCGCGGTTGTCGCCTCACTGGTGGGCATCATGAGCACAGATCTTGCTGAGCGGAATTCCATTTTCTGCTATACCTTTGCCACACCGAACTATAACCGCCTGGGCATGACGGGAGAGGGCATGAAGATGTTTACTTTCGACAGCAGTGAGGATCTTGTGCCGCAGGTTCCTGTCGGGCCAAACATGGATAAGACCGGAACACCCGTAAGGTATGACAGGGTCGATATGAAGTTGAACCGCCCTGAGCAGTATGAGCGCTTCCTGAAGCTGTATCAATACTTCCGTGACAACAAGGATTATGACTCTGATTCAGATTTTATGCAGGAAGAGTATTCCTACAAGCCGGCTATCCGAATCCCTGTGAAAAACACGATCATCCGGAACCATATGCCTTACACCTATATGGCCTTTTTCCTTTCGGAGCTGCCGGATGAAGAAGCGTACGCGTGTCTGGCGGAGAGGGCCTGACCGGTCAATCATGTAAATAAAGCAACACAAAAAGCCGCTCTTCCGATCAAACCGGTCGGAGAGCGGCTTTTTCGCTGATGTCAGACTCCCGTCGGGGGCGGCGATCCCTTCCCAGGTGGCTGAACGGATGAGACGGTTCTCCAGCTTAATATGGTTCATTTTCACGCTTTCAAATATCTGTTTCATGATGAAACCTCCTTTACAAATCCGGCATGCTTTATTATAATTTGGCACAAGGAAAAAACAAGAAGGCAGAATAATCTTTGCCACTATATAAAATATAGTAATGGAGAACTGCAATGACTGAGAGAGCTTTACCGAAAGAGAAAAATATCTATGAAACACAATGTCCTATCCTGTATGCGATGGATCTGATCGGGCAGAAGTGGAAAATGCCGATCCTTTGGTATATAGCGGATGCCGAGAATCAGACGCTTCGCTACCGCGAACTTGAGCGGAAGGTCGTGGGGATCACGGCGACCATGCTGACGAAATGCCTCAGAGAGCTGGAACGGGATAAGTTCATCACAAGGAAACAGTACAGTACCATACCGCCAACGGTTGAGTACGCACTTGCTGAGAGAGGGAAGTCATTGATCCCGGCCCTGGAGTCTGTATATAAGTGGGCGGATGAGCAGATGAAGAAAGAGTGAACCGTGAGCGTCTTTGATGACGAAGATCCATGCTGACATATACCGCCGCACGATGGTATAATGTTTTTACTGCAAAGTAATAATTCTAAGAAAAGGTTTCAGGACAGAGTCTTATGAAAAAAAGATTTAAGCTCAGTCTTCTAATACAGATCGATCTCGTGATCATCTTCTGCGTCTTCGTAAGCGGTGTGATCACGTATCTGTCTCAATACCGGATCTCTTTGGATGACAGGCAGAACCGGATCAAGCTGCTCGTGGCGGATATCGCTGAGGAGATGACATCCGCGATCAAGGATTATCCCGCTTACCGCTGGCTGCTTCAGTACTGGTACGAGAACGCGGATACCATGGATATCGAGTATGATGTGGACTTTGAACCGGATACGGCTACGGCCGGGAAGGCCGCTCTTCTTTGTGAACGTCATCCCGGTTTTATACTGGAATATGCCACGACGGAGGAGATCGAAGCCCTGCCTGAGGAGGATCAGAAGCTGTATGCGGAGATCATTTACACATGGGTGCTCACCCGCGTTAATCAGATCAAGCAGAGCTATCACGTTGCTTACCTCTACTATGTAGTGACCGAATCCGATGCTTCGGAGCACGCATATGAGAATCAGTTCTACCTGCTCAGCGGCGCAGATAAGGGCGCTGCCCGGGGAAGCGCTTATAAAGAGGTCTACACCCTCGGCACCGTGGTCTCGATCACGGAATCGCAGGATCTGATGAATGCCATGCGCGATGCTGTGGAGAAGGCACGCCGGGAGGGGAAATACGGAAAGAAAAAACCGGTTCTTGATGAGAGCGGCGAATACGTGGATGTGTATGTCTTCCTGGACTGGATCGGGGTCCATCCCGTGCTGGTCGGATTGTCATTTAACATACGGCAGATGCAGGAAGAAGTGAAAGCCCAGACAAGGCAGGGATCACTGTATGCAATGATCTATCAGTTCGTTCTGCTGCAGGCGGTCATGGTGTGTCTTTTTGCACTCGTGATCCGTCCTCTGACCGGAGTGCTGAAGAACATCCGTCTCTACAAAGAGACGAAAAACGGAGAACTGGTCAGGAAAAACCTTTCTTCGGACATGTCACGTCCGACTGCCGCCTTTTTCCGGCACAATGAGATCGGACAGCTGGTGGAAGATTTCACCGAACTGACGGAAGAGATCGACGATCACGTCAAGAGGATCGAGACGATCACTTCCGAGAAGGAGCGCTTTGAGGCAGAGCTCCAGCTGGCAGCGGAGATCCAGCTGCAGATGCTTCCCGCTTCAAAACCGGAATTTCCCGGTCATACGGATATCGGACTTTATGCATTCACTCGTCCGGCGAGGGTCGTGGGCGGTGACTTTTACGATTATTACCTGATTGATAAGAATCACCTGCTGCTCGTGATCGCGGATGTATCCGGAAAGGGTGTTCCCGCCTCTCTGTTCATGGTGATCACCAAGACCCTGATCAAGAACCGGGCACAGATGGGAGAGAGCCCCGGACAGATCCTTTACCATGTCAATAATCAGCTTTGTGATGACAACGAGAAGGATTTCTTTGTCACGGTCTGGCTTGCCATCATTGATCTGAGGACCGGAAAAGGTGTCTCCGCCAACGCAGGCCATGAACATCCGGTGCTCAAACGTGCCGGCGGCTCCTTTGAGCTGGTTAAATATAAGCACAGCCTGGCGGTTGCGATGCTGCGCGGTGTTTCATTTAAGGAAAATGAATTTGAGCTTCAACCCGGAGACACGGTCTTTGTCTACACCGACGGCGTCGCCGAAAGCATGAGTTCGGAAAAGGTGCTTTTCGGAACGGACAGGATGCTCGATGTGCTCAACAAAGATCCGGAGGATACCGAAGAAGGCCTGGTCGGACGGCTCCTGGAGGAACTGAGTGATTTCAGCAAAGATACGGAGCAGTTTGACGATATCACAATGATGTGCTTCCAGTACAAGGGAAACGGAAAAGAAACGTGAAGAAAGTAGATGACCTGGATATACCTGAGCTTAATGTCTATACAAAGCTTGGTGAAAACCGCCTGCGCCGGTATTTTGAACCGGCGCCGGGCCTTTTTATTGCAGAAAGCCCCAAAGTGATCGAACGGGCACTGGATGCCGGCTATGAGCCGGTCTCTTTTCTTGTCTGTGAGGATATTCTTGAGGCCCGCATGAATGTGTGCGGAGATGACCCGAATCTGCCGGAGAGAGAAAGAGGCCTTCGTATCCTTGATCGGTGCAGCGGTGTGCCGGTGTACGCGGCAGCTCTCGGGGTTCTCGAAAAAATGACCGGATTCCATCTGACACTCGGGATGCTCTGCGCGATGCGAAGAAAGGTCCTTCCCTCTGCGGAGGAGATCTGCCTTGGGAGCCGCCGGATCGCGGTCCTTGAAGAGATCGTCAACCCGACCAATGTGGGGGCGATCATCCGAAGCGCTGCGGCGCTTGGGATAGACGGGGTCCTCCTGACGGGAGGCTGCAGCGATCCCCTTTACCGCCGTGCCGCGCGGGTCAGCGTGGGAACCGTTTTCCAGGTCCCGTGGACCTTCATGGATAAAAAAACATGGGAATGGCCTGGAGCGGGCCTGAAAAAGCTCAGGGAGCTGGGGTTTGTGACGGCAGCGATGGCGCTCGAAAACAAAAGTCTCCCGATCGGCTCCGAGCTTCTTTCCGGGGCGGACAGACTTGCCCTGATCCTCGGATCTGAGGGAGAAGGCCTGTCGGAGGAGACGATCACAAACTGCGATCATACCGTAATGATCCCCATGTCAGCCGGAGTTGATTCTCTGAATGTCGCAGCCGCTGCCGCAGTCGCGTTCTGGGAGACCGGCAGAAAATAATTCAAAATTTCTATCGGGAAAGGATTTGACAGATGTTTGTTATTCTTACCTTCCTTTTTGGCACCTATCACAGCATCGATATCATTCTGGAGATCCTTTTTTCTGTATCGCTGGTGTTTTTCTTCAGAAAATGCGCCGTACGTCCGGTTTGGGCTTTTGTCCCCTTTGTCAGGGCTTTCTTCCTGGGAAAGTGCGGAGACTGCAAGCCCGAGGGAAAAGCGGTTGCCGTTCTTGATCTGCTCAGCAACCTGATGCTGCTGGCCGGCCATTATACCAACGCCGGTTCGGTCCGGTTTTTCTGGATCAATCCTTTAAGCGCGGCGATATCGATCGTGACGCTGATCTACCGTATCCGGATCTATAACGGACTGTGCATCAATTTTGAGACGAAGAGGCTGTGGATCGCTGCCTGGGTACTGGTGCCGTTTATCCCCGCCTTTATCTGGGGCCTTTCCGGAAAGTATCACTGCCGTTTCACAGTAGAGGAGATGGAAGCGGATACGGCGGCGCGGATCACGGGCCGGTACGTGGCAGAGTCAGGCGGCGGCCTGACGGTCAATCTCGATGAGAGGGTATCGAGGCGGCTGTTTGAAAAGAAGTATCTGCTCCGGGACATCCACATGGTCATCCAGCCCGGACATATGGTCCTGCTGCTGGGCGGTTCGGGCGCCGGGAAGACGACGCTCATCAATGCCATCAACGGCTATGAGAAGGCGAAGGCCAAGGTGACCCTCAACGGAAATAATGTCTATAAGCAGTACAAGGAGATCCAGCACGATATCGGCTATGTTCCGCAAAAAGACCTGATGCGTGATCATGACACGGTTTTTCGGACACTGTCCGATGCAGCGACTCTGCGCCTCCCGCAGGATGCGGATATTCCCGAAAGGCGTGCCCTGGTCAGGGAGGTACTGGATATCTTCGGCCTGGAGCCGGTAAAGAACAGCCTGGTGCAGAAGCTTTCCGGCGGGCAGCGAAAGAGGCTGTCCATCGCGATGGAATATATTGCCAATCCCTCCCTGTTTATCCTGGATGAACCGGATTCGGGTCTTGACGGCGTAATGGCCAGGGAGCTGATGGAGCGCCTGCGCGGGATTGCGGACATGGGCAAGATCGTCATCGTCATCACGCACACGCCTGACCGCGTGATCGATCTTTTCGATGATGTGATCGTCCTGGCCAAGGACAGCAATCTGACCGGGCGGCTGGCCTTCTTCGGCAGCATTGAGGACGCGAGAATGTTCTTCGGAAAGGACAGGATGGAACAGATCGTCATGAGCATCAACCGCAAAGAAGAGGGCGGAGAAGGACGCGCAGACGAATTTGTGGAGAAATACGGGGAGGTGCAGAATGGCTGACCCTCGAAACAGTAAGGAGAGAACAAAGTCTTTCCGCAGAAAGCTTCGTTACCGCGGCCGCTTTGCCCAGGTCCTGATCTATCTGGGAAAACTGCTGCGCATGTTCATCTACCAGAGCGACTGGAAGGTATTTCCCATGTCAGCCCTCATCGCCGGACTTCTGGCTTACGTGATCCGCGGCGATTTTGCGATCACGATGGAGGGTACGCTCAAGGGCTCCTTCGCGCTGGCCTGCGTCTGCATCTGGAACGGGTGCTTCAACTCGATCCAGGTGATCTGCCGTGAGAGGGAGATCATCAAGCGCGAGCACCGCGCCGGGATGCACATATCCTCCTACGTGGCGGCCCATATGATCTATCAGGCGCTGATCTGCCTCGGGCAGACCGTCCTGATGCTCTATGTGTTCAGCCTTGTCAAACTAGAGCTTCCGGCGGGGGGCTTCATCACTCGGTGGTTCCGGCTGGATCTGGGGATCACGCTTTTCCTGGTCACCTACGCCGCTGATATGCTGGCACTGCTCGTCTCGGCGATCGTGCACAATACGACCAGCGCCATGACGGTGATGCCATTCCTGCTGATCTTTCAGCTGGTTTTCTCGGGCGGGATCTTTTCACTGCCTTCCTGGTCCGCCCCGCTCACGAAGATCGCCGTCTCCGGATACGGGCTCAACTGTATCTGTGCGCAGGCCGGGTACAATGAGCTGCCCATGGTGGCCGGATGGAACACCCTTAAAAGCATGCGAAAAACCAGGATCGGGGGAGAGATCTCCCTGGATCAGCTTCTTGATTATGTCAGTGAGGAAGCCGGGGATCGAAGTGAACTGATCGCCGATCTTCGAAGCACGAAGGTAGAAGGGGATCTTACGGTTGGAGAAGTCATCGACTTTGTCGCTCAGGACCCGAATCTGGAAGAGCAGAGGCAGAAGAAGTATGCCGCCTCCGTCACCGTCGGGGAGCTGATCAACCTGTTTGGAGAGGAACAGGCGAAGCAAGCCATCACACAGAGCTCCGGACAGGCCAGCATCAGGAGCCGCTACGAGCGCTCTGTAGAAAACATCGTAGACTGCTGGATCACCCTCGGAGTCTATGCGCTGCTGTACGCGTTCATAGCGGTGCTCTTCCTGGAATTCATTGATAAAGATAAACGATGAAGTTTTTATGCAGGAGTGTGTGGACAGCACTCCTGTATTTCGTATATATAAGCGTAAGGCAAACAGGAAAAACGCCTTAAAACAGAAGAAAAATCACATTAAGAATAAAAAACAGCAAACATCAAACAGGAGGATAAAAAAATGACAGAAGAATTCAAAAAGATCGAAAATGAACAGCTTGAGGAAGCCGCAGGCGGCAGCAGTGTTCCGAACGATTACATCCATGACCTCAACAACTATGTATACCGCACAGTGAGCGTACCGGCCGGCACCTGCCTCCAGATGCAGAAACAGCCCAACGGCACTTTCATGAATGTTATGTACAACAACGGAGAGCAGATCTTCGTACACCGCAACTTCTGGGATGAGGGATATTTCCTGGCATACAGAAACGGCATTTACGGATTTGTGGATGCCAGGTATGTGAGATAATAATGACAGTATGACAGGGACGGTTCTGTGTCAGATTACGCTGACAGGGGACACTCCTTGGAGGGGCATAATTGAATAAAAAAGTAACACCCTGTTCCACGGGGATCGCTGGCGCTGCGGTAGCTCCCCTTTGGAACAGGATGTTATTTTTTTATATTACACTTTTTCCATCAGGAGTTTCCCCCGTCAGATTTATTCAGTCTCTGTCTCCGGCGGAAACTCGATCGGAATACCCTTATAGTAATCCGGCACGTTCCATCTCATCTCCACGCCGTTATGGCCCCAGGTGTTTTTGCCCTCGTCTACGGAGGTGACGAGCATGTACTGGTAGCGGCTGGACATCTTCATCGCGTCGTAAAGGTAACGGAGCGGGACGCGCTGTCGGTTGTGGTCGGGATTTCCTGAGTCGGCGAGGAAAACAGTGTCATCCTCCTCGTTGTAGAGCCAGATATTGACGTAATGTCCTTCCACATCGTGCCAGTAGGTGTCATCGTAACCGCTGCAGACCAGAACGGTTGCGGTGATGTTGTTTTTGATCGTCTCCTGGAACTTTTTGTAGGTCTTGTCTTTGGTCCTGAGCCTGGCGTGGATCCCGACCTTGCGAAGGGTCTGTTTCATGTAGGGCCAGTCGATGGAGCCGTAGTAGCTCATGGGCCGGTAACCGGAATTCTCCTTCGCATAATAGAACATGTCAAGCGGAGAGCAGTCGCAGTCCGTGAGCGTGCTGTAGATGTTGGCCAGGCAGCACAGGCCGCAGCCGAACACGCTGAACTTCTGGTCGTACAGCTCGACGTCGCACCAGGAGCCGCCCCAGTCTGTTTTGGAGTTATAGGCCTTGGGGCCCTGCATAAATGTATAGATATCGGTCTCGGTAAGTTCCGGGACTTTTTCTGTTTCTTCCGTTTCTGTCGGCGCTTCGGTCTCCGTGGCCGGCTCTGTCTGGACAGGAAGGCTTTCAGTAAGCGCCTCCTCCGTCTCGGTGACGGGTTCCTCCGTCAGCATCTGGGTAAGATGCGAGAACGGATCGGGGATGGGCTCCTTCCGGTTCATCTGCATGATCAGTACGATCAGTGTGGCCAGGATGATGGCAAAAAGAAGAAAACAGATGATGATGGTGACCAGAAGTCGGCCCATACTGTTTTTCTTTTTTCTTCGGTTATTTGTCATAATGGTTATTATATCCTTATTTTTGATTTTAGGCGGATCACTGCCGGAAACCGACAGCATACCATCTGTGGTATTTGTCAGATGATTATACCATATGCCGTCAAGGGGTTCCAGTTCACAAAAAAGCAGGTCCGGCACTGCCTGAAAGAAGCAAAGGTGGTATAATGGTCATGGAAAACGGATAACAGGATAATCACTATACAGGGAAAGGATCTATCTATGCAGTACAGGACCTTTGGAAAGACCGGAATGAAGGTATCCGCCGTGACCCTCGGAACATGGGGGATGGGCGGTGTCGGCTGGGATGTATATGACGATGAGGTGAAGGAGGATGCCCTGAAAGCCGCCTGGGAGGAGGGCATCAACCTGATCGATACAGCCCCTGCCTACAATAACGGAGAAGCGGAGCGCTTCCTCGGAAGGACCTTGAAAAAGCTCGGGATCCGTAATGACGTTCAGATCGCGACAAAGTGCGGCAATTTTTTCGTGGACGGAAAGATCTATGTAAGGGACGGAAGATACGAGAAGATCGTTGGGCAGTGTGAAGAATCCCTTCGCAACCTGCAGACTGATCATATAGACCTGATGCTGATCCACTGGCCGGATCTGAAGACGCCTTTCGAGGAGACGATGGATGCGCTCAACCACCTGAAAAAAGAGGGAAAGATCCTCCACATCGGAGTCTCAAACTTTACAGTGGAGCAGATGCAGCAGATCGGGCAGTTTGGGGAGATAGAAGCTTTCCAGCCCCAGTACTCGATGGCGTTCCGGGAGCATGAGGAAGCCATCCGCTGGGCAGCCGGGCAGGGAATGGGCGTTATGACCTACGGTTCCCTGGGCGGGGGCATCCTTTCAGGGAGATACCGCGAAGAACGTGAATTTGCCGAGACGGACAGCCGTCACCGCTTCTATAAACACTTCCACGGACCCATGTTCGGGAAGGTGATGGAACTTCTGGCGGTGATGGATGAGATCAGCGAAAGGAACGATGACATGCCGCTCTCCCAGATCGCTCTTTTATGGTGTTATTCCCGGCCGTTTGTCTCCACCTGCATCACCGGCGCCCAGAAGAGGGAGAGAGTCCAGGAGAATGCCCGGGCGTTCGAACGGGAGCTGAGCGCTGAGGATATGAAGCTGCTGGACGAGGCTGTGGGAAAACTTTCAGAAGTTTGATCAGCTGACACGAATATTTAAGCATTTATTTGACTTTTCTGCTGTAATACTTTAAACTAATAACGATGTTTCAAAAAAATATTATGACGGGAGGACTTCAGTATGATGAAAAAAGCACTTGTACCTGTTTTAGCATGTGGCATGCTTCTTGCCATGTCCGGTTCAGTTATGGCAGCGGATGACCTTACGCTGGCCACCGGCGGCACCACCGGTACCTACTATGCGGTCGGCGGCGTTATGGCGACTGTGCTTAATCCGCTTCTGGAACAGAGCAGCCTGACGGTCACCTCCACCGGTGCTTCTAAGGCTAACATCCAGATGATCGATGACGAGGATGCCAATCTGGCGATCGTCCAGAACGATGTTATGTACTATGCTTATACCGGAACCGACCTCTTTGCGGATGAGGGTACCTATGATACTTTCAGCGCGGTGGCGGGCCTCTACGATGAGACGGTCCAGATCGTGACCTGCGATCCTTCCATTGAGACTGTCGCTGATCTGAAAGGAAAGAGCGTATCTGTGGGTGATGCCGGTTCAGGTACCGAATTCAACGCAAGACAGATCCTTGGCGCTTATGACATGACCTTCGACGATGTCAAGATCACGAACGCTTCCTTCGGTGACTCTGCTGAGAACCTTAAGGACGGCAAGATCGATGCAGCATTCATCGTGGCCGGTGCTCCCACCACAGCCGTTGTCGACCTGGCTACCATGAAGGACGTTCATCTGGTACAGCTTGATGAAGAGCATATCGCAAAGCTCCAGGAAGACTATGATTTCTTCACCAAGACCGTTATCCCGGCCGGCACCTACAAGGGCGTGGACGAGGATGCGACCACCGTTTCCGTACGTGCTACCCTGATCGCCTCCACGGAAGTTTCCGAGGAAGCCGTTTACGAACTGCTCAAAGCCATGTTCGATAACCAGGATGCCCTGATCGCAGGTCATGCGAAGTTCGAATTCCTCAACCTTGAGGATGCTGTAAAGGGTATCAGCGTACCGTTCCATGCAGGAGCTGTCAAGTACTATGAGGAGCAGGGAATCACAGTCGAGTGATCACCGCACCCACCTAATAGCCATTATTGCGGCAGTCACTGGATGTGTATTGATCACTCTGGCTGCCGCCTTTTTAATTTGCACCAGATCCCGGACCCTGGTCCTTTCCAATGCAAAGACCGGGGAGGTCTATGCCAGGTATCGCCTGAAGGTGGGAGATACCTTCGGCGTCAGTTTTATCCACTCTGTGAACAAGAGCCCCCTGACGGATTATTATGAGATCCGCAGGGACGGGATCTATGTGGTGAAAACGGTCTATTACGGGTTTGGGGCAGGTGTGCAGACTCAGCTGGAAGGAAACGAGAAATTAACCTACGGGGATGACGGAAGTATGATCGTTACCGGCTTTGACCGTAAGATGGATGACCTGATCTATATCGTCGGAACGGTTTCGGATCATACGCTGATCATTAATGATACCGCCCGGATCAGCCTGAGAGATCTTTGCGGCAGGAATGCCATGGTTCGTTTTGAGAGCCGGGGGTTTAGCCTGGCCGGGTGAGGAGGAAGTCAATGGAAGAGAAACTGAAAGAAAACAGCGCCGCCGTAGATGCGGCCTCCATACAGGCCGACGTCGACGAGATCATGAAAAAATATGACAGGGAGTCGAATACGCGTCCCTGGACGGGCGTTCCGGCTGCTGTCATAAAGGCCGCCCTGGCCCTGTTCTCCCTTTTCATGATCTATATGAACCTGTTCACTGTCTGGGATGAGCGTATCCGCAGACCGCTCTTTCTGGGGATCGTCGTGATCTTTGTCTTCGTGCTTTTCCCGGCAAAGATCTCCGGTTCAAAACCCCAGAAAGTGAATCATATCCCGATCTATGATCTGCTTCTGGCAGCGCTCGGAGCGGGCAGCTTTTTCTACTTTGTGATCAATAACCGGGCGATCATCAACCATGCCACCCACATCAACGACCTTGAGATCGCGCTGGGGGTGATCGGCATCCTGATCCTGGCGGAATGCTGCCGGAGGGTTACCGGTATTCCGATCCTGGTGGTCGCCGGCTGCTTTGTCCTTTATGCCTTCATTACGAATCTCCAGAAGGGCAAGGCCTTTTATAAGGTGCTTCGCTCGGTCATCTACAACCTGTTCTATACGACGACCGGTGTGATCGGCACCCCGATCGGCGTGTGCAGCACGTACATCGTTCTGTTCATCATTTTCGGTGCATTCCTGGAAGCCACGGGAATCGCGGAGTTCTTTATCCAGTGCGCCAACTGTGTGGCCGGTTCAGCTTCGGGCGGACCCGCCAAGGTCGCGGTCATTTCCTCGGCCCTCTGCGGTATGGTTTCCGGATCCAGCGTGGGCAATACCGTGACGACCGGTTCCGTGACCATCCCCATGATGAAGAGCACGGGTTATCCCGGAGAGTTTGCCGGAGCCGTGGAAGCGGCGGCCTCTACCGGCGGCCAGATCATGCCTCCCATTATGGGCGCCGCCGCCTTCCTGATGGCGGAGATGGTGGGCGTTCCCTACTCGAATATCGTTGTCCGCGCCATATTGCCGGCTGTCCTGTACTTTACCGGTATTTTCCTGATGGTGCACCTGCGGGCCAAAAGACTTGACCTTCGCGGCATCCCGAAAGACCAGCTTCCGAAAGCCAGGTCGATCCTTCCCAAGGTATACCTGCTGATCCCGCTGGTTGCTCTGATCTACCTGATCACGGCGGGCTATACGATGAGCCGCGCTGCGATCATCGCGACAGGCCTTTGCATCGTGGTGAGCCTGATCGACAAGGAACATCGCCTGACTCCGGCCAAATTTGTGGCCGCTCTTGAGACAGGTGCCAGGAACACGCTCAGCATCGCCGTTGCCTGCGGTATCGCCGGCATCATCGCTGGCGTCGTCACCATGACCGGTCTGGGACAGGTCTTTATCTCCGCCATCGTCAGCGTCTCCCACGGCCATCTGATGATCGCCCTGGTGCTGACCATGCTCTGCTGCATCATTCTGGGCATGGGCGTGCCGACCACGGCTACCTACATCATCATGGCAACGACCTGCGCGCCGATCCTGACGACTGGTATGGGTATGAATGCCCTTTGCGCGAGCATGTTCGTATTCTACTTCGGCATCGTGGCTGATATCACGCCTCCGGTTGCCCTGGCTGCCTATGCGGGCGCTGCCATCGCGAAGGCGGATCCCATGAGAACGGGCCTGAACGCGTCGAAGCTTGCGATCGCAGCTTTCCTGATCCCGTATATGTTCAGCCTTAATCCGGCGATGCTGCTCATTGACACGAATGTTCCGGAATTCATCCTGATCATCATCACCAGCGTGGTCGGAATGTTCGCCATCGCGGCAGCCCTGGAGGGATATATGCTGACGGTCATGAGCGTCCCGGTGCGCGTCATCGTGTGTTTTGCGGGCCTGATGCTTCTGTATCCGGGTATCGTTACGGATATTGTCGGCGTGGCGATCGTCGCGGTCGTGTTTGTGCTCGAGCTTCGGAAAAAGAAAATGGTCACTGCGGCCTGATCACAGTTTTGACAGATCATACGGAGGTATAGATTAATGGCAGATAAAAAGATTCCGGTCATCACCATAAGCAGAGAGTACGGCGCCGGCGGACGCAGCGTCGCCAGAGGACTGGCCGCCCGTCTCGGCATCGACTTTTATGACCGCGATTTCGTCAGGATCACCAGCAAGGTGAGCGGTTTCTCGGAAGAGGATGTGATGCGCGAGGGCGAGGATCTAAGCCGCCGCTCCCGCTTCATCAACAGTTTCCTGACGAATACTTCAAGCTTTGTCAATTCCTACGATACGATCTTCCAGGCGGAAAAGGACGTCATCCTCCAGCTGGCGAAGAAGCCCTGCATCATTGTGGGACGATGCTCCAACATCGTCCTGAAGGAGGAAGGGATCGAGTCATTGAATGTGTTCCTGTTTGCAGAGCCTGAAAAGAGACTCAAAAGAGTGCTGGAGCTGAATGAATACGGGAACATGGACCCGGCCAAATACCTTGAAAAGCGTGACCGGCTCAGGAAGACCTATTACCGTGCCTATACGGATCACGAGATGGGTGACTGCAGGGACTACAACATCTGTCTGGACACGGGACTGCTCGGAGTGGAGAAGTGCGTGGACATCCTCGAAAATGTCGTGAGGGGCTGACCTGAACGATAAAATTGTACATACAAAAGCGGCGGATTCGTTGAATCCGCCGCTTTAATACTATATAATAATAGGTGTGCAAGGAGGGACAGACAATGGAGTGCGAGATCACGAAACTGTATAAAAATACATGGGCGATCTGCGATGGCCATGTCAGGATATTCCTGCTGACCAACGCTGAAAAGGCTCTGGTGATCGATACAGGCATCTCCGGCGTGGATCTGAGGGAGATCGCCGGCAAGATCACAAATCTGCCGCTGAAGCTGCTCAATACCCACGCCGACAGGGACCATATTGCCGGGAATGATGCTTTTGAAGAGTTCTATATGCATCCTTCGGAAGCCATGATCTACTATAACCTGAATAAAAAGACCGGAAGGATGATTCCGGTGTTCGACGGCGATATCATTAAAATGGGAGAGAGAGAGCTCGAGATCGTTCATCTTCCGGGGCACACACCGGGAAGCATAACGGTCCTTGACCGGAGTGAGCGCTGCCTGATCGGCGGAGATCCCATCCAGGCGGACGGCGAGATATTCATGTTCGGCATGCACCGCGACATGCACGCCTATGTGGCCGGCCTGGAGCGGCTGATGAAGCGCGCCGATGATTTTGACGGGATCTATCCGTCCCATGGGCGGCTGTATGTGGGAAAGGAAGTCATTCCGGAGCTGATCAGGGGTGCGAAGGCCATCCTGGCCGGTGAGGATGTCCCGTTTGAGGAGCGGGAAATGTACGGGAATAAGATCCGTGTGTATGATATAGGTGTAAGCCGGTTTTTGTGTGAGGAGGAATAAAAGAGGTGCTGACCTGTCCGGAATATGAACAAGTCAAAAAAGAGTTTCTGAGAGGATGGAGAACATGGAATGTGAACAGCTTGTTCTCCTTTGTGCATATGCCGGATGCGCTGACGCTTAATCTTGGCATCAAGGAATACAAGTTCGGAAATTTCCTGCAGAACCCGCTGATCGGAAGATTTCCGACGGATGACTGGGAGGATTCGACGGAAGTTCTCTCCCCCGGCGAGCATGCGTTCGACGACAGCTACACTTCCATGAAGGTCAGCTGGTGCGGACTGGAGCTGATGGTAGAGACGGCTTCCGAAGAGGAATTCTTCGCTATCCTGGTCACACCCGTCAAAGAGCAGATGACCGCGCCGTTGCTGGTACTGCAGGGCGGATACCTGTGGAACCGGGAAGGCAGTGTAAAACGTGAGAACGATGTGCTTTATGCACAGAATCCTTCGGGTGGGAACTGGTTTGTTTTTTCCTCCGGCGAGGTCACGGATGAGGACCTTAATGTTCCTGTGACGGGACCGTTTCTTTCCGTAAAGGAAAGCGGTCCGGCAGGATTTTATGCTGTCCGGGTAAAAAACGGGGAGGTGCCCGACGCCGGAAGCGGCCGGGAAAGACTGGAACTTATTTCCCTGAAGATCCGCGAGGCGAGGGAAAGGCTCGAGGAAAAGCATCGTGCCTTCGGAAGTGAAGCCTCTCTGGCATCGGCCATCGAATGTGCGCTGGCCTGGGATACGGTGTACGATCCGAACCATGACCGGGTGATCTCACCGGTAAGCCGGCTGTGGAGCATCCGCAAGGGCGGATACGTGCTTTTCTGCTGGGACAACTTCTTCGCCGGCCATCTGGCCGGGAGCCGCTGCCCCGAGCTGGCGGTAAGCAATATGATCGAGATCGTCAACGAGAGGACGGACAAAGGCTTCGTGCCGAACATGTCCTGCGGAAACGGCCAGAAGACCCTGGACCGTTCCCAGCCCCCTGTGGGTTCGAGGATGGTGCTTGAGCTTTACCGGGAGACCGGATGGGGCTGGTTCCCGAAGCTGCTTTACCCAGCCCTGAAGCAATGGAATGACTGGTTCTTTGAAAACCGCCTCAGCTCATCCGGAGCCTTCTGCTGGGGAAGTGACCCGGCTGAAGTGATCTTCGGAAACCGCTGGGAGAACGACGGGGTGAATGACCGGTTCGGCGGAGCGCTTGAATCGGGAATGGACAATTCCCCGCTGTATGACGATATTCCCTTTGACAAGGAAACGAACATGCTCATGCTCGAGGATGTCGGCCTTACGGGACTGATCCTGATGGACCTTAAAGCGCTGAAGGAGCTTGCGGTGATCGTCGGGAAAGAGGAGGACATTCCTCTTTACGATGAACGGATATCCCGCACAGAGGCCGGCCTGGAACAGCTGTGGGATGAAGAGTACGGCTTCTACTGCAACCGGCGCACGGACACCGGAGAATTCTCCAGGCGGATCGCCCCGACGAATTTCTATGCGCTGTTTTCGGAGAACATCCCGGCAGAGAGGATCGACCGGATCATAAACGAGCATTACTACAATCCGGAAGAATTCTACGGAAGGTGGATGCTTCCTTCGATCGCCAGGAATGATCCGGCCTACCAGGACCAGGATTACTGGCGCGGAAGAGTGTGGGCACCCTTGAATTTCCTTGTGTATCTTGCCTTTGAGCAGCACAAGCTTACCGATGAATGCCGGGATCTTGCGGAAAAATCGCTCGATATCTTTCTTCCGGAATGGGAGGAGCACCGGCACGTGCACGAAAACTACAATGCCATCTCCGGCAGGGGATGCGATGCCGGAAACAGTGATAAATTCTATCACTGGGGAGCGCTTCTGTGCGCGATCGCCCTTCGGTGCAAGAAGGAAGGATAAAATGATAAAGCTAAATGACAAAACGGTTCTGAGCATCGGACTCATCGTACTGGATGTGGTCGCAAAGGGCGTTCAGCCTCCTTCAGCGTGGAAGGAAAAGCAGCGCATTGACGATATTGGCCTGATGCCCGGAGGAGACGCCTGCAACCAGAGCATCTTCCTGGCAGCCCTCGGATGCAGAAGTTTTTTCAACGGATGTGTCGGCGGCGACGAGAACGGAAGGATGCTCAGGGCTTCCCTTGAAAGCCGGGGCGTCGACACCACCTGGCTGCGGGAAAAAGAGCAGTTTAAAACAGGCACCGCGCTGGTGCTGGTGGGCAGCGACGGCGGACGGACGATCTTCTCCATCCAGGGCGCCCACAACACGCTGGGAAAAGAAGACCTTCCCGACAAGGTACCGGAAGGACTTTCGGCGGTTTCGCTGGGCAGCCTTTTTGGGATGCCCGTGGCGGAGGAGGATGGTCTGGAACAGTTCCTTAAGAAGGCCAGGGAGAAAGGTGCGCTGATCTTCGGGGACCTGGATACGGCCCGGGTGGTCTGTGACAGGGAAAGACTTGAGAGATTTGCCCCGCTGATGGATTATTTTATCCCCAGTGAGTATGACCTGATGCCCTATACCGGGCAGCCGGATGTTGAGAGGGCGGTCGACGCTCTGCATGCGCTGGGAACCAGGAACATTATCGTCAAGCGCGGAGAGAAGGGAGCACGCGTCTACAGCCCTTCTTTTGAGGGGGATATCCCGGCGCTCAAGGTGGATCCTGTGGACACAACCGGAGCGGGGGACTGCATGTCCGCGGCTTTCCTGACCAGGATACTGGCAGGAGACTCCATCGAGGAGGCAGCGGCCTACGGCTGCGCGGCCGGATCGCTCTGCACGCTGTATCCGGGAGCCAACTCCATCCGGCTGTCCCATGAGATGATCATGAAGGCCATGTCTTAAAGAAAAGGAGCTTTAATGGAAAACAAAGAATTTTATATAGAGCATGATCATATCCGTCTACACGCCAAACTTGATTTTCCCGCTGCCAGCAAAGAAAAATACCCGCTCGTGATCATTGAGCACGGCTATACCGGCCACATGGAAGAGCCTCATCTCCTGGCTATCTCGAAGGCGGTCAACGATAACGGGTATGCGTCATTGCGCATCGAGCTGTACGGGCACGGGAAGAGCGACGGGGAGTTTAAGGACCACACGGTGCTGAAATGGTTCCATGAAATGATGACGGTCATCGACTACGCCGCTCATCTTGATTTTGTATCCGATATCTACCTGGCAGGGCACTCCCAGGGAGGACTGACCGCCATCCTGGCGGCGGCGGCCGAGCGCGACAGGATCAAGGCGCTCATCCCGCTCGCGCCGGCCATCATAATCCGCGATGCAGCCAGACAGGGGAGATCGTTCGATGTGGAGTTTGATCCGGATCATATCCCGGATGAGCTTAAGATGGATGAGGAGCATACCCTTAGAGGGGACTACTTCCGCGCGGCGCAGCTGCTGCCGGTGGAGGAGGCGATCCGCATGTACGATGGCCCCGTGCTGATCATCCACTCCGATACGGATGAAACGGTGCCCGTATCCTACGCAGTGGAAGCTGCCAGGCTCTACAGGGACTGTGAGCTGAAGATCATCACCGGTGATACGCACTGCTTTGACCGTAAGGTGGATGAGGTTGCCGGATACGTGGTTGACTTCCTGAAAAGACACTGACCGAAAGATAAAATTACGTTGATAAGGAGAATAAAATGAAAAGACCACTGATTCACCGCACTGTACTGATCTTACTGATCATGGCCGCGGCTGCTGCGTTCATCGCGGGCTGCGGCAAAAAGAAAGAGGATACCGCGAAGGCGTCCGGCATCCATCACGCCGAGATCACCATTGAGGATTACGGAAAGGTAACCGTGGAGCTGGACGGGGATACCGCCCCGATCACGGTCGGTAATTTTATGGAGCTGGCGAAGGAAGGCTTCTATGACGGGCTCACGTTCCACCGGATCATCGACGGGTTCATGATCCAGGGCGGTGATCCTCTCGGTGACGGGACCGGAGGGTCTAAAAAGACCATCAAGGGTGAATTCGCCTCCAACCAGGTCAAGAACGATATCTCTCACAAGAAGGGCGTCATCTCCATGGCGAGGGCGTCCGACCCCGACAGTGCCAGTTCGCAGTTTTTCATCATGGTGGCGGATACGCCGTCCCTGGACGGAAACTATGCTGCTTTCGGTCATGTGACCGAAGGACAGGAGATCGTGGACAAGATCGCCGCCGACGCCAGACCGATCGACGGGAACGGGACCATCCCCAAGGATGAACAGCCGGTGATCAAGAGTATCGTCATTACAGACTGACCTGCAGGAGATTGACAGATGGATTTTCATTTTGATGAGATAACAAAAAGAGAGAACACAGACTGCGTTAAATATGACCTTCGCGCCTCGCACGGAATGGGAGACGATGTGCTTCCGCTGTGGGTGGCGGATATGGATTTTGAGTGTGCACCGGCGATCCGCGCCAGGCTGGAGAATATCGTACGTCACAATGTTTACGGATATACCTTCAGTCCGGATGCCTATTATGAAGCCGTGATGGGATGGTATGAGCAGCATTTCGGCTTTAAGAGCCGCAAAGAATGGATCATTACGTCACCGGGCATCGTATTTGCCCTGGCCATGGCCGTAAGGGCCTATACACAGCCGGGAGAGGCCGTACTGATCCAGCGGCCCGTCTACCATCCTTTCAGCCACGTGATCACCGAGAACGGCAGGCAGATCGTCAACTCCCCGCTGCGCTATGAGAACGGCCGGTATGGGATCGATTTTGAGGACTTCGAACGCTGCGCCTCACGGGAGGATGTAAAGCTGTTCCTGCTGTGCAGCCCGCACAATCCGGCCGGCCGCGTATGGACCAGGGAAGAGCTTGCGCGCATGGAAGAAATCTGCCTTAAGAACGGGGTGATCGTCGTCAGCGATGAGATACACAGCGACTTTGTCTGGGAAGGGCGCACCCATCATGTGCTGCTGTCCCTGGACGACCGGTACAGCCGGAATGTGATCGTCTGCACGGCGCCGAGCAAGTCTTTTAACATCGCAGGGCTCCAGTGCTCGAACCTTTTTATCCCGGATGAAGATCTTCGCGCAAAGTTTGAGAAAGAACTCAAGATGTGCTTCGCCCCCGAACTGAACATCATGGGGCAGGCCGCCTGCCAGGCCGCCTACGAGGAAGGCGGGCAGTGGCTTGAGGCAGTGAAAGCCTATATATGGGACAACCTTCTTTTCATGGAGGATTATATCCGCACGAATATTCCGCGCATCAACATGGTCCATCCCGAAGGCACCTATCTGGCCTGGCTCGACCTGAACGGACTTGGTCTTTCAGATGCGGAGAGAAAAGACCTGATCGAGAAAAAAGCAAAGCTCTGGCTCAATGACGGAGCTATGTTCGGACCGGAGGGGAACGGGTTTGAGCGCGTCAATGCCGCCTGCCCGAGGCAGGTCCTTACAAAAGCAATGGAAAGACTTAAGACAGCCCTGGAGAGTGTATAAAGGATCGTTTGAAGAAAGGACGGATCTACGGATGATGGGTAATGAGACCGATTATCAGCTTCTCTGCGAACAGATGGAAGAAATGCTGAACACCGAGTACTGGTATGTTTCCGCGATGAGCAACGCCGCCGCCCTGCTTTGGCAGTTTATCCCTGATATCAACTGGGCAGGATTCTACATAATGCGCCATGGCACCCTCCATATCGGTCCCTTCCAGGGAAAGCCGGCCTGCATCCATATTTCACCCGGAAAAGGAGTCTGCGGAGTGGCCGTTGAAAAGGACGAGGTGCAGCTGGTGCCGGATGTTCACAAATTTCCCGGCCATATTGCCTGTGACGCGGTATCCTGTTCCGAGATCGTGATCCCGATCCACCGCAGGGAGACCGGGGCGGTAAAGGCAGTCCTGGATATCGACAGCCCGCTGAAGGACCGGTTTACACTGGAAGACCGGGAAGGGCTGGAGAAGTTTTGCCGGATGCTGGAGGAGAAGCTGATCTGGTGAATCTGACAGGGACAGTCCTTGGAAAAGTATCATATTAACAACAAAAGACAGCTTCAAAGGATCTTCAGCCAGTTGCCGCTTTTGAAAATGCTGCGCCGCCTATCAGACGCATTCTTCGCAAACTCGCGTTCT
>DGTA01000156.1 GCA_002394165.1 Lachnospiraceae bacterium UBA4348 | reverse complement strand
CTCAACTGTCGAAAACGAGATTATATAAGGGTTGACGCATAAATGCAAGTTTTTTTTGTCACCCGCGCATAAGAAGTATCCGGATGATCCCGATGACCGCCAGATGCAGCGGGTAATAGGCATAGAAGAACCATTTCCCCGCATTCGGGAACCTGCCCCTCTTTCCGTTATAAACGAAACAGATCAGACAGCCGGCAGCCAGGATCCCGGCTCCCTCACCGGCCGCGCCGGCCAGGGCTTTCCATGCTCCCTCCCCGAAAAGGATCTTGTGGAAGAATACTGATCCGGAGTAGACTGCAAAGCTGACCAGGAAGCTCACGCACATTCTGGTCCTGTCCTTCCCCGCCCAGACAAACAAAAGCGTGAACAACATCAGCCAGGGACTCCAGTCACCCGCCAGGGAGGCAGCTGCCGCCGCTGCGGTATAGAGGATCCTCCACCTGCGGTCCGGCTCCGTATCGAGGAAAAACACCATCAGCATTACCATCAGGAGTGAATAAATCATGTTCAGCCCCTGCCAGCTGATGACCCTGTCTTTCGTAAACGCCAGGCAGTAGGGAATCTGTGAGAGTACGGCAAAAAACATCAGCCTTTTGGCATAATTAACGGGCGAGGAAGTCTTTTCGACGCCCTCTGTCACAAACCAGCACATGACCGCCGCGGTAAAGCTCCCCATGCACCTCATTGCCTGTCCGCAGGCACCGGGCACCAAAAACACCTGGCTGATGTGACACAATGTCATGGCGACGACTGCCAGCACTTTGATCATATCCCTGCTCAAGGACCGCTTCATCTTGATTCTCCCGCCAGCTTCCTGTAAAAGCAGCTCCTGTTTCCGGTATGACAGGCCGCCCCGACCTGGTCCACCAGAGCCAGGATCGTATCATTGTCACAGTCGATCCGCAGTTCTTTTACATACTGGAAATGACCGGAAGTCAGGCCTTTTGTCCACAGCTCATTCCGGCTGCGGCTGAAGTAGGTCATCCGGCCCTCCTTCAGGGTCTTTTCGTAGGCTTCCTTATTCATGTAGGCGAGCATGAGCACCTCGTTTGTCTCATGATCGGCCGCGATCACCGGCACCAGGCTGTCCGCCCCTTTTTTCAGTTCTTCCCAGGCAAGAAAGACCTCTTCCACCTCAGATCGCTCCTTTCGTTGACAGGACATCCTCGATTCTCGGGTCAACAGACACTGCCATGGACAATGCCTTGGCAAAAGCCTTGAACATGGCTTCCGCCATATGATGGGCATTGCCTTTCTCCATCACATGCAGGTGGATGTTCATCATGGCGCTGTAGCTGAGCGCATAGAAGAATTCACGGATCATGTCCGAATTCATGCTCCCGAGCATCCGGCCCTCAAAAGCATCGTCAAAGGAAAGGTACGGCCGGCCTCCCAGATCCACCGCGCAGGCTACCAGCACCTCATCCATCGGCAGCATCCTGTCGCCGTAGCGGACGATCCCCTTTTTGTCGCCGAGAGCCCGCGCAATAGCTGTCCCAAGCACGATACCGGTATCCTCCACCGTATGATGATCGTCCACGTGAAGATCTCCCTGCGCGGACACGGTCAGGTCAAACAGTCCGTGCCTGGCAAAGCCTTCCAGCATATGATCAAAAAAGCCGATCCCGGTATTGATATCATAGACGCCCTTTCCGTCCAGATCGATGGTCACACTGATCTTCGTCTCTTTTGTGGTGCGTTCCACCTGTGCCCTTCGGCTCATGACTCTCCCTCCATTCCGTCCTCAAACCTCACAGCGATCGAATTGGCATGCGCCGTCAGGCCCTCCGCCTTCGCGAATGAGATGATATCATCCTTCACTCCCCTCAGCGCTTCCCGGGAATAATAGATGATGCTGGATTTCTTTACGAAATCGTCCACACTGAGCGGGGAGAAGAACCTGGCGCTTCCGCCCGTGGGAAGGATATGATTAGGTCCGGCAAAATAATCTCCCAGCGGCTCAGAGCTGTAGCTTCCAAGGAAGATCGCGCCGGCGTTCCTGATCTTCATCATAAGAGGGAACGGATCCGCAGCCACGATCTCCAGATGTTCGCTGGCCACCTCGTTCACCATTTCGACAGCCTCCTCCATAGTATCCGCCACCAGGATCCAGCCGTAATCCTCCAGCGACTTTTCCATGATCTTCTTTCTCTCGAGTCTGCTGATGAAAACATCGGTCTGCTCCGATACCTTCCGGGCAAGCGTTTCGTCCGTCGTTACCAGGATCGCGCTCGCCATCTCGTCATGCTCAGCCTGGGACAGAAGATCCGCCGCCACAAAGACCGGATCGGCGCTCTCATCCGCCAGCACACAGATCTCGCTCGGCCCGGCGATCGAATCGATGCTGACCTCGCCGTAGACCGCTTTCTTGGCCATCGCCACGAAGATATTTCCCGGGCCGGTGATCTTGTCCACCTTGGGGATCGTCTCAGTCCCGTAGGCGAGCGCCGCCACCGCCTGGGCTCCGCCCACCTTGAAGACCGTATCCACGCCGGCTTCCTTGGCCGCCACCAGGGTGCCCGGATCCACCTTACCGTCCTTTCCCGGAGGAGTCGTCATAATGATGCGTCCGACGCCGGCCACTTTGGCAGGAACGATATTCATAAGCACAGATGACGGATAGGCCGCTTTTCCGCCGGGCACGTAGACGCCCACCTTCTCAAGCGGGGTGACCTTCTGGCCGAGCATGGTCCCCTCCTTCGAGGTATCGAACCAGCTTTCCTTTTTCTGTTTTTCGTGAAAGCTGCGGATGTTCACGATCGCCGCGCGGATCACCCGGATCAGCTCCGGAGATACCTCGCGGTAGGCCTGATCGAATTCTTCCGCACTCACTGTCACGTTTCCGGCGTTGAGATTTACATGGTCAAACTTCTGTGTATATTCAAATACGGCCTCATCGCCTCTCGCCTTCACATCCGCGAGGATCTCCTCCACCGCGCGGGTGATCGTTTCACTGACACCCCCGGAGCGGGCGCGGAGCGTATCGAGTACCTGCTTTTTGTTTTCCTTGGTCAATTGAAGAATTCTCATCATATTGCAACCTTCCTCCTGTCTGGAAGCATTCAAAGCTCAGTCCTGGCCTGCCAGGCTGCTCAGCGAGCGCAGGATCTTAGTGATCCTCTCATTTTCCATCCGCATGCTCACAGGATTGACGATGACCCTGGCTGAGAGCGGGCATACTTCTTCCAGAACTGTCAGCCCGTTCTCCCGCAGCGTGGATCCCGTCTCCACGATATCGCAGATCACCTCCGCCAGTCCCACGATGGGGGCCAGCTCGATGGAACCGTTCAGCTTGATGATCTCCACCGTCTGGTTGCGGACATCATAGAAATAATCCTTGGCGATCCGCGGGTACTTGGTCGCCACCCGGATCTGCCTCGACTGCCTTAAGAGCTCACCGGCGCTGGCCGGGCCGCAGACGCACATCCGGCATTTTCCGAACCCCAGGTCAAGCACCTCAAGCACTTTCCGGTTTTCCTCAAGGATCGTATCCTCTCCGGTAATTCCGATGTCCGCTGCCCCGTATTCCACGTAAGTCGGGACATCCGGACCCTTGGCGAGGAAGAATTTGAGTCCGTTCTGCTCATCGGTAAACACCAGTTTCCTCGTTTCGGGATCCTTCATCTCCTGAACGCTGATCCCGATCTTTTCGAAAAGGGCCATGCTCTTTCTGGCAAGTCTTCCCTTCGTCAGCGCCACCGTCAGATATCTCATGAGCACACCTCCCCGTCTCCGGGCCTGATCACCCCGCAGTAACCGCATTCGGAAAGATAGTAGTCATCTCCCTTATCATCCGACCGACTTTCGATTATCCTCAGCTCCGCGCTCTTTCCTTCCCTGCGCAGCGAATCGGCCGTTTTGACGGCTCTTTCGGCGTCCCCGGCAAGTCCGAGCACAAGATACGTTCCTCTCCTGGCATCGTCACAGATCCCGCCTCTTGAGAGGGCATTCATCAGCCTGCTGATCTCAGCCACAAAACCGACGGAGGGGGAGCACATCCCGAACTGTTCAAGCAGTCCGTCATAGCGCCCGCCTTTGATGATCGCCTCCCCGGTCCCGTAGGTATAGCCGCGGAAGATGATCCCTGTATAGTACATGAACTGGCTGGTCATCCCAAGGTCGATGCTCACATACTGGTGCGCTCCGTACACGCCCAGCAGGTCCATGACCCGGGAGAGTCTCTCAAGCACCTGCCTGGTCTTTTCCGACCCGGGTATGCGGCTGATCATCTGCGCCGTGTTCTCGAGGATCTCTCTCCCGCCTGTCAGCATGGGGAGTTTTTCGAGCACAGCCGCCGCATCCGGATCCACTTCCACCTTTGACAGAAGCTGCCAGACGCCGAAGCTGTTCTTGTTCCGGATCAGCTCGAGCAGCTCCGCGCAGGTCGTCTCATCAAGTCCTGCGCTCATTGTCAGCGTACGGAAGAAGTTTACGTTTCCAAGGCTTATCTGGAAATCTTTCAGGCCGGCTGCCTGCAGGGAACGGATCGCCATGGCCACGACTTCGGCGTCCGCCTCCGGAGAACCGTCACCGATCAGCTCCACGCCCATCTGGGTGTTTTCCTTGAGCCTGCCCCGGTAATTGGAGTGATTGATAAATGTGTTCCCCCGGTAGCAAAGCCGGATGGGGTCAGATGATTCAGAGTAATACCGGGATGCGGCCCTCGCGATGGAAGGCGTGAAATCCGGCCGCAGTACAAGGGTGTTCCCGTCCCGGTCAAAGAACTTATACAGTTCATTGGAGGGCGTTGTCCCGATCCTGGATCCGAACACATCAAAAAATTCAAAGGAGGGCGTTTCGATATCCCGGCAGCCGAAGCTGGCGAAAACCTCGTGTATCCTCTGTTCAAGCGCCATTTTTCTCTGACACTCGCCGTCAAGGATATCCCGTACGCCTTCCGGTGTGTGCTGTATCTTTCGGTTCATGTTTCTCCTCACTGCCGGGTTGGATCTCCTCCCGGCACTTTAGCGTGGTAGTGTGTTAAATCTCTGGGTATTATAAAGGATACCTTTTCTCCTGTCAACTTTCCTCTCTGCGGTTTAAGTCGACCTGGAGCATGTCCAGGTAAGGCACCGTGAAACCGCCCCGGGAATGCAGTTCGTAGGACTGGTCGATCTCCTCGAACCGGAAACTCTTTCGTCCCCCGTTCCTGGCCCTGTCCCAGAAGCGCTTCACATCAGCAAAGGGCATATAAAACATCCGGTCAAGGTGCGTATAATAGATGATCAGGAAGGATATGCCCCCCTGCTGTTCAAAGCGTTCCATAAAATCGACCTGATGGGGATGGATATTCTGGAGACTGAACGTATCATAGCTGCACTCTTTCGCGTCAAAGCATACCGGCAGCCCCTGAACGGCTCCTATATAGTCAACGGTGCTCTTTTGCTGGAAGTAGGCCAGAGTGATATGACGTGTCTCCTGGTCGATCGTCACCGGCGTGATCGGCGTCGGTACCTTCTGCATGAGCGCGATTCCCTGTTCCTTGTACTGCTCATTGGTCATATTGATGAGCTCTTCGAGAGCAGACCCCCGAAGACCTCTGATCTTTCCTTCGGCCAAGGGATTTCCTCCTTCCGCTTAAGATCATCAGCCGTTATCCTCCTGTGCATCCAGGACAGCCTTAAAGATGTCCCCCTCCCGGCATGTCACGGTTTTTCCGGCAATGCCGCCAAGCTGGCAGGCAGGCGGGAAGAGGTCCACATCAGGAAAATCGATCCTCACGCAGTGAAGAAGCTGGGAGGTGACGTTAAACCGTTTTCTGTAACAGCTGTTTACCTTCGCATTTCCGTATTTGGGATCTCCTACCAGAGGATAGCCTGCTGCCGAGAGCTGCGCCCGGATCTGGTGCGTTCTCCCCGTCACCAGCTGTATCTCGAGAAGTGACACCGTAAAACCGAAGGGATCGGTCCAGGTCCGCACAGGTCTTACGATGGTCTTTATCTTCATTCCCTCATCGCCCGCGCCGCCGATCACAGAGATGTTGGCGGCGGCGTCCCGTTTTAATGTTCCTTCCAGGACCATCTCATCATCGACCCGCCCCAGTGCCAGACAGTGATAATATTTATGCACTTTTCTCTCGCGGAACATGGCGCCCAGCACTGTCAGCGCGCGCATGGTCTTGCCGATGCAGACGATGCCTCCGGTATTGCGGTCAAGGCGGTTGCACACGGAAGGCCTTACCTCCTTCAGCGAGTTTTCGTCAATGCTGCCCCTGGCAAGCAGGTACCCGACGGCATACTCATTCAGGGAGATATCGTTTTTTTCTGCCTTCTGGGAGAGCATCCCCACCGGCTTGTTCACGATCAGTACATTTTCATCCTCATACAGAACGTCCAGGTCGGCGCTTGGCCATTTTTCAGCCGCTGCCGGCTTTTCCTCTTCCGGCGGGGCGAACTTTTCAAAAGTCTCGTCGGAAAACCAAATCCGGATCACGTCCCCTTCCCGCAGTGTCTCATGGCCGGATGCTTTTTTCCCGTTAAGCGTGATATTCTTTTTTCGCAGCATCCGATAGATGAAATTCCTCCCGGCCTTCTCGAGATAACTCTCGAGCATTCGGTCCAGTTTCTTTCCCTCCGTCAGGCTGCTGATCCGGATCTCTTTCATGACGGCTCTCTTTCCCCGGTGCGTGTTACAGCGAGATTCTCTTTATGATATAAAGGATCATCTCTTCGCGCTCTTCCTGGTCTTTTTCATCCCCCGACGGGGCATTTTCCCTGAACATCTGTGTTTTTTCCGCAAACTGCCCGATCCGCTCAAGGAACATCCGCTCCTCATTAAAGATCTTCACGTTTACGGAGTAATAGCCGTTCGCGTTGAGGATCCCGGCGATGTGCTTCTCCATGAACGCGAATTTGTCCTTTACACCGTGGGACGAAAAGCAGGCGGCATCATTTCCGCAGACGACAACACAGTCCAGCGGCATCCTCCCCTCGTAGGCGGTCACCACCAGCTCATATCCGCGGGTGAGGCGGGCAGCCTTTTCTTCCGTCTGGGAGACGATCCTTTCAGGTGCACTCTTCTGCATCAGGATCATGATCCAGTCCACCGCGAACTTCGCCGCGGGGATCAGTCCGAGCACTGCGACGATGGTAAAAATATTCCGGTTGCTCCCGAAATGGTTTACAGCGATAAAATACAGGGTGAGCGGTACAGCGAACATGATGGCTGTCACCAGTCCCCGTTTGATCTTTTCATATCGGATATACCCGTAGGTTCCTTTTCTGGCTCTCTTCATCTTCTCTTCCTGTGGGTCTTTCTCTGATTTTCAATTTTACTGTCACGACGGAGCGGCCTGATCAGGCACTTGCTGTCAAAACCGATCAGGTCCTCCCGTCCGGCTCTTTTCAGCGCTTCCTCCACCAGGGGACGGTTCTTCGGATCGCGGTACTGGATCAGCGCCCGCTGCATGGCTTTCTCGTGAGGGTCTCTCGGAACATAGATCTTCTTCATCGTCATCGGGTCGACTCCCGTGTAGAACATACAGGTGGAGATCGTCGACGGCGTTGGGTAAAAATCCTGTACCTGCTCAGGCATATAGCCCAGCTTCCTCAGAAACAGCGCCAGCTCGACCGCTTCCTTCATGCCGCATCCCGGATGAGAGCTCATCAGGTACGGCACCAGATACTGATCCTTTCCGAAACGCCGGTTCATGTCGCGGTATGCCTTCGTAAACCGCTCATAGACATCATGTCCGGGTTTTCCCATCGCTGCAAGGACCTTCCCCGAGACATGTTCGGGCGCGACCTTCAGCTGCCCGCTTATATGCCACCGGACCAGTTCCTCAAGGAATTTTTCGGATTTGTCACAGAGTACATAGTCAAACCGTATGCCGGACCGGACAAAGACCTTCTTTACTCCCGGCAGCTTCCTGAGTTTTCGCAGCAGCTCGATATAATCGGTATGGTCGGCCTCCAGGTTAGGGCAGGGTCTCGGAGTCAGGCACTGGCGGTTTCGGCACACTCCCCGCTTAAGCTGCGCCCTGCAGGAGGGATTCCTGAAATTGGCGGTCGGGCCGCCCACATCGTGTATATATCCTTTGAAGCGCGGGTCACTGATCATGATCCGGGCTTCATCCAGCAGCGACTCATGGCTCCTGGACTGGATGATCCTTCCCTGGTGGAAGGTCAGCGCGCAGAAATTG
>DGTA01000092.1 GCA_002394165.1 Lachnospiraceae bacterium UBA4348 | reverse complement strand
TAAAGAACCTCCTCCGGATTTATGTATGCCGGAAGGCGATGACTGCATGAGGATCAGAACGGACTGATCTCAGCTTTACAATAAGCCGGCCTCTGATCGCACAAGCTACAGGTCCAGGAAATTCCGAAGGATCTGCATGCCGACGCGCTCACTCTTCTCCGGGTGGAACTGGCAGGCAAAGAGATTCCCCCTCTCTACAGCCGCATCGATGGAGACACCATACTCAGTCCGGGCAGCGACGTCCGAGGGGTCGCCGGCCTGCAGATAGAAGGAATGGACGAAATAGACAAAGCTGCCCTCCGGAATTCCGGCCAGCAGGCGGCTCTGTTTGGGAAAGGTCAGGTCATTCCACCCGATCTGGGGGACCTTGCGGCCGTCACCGCCCGGGATCCTCAGGATCCGGCCGGGAAGGATGGACAGGCCGCGGACACCGGGGCTCTCTTCACTCTCCTCAAAAAGAAGCTGGAGACCTAGGCAGATCCCCAGGAAGGGCCTGTCCAGCCTGACCGCCTCCCGGATGGTCTCCACGAGTTTGCGCTCTTGAAGCCGCTCCATGGCATCTCCAAAGGCGCCGACGCCCGGGAGAATGATGTGGTCGGCCCCCAGGATGGTCTCCGGGTCCGATGTCACCTCAACATCCCTGCCCAGATAGCGGACGGCATTCTCCACGCTCTTGATATTTCCGGCATCATAATCTATGATCGCAACCATTTTATTCCTCTTTATGCTTTCTCGTTTATTTATTCTGAAATCAGGAAATCAACCCGGGGTAAAAATGATTCAGCCCCGGGGGCTTTCATCAGTCCCCGATTCATCGTCAGGTCCGCTTCGGTCCAGTTCGAACCAGAAGGCGACGCCGTTTTCATAGTTTTCGGCACCGTAGCCGCGATGGTGGAGGTCCATGATCGCCTTTACGATCGAGAGCCCGACGCCGGAGCCGCCGTAAGCCCGTGTTCTGGCCTTGTCCACCTTGTAGAATTTTTCCCAGATATGAGGCAGCGCATCCTCCGGAATGGGCTTCCCCGTGTTGAAGACCGTCACTCGCACATGCTCCTCGTGCTGTTCACACCGGATATCGATCACCTTGCGCAGGGGATCTATGGACGCCGTCTCATCGCTATATGTTTTGCCGTCGCTCAGGGTCGGCGGTGTCTGCGGCAATGGTGTTTGCAGAGAGGCTCCCTGCGACGGCCCGGACGGTGGTTCCTCCGCGTGGTGCAGGGCATTGCTGTAATAGTTCTGGATGACTTCCTGGATCAGGAAGGGGTCACCCCAGACATAAACGGGCTCCTCCTGGGAAAAGAACAGGGAAACACCGGCCTGACGGGCGAGGAGGGAGGCGTTTTCAAGATAATTGCGGATCATATCGACAATATCGAAGCGCTCCATGGAGACCGCGCCGTCGCCGAATTCCAGCTGGTTGAGCTGCAGGACCTTCTGAACGATGGTGTTCATCCGGTCGGATTCCTCCAGGATGGTCTCCAGGTAGAAAGCCCGGCTCTCCGGATCTTCTGCGATCCCGTCCTGGAGCCCTTCGGCATAGCCGCGGACCAGGGCAATGGGCGTCTTGAGCTCATGGGTCACATTGGACAGGAACTCCTGCCGCATCTCCTCCTGACGGTTACGGCGGTCCAGGTCGCGCTGCAGGTCATTGTTGGCCGTGCGCAGGGCGGAGATCGTCTCCTCCAGCTTCTGGGACAGCTCATTCATATTTCTGCCCAGCGTATCCAGCTCCGTCCGGCTTCCTCCCCTGTACTTGGCACTGAAATCGAGTTCTTTCATGCGGACCGAGATCTCCGTCAGCTGCCGGACGGGGTCGGTGATACGTCTGGACAGCCACCAGGCCAGGATGGTTCCGGCAATGGAAAGGATAATCGCGATATATCCGAAAAAGCGGTTGGCAGCCATGGCGCTGCCGCGTATATCCTCGAGCGGGGACCGCAGCAAAAAAAAGCTACCCTCGCCCAGGCTCCCCCACATTTCCAGGCTGTTCGAGCGCGTAAACCGATCCTGCACCACATAGATCGAATAGGGATTTTTTTTCTCCAGGACCTGGGTGATCACATACTCATCGTCGTAGTAATCATCCTCTCCCTCCTCCAGGTCATCCGCAGGGATTCCCGGCCTGCTGTCTCTTCCCTCATCCTCCCGGAAGGGGGTCATGCCGAACAGGTTCGCGTACAGGCGGTCCTCCATGAGGGATTCATCCGCGGACCAGGCCTTGACCGTCCTGGTATTGGAATCCAGGATCAGGAGACTGACATTGCTGCGCCGCAGGGATTCCCGCAGAGTCAGGTCAAAATCATCCGTCTCGAGCAGGTCCTCCACGGAAGCGTTCTGGAGTTCCCGGTAGACGTGGATCAGGGCATTTTTGCGCTCTGTCTTGTAATAGGGTTCCAGAAAGATGGTATTGATCAGGAGGCTCAGAAGGACGGTTCCCGTCATCATGAGGAAAAAGAGGATCCCGAACATGGAACGCAGCGAATGGAGGGGCTGCCTTGTGTTTTGTCTGTTTTCCATATCATCTAAATGCAGTCATAAGACGTCCGGCAGCCTTG
>DGTA01000023.1:5132-8436 GCA_002394165.1 Lachnospiraceae bacterium UBA4348 | reverse complement strand
TAAAGAAAGTAACAATAGATGATTATGATGCTGTATATGAACTGTGGAACGCAGCGGAGCAGAGCCGGCGGGCATTAAATCCTGTCGACGATTCACGGGAAGGGATAGGAGAAATTCAAAAAGGGTCTTCAGCGGCAAATAGCTGAAGACCCTTTTGAATTTCTGTTATGTTGAAATAATCTTTATTGAGAGGAGTGTCCCCCTGTCAGCGTATGATGACGAACCGTCCTCTGTCAGATTCTGGCGACCCCTGATTTGATGGCGGCTTCTTTTACTGCGGCTGCAACCGTCGGGGCGACTCTTTCGTCGAATGCCTTCGGGATGATGTAATCTGCACTCAGATCCTCATCGGCGATCAGTCCGGCGAGGGCATGGGCGGCGGCCATCTTCATCTCTTCATTGATGCGGGAGGCGCGGACATCGAATGTTCCGCGGAAGATCCCGGGGAAGGCGAGTACGTTGTTGATCTGGTTGGGATAGTCGCTTCTTCCGGTCGAAACGACAGCGGCTCCGCCGGCGCGGGCATCGTCCGGGAAGATCTCGGGAGTCGGATTGGCGCAGGCGAAGATGATGGCATCTTTGTTCATGGATTTTACCATATCGATGGTGACAAGGCCCGGAGCGGAGACACCGATAAAGACGTCTGCGCCGCAGAGCATTTCACCCAGGCTGCCGGAGCGTTTCTCAAGGTTTGTTTCTTTTGCCATCTCTTCTTTGATCCAGTTGAGATCGCCGCGGCCTTCATAAATGGCCCCTTTGCGGTCACACATGGTGATGTTCCGGTAACCGGCACTCAGAAGGAGTTTGACGACTGCGACAGCTGCAGCTCCGGCTCCGGAGGTCACGATCCGGACATCTTCTTTCTTTTTCCCGACAACCTTGAGCGCGTTGGTAAGGCCTGCCAGTACGACAACGGCTGTGCCGTGCTGGTCGTCGTGGAAGATGGGAATGTCGCAGCGCTCCTGCAGCTTGCGTTCGATCTCAAAGCAGCGGGGGGCGGAAATGTCCTCCAGGTTTACCCCGCCGAAAGATCCGCTGATGAGGGCGACGGTGTTTACGATCTCATCGACATCCTTTGAGCGGACACACAGCGGAAAAGCATCTACGTCGCCGAAGGCTTTGAACAGGACGCATTTCCCCTCCATGACGGGCATGCCGGCTTCCGGACCGATATCCCCGAGACCGAGAACGGCGGACCCGTCTGTGATCACGGCGCAGAGATTGTGCCGCCTGGTCAGTTCGTAAGATTTTGAGATATCATCCCTGATCGCCAGGCACGGCTCGGCCACGCCGGGAGTGTAGGCGAGAGACAGATCTGTGTCTGTAGAAACACTGACGCGCGGGATGACCTCGATCTTTCCCTTTACGGTGCTGTGCAGTTTGAGAGATTCTTTTGCGTAGTCCATAAACGTATCTCCATTCCCTTTCTGAAAGTTCACGCAGTCCGGTGACCATCATACCTTAACCGGTAAATAAAAAGCAAGCCTCATTTACAAATCCCTTAAGAATCTCTGCACTTTTATGAACAGGTCCGTATGATATGATGATGAAGTCAAATCATTGTATTAAGGGGAGATCCCCTAAAGGGAGTTGAGGGTATGTTTAACCAGCCGAAGACAATCCGTGTCCTGATGATGACCGCCGCCGCAGCGGCAATAATGTCGATGGCCGCCTCCGCGGCAAATTCTTATGACGCGCGTTCGGAAAATCTGGACCAGGTCCTCCTGTTTCCGGGTGATGTGCTTTTCGGAGCCGGAAATATCATTCTGGGTGAGACCGGAGAGCCTGCCGTTACCGGACCGGAGGGCGAGTGGTACAACAATGACAGCCGGGTATACCGCGTGAATATTGATCACGAGAACCAGGTCACCACGCTGATGCCGTTCGGACCGACCGTAACGGTGGAGGATGGGATCAGCCACAGTGATGATATGATCGAGGATACTCATTATTACGATCACCAGGGTGATTTGCTTTCGGAGGAGTATTTTGTGGTAGAGGAAGAGGCGGCGCCCGAAAAGGACGTTGCTTCCTATCCGGAATGGATAACCGTCAAAATACAGGCCAGAGAACCGGCTGACGGAGAGGTTTTCGATCACTGGGAGAGCTCGGACGAGGTTGTCCTGGAGGAGCCGTACTCACCGGAGACTTCCTTCGTGATGGGGACTGAAAATGTTTCCCTGAGGGCTGTATTTACCCCCTCTTCCGAACAGGGACAGCCGGCAGGGGAGCTTCCCGACGGGGAAATGCCGGCTGACGAAGTGATAGATGCTTCCCAGGAAGAGATCCTCTATGATGATGAATATGTCATAGACGAGAATGGGATGCCTGCTGAGGAAGAGGAAGAGGTTCCGGAAGAAATACCCGCAGAAGAGGCTCCGGAAGATATTCCGGAAGAAATACCGGAGGAAGAGGAGCCGGAGCCGCTTGACATCCAGGAAGGCTGGAACAGCGAAGAAGACTCTGTATTTGAAGTCTCGGACGCAGGCGAGGGATCGGACAGTATTTTTGACGAGCTGGATCCGACCGCTATTTCGGGAGGCGCTGCGGAAAAGCTTGATGAATACATTGAGCAGAACGCCCAGGAGCAGAGTGATATGACGGGTGAAGCGGAGAATGTCGCTGTGGCCGAGGCGGAGCCAATGCAGACGGCGCCAGCGGAGGAGGCGATGGCGGCTCAGGAACCCGTCGAAGAGCAGGCGATGGCGGCCCAGGAACCAAGTCAGGAGCAGGCTCAGCAGCCAGCCCAGGAACAGGCACAGCCGCTTCCGGAAGAACAGCAGGTCCAGCAGGCTCCCGCGCAGGAATTTACAGTGACGGTAGACGGCGGCAGTGTCATGGTGGAAGGGGCTGACCAGCAGGTAACGCAGTGGGCTTATCCTCAGGCGGAATATGTTACGGTCAACACTCCGGAGAGGGAAGGAGCCGTCTTTGACCACTGGGAATCGGACCAGGAGGATGTTGTATTTCTCGGAAATCAAGGGGAGCGCCTCAACTGGTTCATGATGCCCGGTCATGACGTCACCGTCAGGGCTGTCTGGTCGCAGGAAGTGCCGGAACAGCCGGCCGAAAATCCGATCAAAATCCAGACGGAGCATGTTTACGTGTACGGGGATGTGACGGTCAGCGACGCCAATGAGATCAGCGCCAGAGCGGGCGGGCAGGTAAACCTGCAGGCAGATGAACTTGAGGACAAGGACTTTGATCACTGGGTTATCACCGCTGCGGGTGATAATTCCCAGGTGGCGGCGGAGGATGCCTCCTCGGCGGTCACTACTTTCCAGATGCCGGCGGACGGAGTCAA
>DGTA01000023.1:0-5076 GCA_002394165.1 Lachnospiraceae bacterium UBA4348 | reverse complement strand
AGTCAATATCAGCGCGATCTATAAAGACAAGCCGGTCGAGACCCACCAGGTAAGCATCCGGCACGGCGACGGCGCGGGAACCTACAGCCCCGGGGATACGGTCATCATAAAGGCCCAGACGGCCCTGGAGGGGGAACGGTTCAAGGAATGGAACGTCTCCGCCGGCAATGTGACCCTGACGGATACAGGAGCGGAGCAGACGTCCTTCGTTATGGGGAGTGAGGATGTCAGCATCAACGCGGTCTATGAATATATCGATTACAACCTGAAAGTGACGAGTGGAAGCGGAAGCGGCACTTACCGGAAAGGAGAGGTCGTTTCCCTGACGGCGCAATGGCCGGCTGACGGGAAGGAGTTTGACACCTGGCTCGTGAACAGTTCGAATGCCCAGGTGGCGGATGCGTCCCGGTTCTCCACTTCGATCGAGATGCCTGCCGATCACGTGAGTGTACAGGCACTCTATAAGGACGGGCCCTCCGTCAACGATAACCTTATCAGCGGAATCAGCGAAGGCACATCGTTTATGAGAGGCACGACCATCACTTTCGGAGCGACGGGAGCGGGCATGGAAAATGCCGACCCCAACCCGGGAGATTTCCGTTGGAGACCTTCGGGCTACAGGATCGGCTCTGCAAGCGGCAGCTGGAACGACGGAAAGAGCACGGCTTCCATGGCGATCAACGCTGTCGGCAATTATACGCTCTATGTGGATTACATCAAGGATGTGTATAACGGCACATCCTGGGAGAACAACGGGGTGACCGATACGCGCTCAGTCAGCTTTACCGTGACGGCTCCCGAGGCGGTCGAAACGGGAGATGACACCCCCGTCCTGCCGCTGGCGATCGCCGCCGGCGCATCTCTGGCCGTGATCCTTCTGATCGTCATCCTTCGCTTGAAAAGGAAAAGATGATCATCATTGATCCAGAAACAGATTTTTTAAAATGGGCAGCAACCCGTCGTGGTTGTTGTCCTTTTCTGTTACCAGGTCCGCAGCTTCCTTGACGGCATCCTCAGCGTTCGCCATGGCGATGCCGGTCCCGGCGGCCCTGATCATGGAAATATCGTTCTCGGCATCCCCTGCCGCGACAGAGCGCTCGAGCGGGATGACAAGATGCTCGCAGAGACGGCGGATCGCTTCTCCCTTGCAGGTGCCTTTGGCTACGATCTCGAGATAGTACGGATTGGAGAAGAAGAAATCGAGCTTATCCTCAAACAGCGGCCTGATATGTTCATAGAACCGCAGGACGCACTCGTGATCATCGTTCTTGATGGCCAGAAGCTTGGGCGGATCCTTCTCAAGGATCGCTGTCACGTCGTCCGCAACGATATAGGGAAGCTTCTGAATCTCGCAGTAGAGCTTGAGCTCCGGCGTATCGTGCTCGGTCAGGACATGGTCCGCGTTGTAGGTCTGGATGTGCATGTCGCAGCGCTCGGCCGCATCAAAAAGAGCCCTGACGGTATCGCGGTTGATGGAAGTTTCATGGATGAACTTTTTATTTTCAATATCAAAGATCTGGGCACCGTTGCAGGTTACCAGATAACATCCTTCCGGGTCGATCCCGAGATTGTTGAACTGGACAAGGGCGCTTGCTGTAAATCGTCCGGTCGAGATGACGATGGGATGGCCGGCGGCCGAGATCTTGCGTAGAAGGCTGCGCATGGCAGGGGAGAGGGATTTGTCATCCCTTAGCAGGGTCCCGTCCAGATCGGTGAAGAAGATCTTCCGGTTCTTTTCCCTGTTCATGAAGTCTTCAAGCGCTTCATCGCTTTCCTCCACCCAGATGTCTTCCTCATGGGCGGTAAGCCCCAGGTATTCTCTTAAGGGAGCCGGATCATCACTCATATTCCATTCATCGGTCAGATCAAAAATATCGTCAAAAGGAATCTCGCCTTTCAGGAACCGTTCTCTGAATTTGCCCATATCTACCTCCTTGAAAACAGGTGCTGCGCTGTTTTTAATAGTATATCGAAGCCTTGGCCTTCTTGCAAGGAGCGCGGGGCGTGATTATAATAATGGATGGATTTCCGGCAGGGCCGGACATAGATGGGAGCAGAATCATGACAGAGAAGATTTATTACCAGGATGCCTTTATCCGCGAATTTGACGCGGCGGTGATCTCGTGCACCGCCAATCCGAAGGGATATTACGAGACCGTTCTCGACAGGACGGCTTTTTATCCGGAGGGCGGCGGCCAGAACGGAGATACGGGCTGGCTCGTTCCGGAAGGGAATGAGAGTGAGCGGATCGAGGTGTTTGACACTCACGAAAAAGAGGGGCTGATCAGGCATTATACCAAACAGCCGGTACCGGAAGGGGTTTCGGTGCACGGCGTCCTGGATTTCGACAGGCGCTTTGCGCTGATGCAGAACCACTCCGGCGAACATATCGTCAGCGGACTGGTGAACAGCCGTTTCGGATACAATAACGTGGGCTTCCATATGGGGGCCGACGCCGTCACCATCGATTTTGACGGCGAGCTGACCATGGAGGACCTGCGCCGCATCGAGGAGGCGGCGAATGAGATCGTCTGGAAGGACCTCGAGACCGGGATCCATGTTTACGATGAGCATGAATGTGAGAATCTCAGCTACCGGAGCAAAAAAGAGCTTCACGGAGAGGTTCGCCTGGTCACCTTCCCGGAGGCGGATTTGTGCGCCTGCTGCGGCACGCATGTTAAGCGGACCGGACAGATCGGGCTTATCCGGATCATCAGCGCCGAGAGATTTCGCGGCGGTGTAAGGGTGCAGATGCTGTGCGGACGGGACGCGTACCGGTATGACACGGCCATGGTGGAACAGAATCACCTGGTGAGCGTGGCACTATCGGCGAAACCGGCCCTGACAGGGGAGGCGGTGACGCGGCTTAAGGAGACAGCGGCGGCGGATGCTTTCCGGGTTATGGAGACGGAGAAGAAGCTGTTTGAGATGAAAGCCGGTGCGCTTTCGGGATGCGGCAATGTCCTGCTGATCGAGGAAGAACTCTCGCCGGACAGCTTGAGAAGACTGACGGATGCGGTGATGAAGACATGCGGCGGGATCGCCTGCGTGTTCAGCCTGACACAGGACGGGGCCCGCTATGCGATCGGACAGGAGAACGGCGACTTAAGAGAGCTCAATAAGAAGCTCAACCTTGAACTTGAAGGCCGCGGAGGCGGAAAGCCATTCTTCGTGCAGGGAAGCTGCCGCTCCGGGAAGGAGCAGATCATCCGCTGGGCACAGGAGAATGGCTTTGAACCAGAACCGGATCAGAAATGAAAAGCTTCAGAGAGGACCGGCCATTTCTGGTCTTTCTCACTGAGAATGAGGGCAGTGCCGTCTGACATGGTGTAACCATCCGCAGACGCGCTGCCTTTATATTCGCCCTTCAGTCCGGGCCATTCGATGCCGATGGCCGGATCGTTCCAGGCCAGGCCGCCCTCGTCTCCGGGGTGATAGAAGTCCGTGCATTTGTAGCAGAACTGGGCCGAGTCGGAGAGAACGAAGAAACCGTGCGCAAAGCCCTCGGAAATATAGAACTGTTTGTGGTTCTCAGCGGAGAGTTCAACGCCGAACCATTTCCCGTAGGTGGCCGATCCTTCCCTCAGGTCGACAGCCACATCAAAGACCGTGCCGCTGATGACGCGGACAAGCTTTCCCTGGGGGAATTCCTTCTGGAAATGCAGGCCTCTCAGGACGCCTTTTGCGGAGCCTGACTGGTTGTCCTGGACAAATACCATGTTAAGGCCGGCTTCCTCCATGTCTTTCTGATTGTAAGTCTCGCTGAAATAACCCCTCTCGTCGCCGAAAACGGTCGGAGTGATGATATAGAGTCCCTCGATGGGACATTTTTCAACTTTGATCTTGCCCATTAGTCTTTAAGTTTTCTCCTTTCAAAGAGTATCGAAATCAAATTCCGCCAGATAGCGGGAGAGCGCATCCTGCCAGTCCGGAAGTCCCTCAAAGCCGTTTTTCGCAAGGGCAGATTTATCCAGCCGGCTGTTGAAGGGCCTGGCGGCTTTAGAGATGCCGTACTCGGCCGTGGTGACCGCAGTCACGCTCAGATGTTCCGGATCGTACTCGGGATGCCCCAGAGCGGCGGCCTGGCGGAAGATCTCGCAGGCGAAGTCATACCAGCTGATATAGCCGCAGCGGCAGCCTTCGGCGGTCCTGTCCGAGCCGTCCGCGGAGGGAACTTCACTGTTTGTCGCGTGATAGGTGCCGTAACGGTCTGTGACGATCATATCGCACAGAAGTCTGGCCAGATCGAATGTATAGGTAGGTGTGCCGATCTGGTCGTTAACGATCCGCAGCGCGTCGTGGTTTTTGCCCAGACGGAGCATGGTGCGGATGAAATTGTTTCCGTTTCGGCCGAAGACCCAGGCGATCCTGACGATGAAGTATTTCTCGAGCAGGGAGCGCACAGCCTCCTCGCCGTGAAGCTTGCTCATGCCGTAGACATTGAGCGGAGCGTAGTCCGTGCAGGAGCTTTTCCAGGGCTGCGTACCCTGGCCGTTAAAGATATAGTCGGTGGAGATATACATCATAACGGCGCCAAGATCGCGGCACGCCTGTGCAATATGGCGCGTCCCCTGCGCATTGATCAGTTCCACCTTCTGGATGTTCTCTTCATCCTCGGCCGCATCCACCGCGGTCCAGGCAGCGCAGTGGATCACCGCGTCCGGAGCGGCCTTTTCAAGCACCTGCCGGACCTGGGCAGCGTCCGTGATATCCATCTGAACGTAGGGCATGGAAGTGACGGGCGTGCCGTCCATGATCCCGCTGTAGGTTTCCTTAATGTCAGAGCCGACCGCTTCGATGCCTCTTTTGTGCAGTTCATTCATCACGTCATGGCCGAGCTGGCCGCTGACGCCGGTCACAAATATCTTCATGATGTCTGGCTCCCTTTCTCAAGACGGTCCGCGTACATTTTGTCATAGTAATTCATGTACTCGCCGGAAATGATGGTCTCCCACCAGCTGCGGTTGTCCAGGTACCACTGGATGGTCTTTTTGATCCCGTCCTGGAACTTTGTCTCCGGCAGCCATCCCAGCTCATTGTGGATCTTGGTCGGATCGATGGCGTAGCGCATGTCGT
>DGTA01000032.1 GCA_002394165.1 Lachnospiraceae bacterium UBA4348 | reverse complement strand
CCTATCGTATATGTGGTGGAACTCGGTTTCCTTCCCAGAAGCGAGAAGAAGTCCAAGAGAGTCATCGACGAGCGCTTCCAGTGATCAAAAACAGCGGTCAGAACGAGGACCGCTGTTTTAGGAGCCGCGCCGGGGCGCGTCTCCGGATTCGCGGACAGAACGAAAACTGCAAAAGTGGAAAAGACAGGCGCAGGCGCCTGTCTTTTTGTTATACTTAAAAGTGAGGCATTAATATGCAGTTCAGGAGGAAATTCAATGAGAGTATGTCTGTTAAACGAGTCTTTTCCGCCGGTCATTGACGGCGTCGTTAATGTAATGATGAATTACGCAGACTATATGATGCGCGATTACGGCGCGGAGATCGAAGTCGGAACCCCCAAGTATCCTGACGGGAAATATGATGACTATCCGTATCAGGTTGTGGCTTATCCGAGTTTTGACACTGCGGCGCAGACAAACGGATACAGAGCCGGCAACCCTCTGGTGGGGAAAGCTGTCTCGAAACTGGCCGATTTTGAGCCGGATATCATTCATGCGCACGGCCCCGCGTCTGCATTGGTGGTGGGGCGGCTTGTCCGCGAGATGACCGGCGCGCCGATCGTCTTTACCTATCATACGAAGTATGACATCGACATCCGCAGAGCGGCCAAAATAAACCTGATCGCCGATGAGACGATCAAAGCTATGGTCGGCAATATCGAAGCCTGCGATGAAGTCTGGACGGTCAGCGACGGCGCAGGACAGTCTTTGAAGGCACTGGGCTTTCAGGGCGATTACCGGGTGATGAACAACGGCGTGGACTTCGCTAAGGGCAGGGTCGATAAAGAGACCGTTGACAAGGTCACAGCCGGTTATGATCTGCCGGAAGGAGTCCCGATGTTTTTGTATGTCGGGAGGATCATCAACTATAAGAACCTGCCTCTGATCATGGACGCGCTCAAGATCCTTGCGGACAGCGGCCAGGATTTCAGGATGGTATTCGTTGGCAAAGGCCCCGACAAGGAGATTTTGGAGCAGAAAGCAGTGGAATTGGGACTGATGGGAGGAAACGCTCCCAAGGTCTTCTTTACCGGTCCGATCTATGACAGGGACGCGCTGCGCGCGTGGAACACCAGAGCCGACCTCTTCCTGTTCCCGTCGACCTTCGACACAAACGGCCTTGTGGTGCGCGAGGCGGCAGCCTGCGGTCTTGCAAGCATTCTGATCAAGGATTCGTGCGCGGCAGAGGGGATCACGGATGACCGCAACGGATTTATCATCGAGGAATCCGCGGAGGCTATGGCGGAGATATTAAAGAGGCTCTGCGGCGACCTGGACCACGTGCATGACGTCGGACAGCACGCGATGGACGAGATCTATCTCTCCTGGGAGGAGTGCGTGGCGAAAGCGTACGAGCGCTATCAGTATATTTTGGCCAGGAACAGGATCGGAGCCATGCCGCACCGCAAGGAGCAGATGACGGACAACATGGTGAAGATCGTCGCAAAGGCTATGGAAGAAGAGAACAAAGTGCGCAAAAATGTCAGAGAAGGACTCACGGATATGCGGAGCAAGGCTCTGACAATGATGGAGTACACGAAAGCAGGGATCAAAGCCCTGGATTCACAGAAACTTCGCTGGGAGGATATCGCCGAGGATCTTTGGACCGAGACAGAGGAGCTCTTTAAGAAGTGAAAAAGCAATATGATTTCCGGAAGATGTCTTTCTACCAGATCTGGGTCCGCAGCTTCTGCGACGGAAACGGAGACGGGATCGGCGATCTGTACGGCGTCTATGACAAGCTGGAATACATCAAAAGCCTGGGCGTGGACGGCATCTGGTTCAGTCCGATCTATCCCTCTCCCAATGCGGACTACGGGTACGACATTTCTGACTATAAAAATATTCATCCCGACTACGGAACGCTCGACCAGTTCAAAAAAGTGCTGGACCGGGCTCATGAGCTGGGATTGAAGGTGCTGCTCGATCTGGTGATCAATCACACTTCCGACGAGCATCCCTGGTTTATCGAGAGCTGCAAAGGGAAAGACAATCCCTACAGCGATTACTATATCTGGCGGGATCCGCGCTTTAAGGGCGAAGAAAAGCTTCCGCCCAACAACTGGTACAGCCAGTTCGAGGGCATAGCGTGGGAGTACAACGAGCAGAGAAAGCAGTATTATCTCCACGTTTTTGCCAAAAAACAGCCCGATCTCAACATGGACAACCCCAAAGTCCGGGAAGAGGTAAAGAGCATCATGTGCTTCTGGCTGGATCTGGGCGTGGACGGATTCCGGGAAGATGTCATCAATTTCATCTCCAAGAATCCGGATATGCCGGACGGATGGTCCTTCGTGCCCGCGATCAACGGGCTGCCCTTTTACAAGGACGGTCCCAACCTGCACAGTTATCTGAAGGAATTCCGTGAGGTGGCGAAGGAATACGGCGCTGTACAGATCGGAGAGGCGCCGTTTACATCAGTGAAGACAGCGCTCACGTATATCGGCGGGCGAGACCGGGTCCTGGATATGCTGATCCAGTTTGATACCATGTTTGCCGACTGCTTCATGACAGAGTATGTATATCATGGTTTCAGGCTTCGCAAGCTCAAGAGAGCTTTCCGCCGGTGGCAGTACGGGCTGCAGGGAAAGGCGTGGTTCGCGCTGTATTTTGAAAATCACGATCATCCCCGCGTTGTGAGCCGCTACGGAAATCGCCGCTATTGGAAAGCGTCCGGCTCCATGCTGGCGGCCTGCTACATTCTGCAGCGGGGAACACCCTTTTTGTATCAGGGACAGGAACTGGGCATGACCAATATCGCGCTCAACTCCATAGACAAATACATAGATGTGGCGGCGAAAAACGCCTATAATACATTTTTCCTGAAGGATTCGGTGGAGCGCAGACTAGAGCGGATCCACGTCTCGACACGGGATTCCGCAAGGACGCCGGTACAGTGGACAGACGGCCCGAATGCGGGATTTACCACAGGCAGGCCCTGGTTTTATGTTAACCCCAATTACTCTTACATAAATGCGGAGACGGAAGACAGGGATCCACTGAGTATCCTGAATTTCTACAGAAGGTGTCTGGCGCTGAGGAAGCGGAGCAAAACATTGCTGTGGGGCACTTACAGAGAATACTTCCGCGGCAGCAGCCGGATCTTTATGTACGAGAGGAAGTATGAGGACAAAGACCGCAGCCGCGAGGAAAGGATTCTTGTGATCTGCTCTTTTTCCACACAGGAGCTGCGCTATCCTGCGCCGAGAGGATATAACATGGCTAAGGGAAAGCTGATACTGGACAATTATATCTCCGAGGAGGAGATGAAGACTGCTCCGACAGAGAATACCGGCGCCGGGATCCCGGGCAAACTGCATCCCTATGAGGTTCAGGTCTGGAAATTCCGGAAGAGGCTGCGAACAAAGACAAAAAATGAAAAAACAGACAGTAATAAAAGGAACATGACATGAGTGGAACACAAATTTTCGAACTGATCACAGGAATGCTGAGCGGACTTGCGCTGTTCATATTCGGCATGAATGTGATGAGTGATACATTAACGCTGATGGCAGGCGGAAGCCTGAGCGGGGCGATCGACAAACTCACCGGCAAACGTATTGCGGGATGGGCCTTCGGGACACTTCTGGCAGTTTTTGTCCAGTCATCGGTGACTACGGTCATGACAGTAGGTCTTGTTAATTCTGAGATCATAACCGTCGCGCAGTCAGTCGGGGTTATGATCGGCGCAAACCTTGGAACTACTGCTACTGCATGGCTGCTCAGCCTTAACTCCCTGGGAGGATCTTTCCTGCTGACGCTTCTCAAACCCTCTTCGTTTACGCCGTTCCTTGCGATCGGCGGAGTGGTTTACCTTATGTTTGCCAAAAGCGCCAAGAAGAGGTCGATCGGGACAATTATCGTGGGATTTTCCGTCATGATGATAGGAATGGACACGATGAGCAATGCGGTGGAGCCTCTCCAGAACGTTCCGGCTTTTAATCAGATGATGTTCAGCTTTTCGAATCCGTTCCTGGGCGTTCTTGTTGGTATTGCGTGTACGCTCCTTATCCAGAGTTCAGCTGCGGCGATCGGTATTCTGCAGGCTTTGGCGATGTCGGTCGGCGTGACCTATTCCATGGCGATCCCGATCGTCTGCGGCGCGCAGCTCGGAACCTGCCTTACTGCCATTCTGGCGTCCCTCAGCTTCAACAACAGGGGCAAAAGAGCGGCGCTGATCCATCTTTCTTACAATGTGATAAGAAATGCTTTGTTCCTGGTGATCTTCTACCTGATCAATGCGATAGTGGGCATTCCTTTTCTCAAGGCAGAGACAGGCGCAGTCGGGATCGCGGCGTTCCACACACTGATCAATCTGGCCGGAAGTGCTGTTTTCCTGCCGCTGGGAGATTTCCTGGTCAAACTGGTGCATCGGATTCTCCCTTTCAACGCGAAGGAAAAAGAAGAGGAAGCAGATACTCTTACCATGCTCAACCCGCTGTTCCTGTCCAACCCCTCATTTGCGCTGGATCAGGTCTGGACTGCTTCGTCTATGCTGGGAGATGCGGTCCAGGAATATTTTGACGCCTATCTGGATATGATCGGACAAAACCTTTCGGAGCAGCCCGACAAAGTACGGGAACTGGGAGAGAAGACGGAAAGATATGTTTCGCAGCTCAGGAAATACTGCCTGCGCCTGTCTCAGCAGAAGATGCAGGATAAGGCTGCCGGGACCCTGTCGCTTTTGACCGGATCCATCAATAACTACGCGGAAATGGCAGAGAAGATCACCGCTATGAAGGAGGACTTCCTCGCGTTCAGAAAAGAGGGAACCGGCTTTTCCGAGGAGGCGGCAAAGGACCTGAAGATGTTCGGCAGCGCGGTTCAGGAGATCCTGGAGGTAACAGTTCACAATTATACATCCCGGAACACCAGGCTTGCGGGAACGATCCAGGTGTACAGAGAAGTCATCACAGACATGTTGGGGAAGATCAACAGAAGAAGTGTCAGGAGGCTTCACAACGGTATCTGCAGTCCGGAAGGAAGCAGGACTTTCTCGGAGATCTGCACGGGATATGAGAGGATCATCGACCGGTGCGACAGTATCGCAAGGCACATTCTGCGGATTTCCCAGGAGCCGGAGGTACCGCCTACGCAGGAACAGTACGATGCGATCAAGGCTCTCTTTGAAGACAAGTTCGAAGAACTCGAGTGATCGTCAGAAAAGAAAGAACTAATAAAGAAAAACCCTGCGGGCCTTCTTAAAAGGCCTGCAGGGCTGTTTTATGTTATGTAGAAGTTATATCGGAACTTAGATCTGCGATCAGATCTTCTGCGTGTAGTCCTTGTAGATGAATGCATAGCAGGTGCCGCCGCGAGGGTCGTTGATCAGCAGTCTGTACCACTTGCCGTCTGCGGTGATACCGTCGACCTTCAGCTTGTGGCCATACTCATAAGTCTTGGCGATCGGGCCGTTCGGGGTATATCTGCAGTTCAGGCTGGAAGCTGTAACCTTTACCCAGATGGGAGTGATGCTTATTACGTCGATCTCCTGTCTTCCTACGCCGCCGGTTACTCCTTCGAGTTCTTC
>DGTA01000007.1 GCA_002394165.1 Lachnospiraceae bacterium UBA4348 | reverse complement strand
AACGCGAATTCCGTCGATATGAAAGACTTCAAAGAACTTGCAGGCCGAAGAGACCAGGAAGCTCTGTACCTGGTTGCTTGCATAATCAAAAATCAGCGTCCCCCACTCTGGGTGCTCCGCCATGCGCCTCTCCTTGCATTCAAAGAGCGGCGAACCGTCGAAGTTGGCGAGGCCATGCTCGTCCTTGGGGAAGTGAGCCGGAACCCAGTCCATGATAACGCCGACACCGACACTGTGCATCTTGTCAACAAAATACATAAAGTCATCGGGATTTCCGTAGCGGGAGGTCGGCGCATAGTAGCCGGTCACCTGATAGCCCCAGGAGCCGTCATAGGGATATTCGGTGACGGGCATCAGTTCCACATGGGTGTAGCCCATGTCACGGCAATACTCCGAGAGAGCATCCGCCATGGTGTGATAGCTGATGCCGCCGGGAAGATTCTTCCAGGAGCCCATGTGCACTTCATAGATGCTCATGGGATTGCTCATGAAGTTGCGGGAGGAGCGCTTCTGCAGATAGGCCCCATCCCCCCAGGGGAAATGGTGATCACTCCAGGTCAGGGAAGCCGTCTGAACACCGTTCTGTGAAAAAGCGGCAAAGGGGTCGGACTTCAGAACACGCCTTCCGTCCGCGCCGTCAATGCAGTATTTATAGCACAGGCAGTCGTGCAGACCTTCCATGAATATCGCCCACACGCCGCCTTCCAGCCTTTCCATCGGCGCGGCATCCGGATTCCAGTCATTGAATTCACCCACCAGACTGACGCGCCTGGCATTGGGCGCCCAGACGATGAAGCGGTAGGCATTCAGCTCCTGTACATAGGTACAGCCAAAGCAAAGCCAGGCTTTCGTGGCGTTGCCGGTATTAAAAAGATATATGTCGTCGCGGGGGATGTAGGATAAGTATTTTTCATCCATGGCGGCAAAACTCCTTTTCGTTATCTATATACACAATTATTATAGCGCCTTTGGCTGTCAATTCCAAGTCCAATTTGAAATCTTTTCTTTTTTATGTGCAAGAATCACAAAAAGCTCCTGCCGCATTAAACACAGCAGGAGCTTTTGGAAGTGTCATTCCATTAATCCATCGTGGACACGCCGTAGAACAGTTGGGCAATCTGGGAGTCTTTATCCAGAATGATCGTCTTGTTACCGCCGGTCATGGATTCTTTCATGGCGTCGAGACTGCGGATGAAGTTATAAAACTCCGCCTTATCCGCTGTGTTATAGGCGCCCTGCAGGATGCTCATATACTCGGCTTCACCCTCGCCGATCAGCGTGGCGGCGCGCTTTTCCGCATCGGCCAGTTTGATGGCGACCTGCTTGTCCGTATCGTTGCGAATCTTCTGCGCCTCGGCTTTGCCCTCGGCGGCATAGCTGGCCGCGATGTTTTCACGCTCGGAGATCATACGATTGTACACGGCATTTTTGTTATCGTCCGGAAGATCCAGAGCTTTGATCTGGGACTGAATGATCTCAATTCCGTAGACCTGGATATCGCCGTTGGCGTCCTGGGTGATCATGCCGTTTAGCTTATCGCCCCGGGCGGCAATGATCTCATCCTGGGTCATACCGGAGATGATCTTTTTCAGTGAATTATACACTGCCGCCTCAATGCGCTCCTCCGCGCGGCCTTCGATCGCATTCAAAGTCTGGATATACTTGGTCGGTTCCGTCACGCGCCAGAGGATATAGTTATCCGAAATCATGGACTTTTTGTCCCGCGTGATAACATCCGAGGCCGGCACGTCATACAGGATCGTCGCAGCGCTGACACGCTGGATGCTCTGGACGAAGGGCGTTTTCAAGTACAGACCCGGTTCGCTTTTGATATCGACAATGCGGCCAAACTGGCGCACCGCCACATATTCCTTTGGATGGACCGTATACAGGCAGTTGCCGACAAGGATCAGCGCCAGAACCAGAACGACGATTCCCAGTGTTTTTATGATGTTCTTTTTCATCTGTCAGCCCTCCCCGTTCTCCGTCGTGACGGTGGCAAAGCTCTCGACCGGCAGCATGGTCTGCGTGCTTCCATCGGTGATGATGACCTTCAGATCCGGAAGGATATCCTCAATGGTCTCGTAGAACATACGCTGCTTGGTGATCAGCGGATTGAGCGCATACTGCTCATACATGGCGTTAAAGCGTGCCACCTGGCCTTCCGCCTCCGCAATGCGGGAAGCCTTCTGAGCTTCGGCACTCTGAATAATGCGGTCGGCCTCCGCTTCCGCGGCCGGGATCTGCTCACTGGCGTATTTATTAGCCTGGTTGATCGTGGTCTCCGCCGTCTGCTTTACCGTCTCCACATTCTTGAAGGCGTTGATGATCTCCGCCGTGGGCGGTTCCGCATCCTGAATCGTAATGTTTACGATCTGCAGGCCGATGTTCTGTTCCGAAAGCTCCTCTACCATCTTGGATTTGACCTCGGACTGGATCGCGCTCTTGCCGGTGGTCATGGCCTCATCGACCGTGTAGTTGACGACCGTGCTGCGAATGCTGGCCAGAGCGATGTTTTTCAGGATCTCTTCCGGATTGCGGGAGTTATAGAGATAAGCCACCGGATCGTTCACACGGTACTCCATATAGAAGTCAATGTTGATGAGGTTGAAGTCCTTCGTGATCATCACACCGTCGCTGGAGTT
>DGTA01000105.1:54020-54753 GCA_002394165.1 Lachnospiraceae bacterium UBA4348 | reverse complement strand
CGGGTTTTCCCGTCGTTCCCGACGACGAATGGATCCGGACGACCTCCTCCTCCGGGCAGGCCATCAGGCCAAGCGGATAAGCATCCCGAAGATCCTGCTTCTCGGAAAACGGAAGCGACTCAAAGTCCTCCGGGGAGGTGAGTTTTTCGACTCCCGCCTCCTTCAGGCGCCTGCCGTAGAAATTATCGGCCTTTATCAGTCTCTCGATCTGACGGTTGACCTGCTCAAGCTGTTTTTCGCTGATCTGCATTTTTGTTCCCCTTTCCTTAATGCTCCTCCATGCCCCACGCCAGGGCCTTCAGATTCAGTTCCCGGAAGCGCTCGGCGACCTTCTCCTCTATGGCCGACGTAATGTCCGAAAGACTTAAGATATCCAGTCCGCCGCTTCGCAGGGCTGCCCCCAGAAGCACCGTATTGAGCGTCCTGGCGCTGCCGAGGGTCTCCTCGGCTGCCGCGGCGTCCACAATGACAAGATTTTGTATATTCTCCTTCAGGTAGGCGATCATGGCCTTGTCGTCATAGACGGAAGCGCCGATCATGGCGCTCACCGGCATGACTGGCCGGGAGCTGGTCACCACCACGCCGTCCTTTTTCAGGAACGGCAGTGCCCGGACGCTCTCTCCCGGTTCAAATCCGATGATCAGATCCGCCTCTCCCTTCGCGATCAGCGGCGATCCCGCTTCCTCCCCGATGCGCAGATGGGACAGCACGCTGCCTCCGCGCTGCGCCATGC
>DGTA01000105.1:10252-53961 GCA_002394165.1 Lachnospiraceae bacterium UBA4348 | reverse complement strand
GCTGCGCCATGCCGATGGTCTCCGCGGTGATCACTCTCAGTCCTTTTTTCATGGCAGCGGAGGCGATGAGCCGGGAGGCGAGAATGGTTCCCTGGCCGCCCACGCCGCACAGGATAATGTTCTTACTCATGACTCTCCCTCCGTTTTCCCTGCAGTATCGTTTTTCGTTCCGCCGCTGATGGCGCCCGCCGGGCAGATCTGCTCACACAGCGTGCATCCGGTGCAGAGCGATGTGTCGATCCTTGCCTTTTTCCCGTCCTCGTCCCGGATCAGGGCCGGGCATCCGAGCTCGCGGATGCATTTTCCGCAGCCGATGCACCGCTCCGGATCCACAACCGAGCGGCCTTTGGGTTTTGTCAGCGCTACGCAGGGCGAGCGGAAGATGATCGCTTTCACGCCTTTTTCACCGGCTGCCCTTTTCACGGTATCCACCGCTTCGGGATAGTCGAGCGGATCCACAGTCTCCACGAAGGTCAGTCCGATGGCCCGGAGCACCCGCTCGATGCTCACTTTTTCCACCACCTGGCCTTTCACGGTCCGGCCGGTGCCCGGGTGGGGCTGATGGCCGGTCATCGCCGTAGTGGAATTATCCAGCACGATCAGGGTCAGGTCCGCCTGATTATAGAATGCGTTGACCACCTCCGTGATGCCGGAGGCGAAAAATGTCGAATCTCCCACAAAAGCGAAGCAGGAAGTATCCGGCTCGGTGTGGAACACACCCTGTGCGATGCCGATGCCGGCTCCCATGCACAGGCAGGTGTCGCACATATCCAGCGGCGCCGCGTTGCCCAGTGTGTAACAGCCGATATCCCCGCAGTAGATGGTCTTTTTGCCCTTCATCGCCGTCTTGACCGCATAGAAGGATGCCCTGTGAGGACATCCCGCGCACAGCACGGGCGGGCGCACGGGAAGAGGCGGCGGAGCGGGCAGCTCGCCGGCCTTTTCGGCCGAAGCATCCGCTTTCCCCAGGAATGCGTCCAGCGCCTTCCCGACGATCTCCATCGAGTTCTCACCCGAGCGCGGGATATCGCCGCTCATCTTGCCGCGGATCTTCACATCCAGACCGTATTTGCCGCAGATGAAGATCAGGGCACGCTCGATCACCGGATCGAGCTCTTCCACGCACAGCACCTCGTCCAGTCCCTCCAGGAACTCCAGCGCCTTCTTCTCGGGAAACGGGAACGGCGTGGCGACCCGCAGCACCTTCGCGTCGCGGCCGTGAAGCGAGTCGAGCGTATACATGAAGCTGATCCCCTGGGTGGCGATCCCTTTGCGGCTTCTCCCCGTTCCGGGGCGGATCTCGTTGCGCGGATAGTCGGACAGCACTGTTTTCAGCTGTTCGTTGCGCTCTTCGATCAGGGCATGATTTTTGAACGACAGCCTCGGAAAAATGACCCAGCGGGAGGGATCCTTCACAAAGCCCTCCGGCCTGTTCCGGCGGTATTCTTTCTCATCCGCCGCGTCGATGGTTTCATAGCCGTGGTCGATCCTGGTTGTCGCCCGGAAAAAGACCGGGGTATGGTATTTTTCCGAAAAGTCAAAGGCCTCCTGGATCATTTCATAGGCCTCCTGCACGGAGGACGGATCAAAGACCGGCACCTTTGAGAACATGCCGAACGTCCGGGTATCCTGCTCCGTCTGGGAGGAGATCGGTCCCGGGTCATCCGCGACAAGGATCACCATGCCGCCCTTCACACCGATATATTCAAGACTCATGAGCGGGTCGGAGGCCACGTTCAGCCCCACCTGCTTCATCGTCACCAGCGCCCGCGCACCGCAGTAAGCCGCGCCGGCCGCCACTTCCATAGCCGCCTTCTCATTCACCGACCACTCAACATGGACGTCCGGTCCGCTTCTTTTGGCAGCGGTCTCCAGCACCTCCGTGGAAGGAGTCCCGGGATATCCCGCAACCAGGTTCACCCCAGCCGCGAGGGCGCCCAGCGCGATCGCCTCATTTCCCATTAAAAATTCCTTATGCATCGTATACCTCCAAATATGACAGGGGACAGTCCCCTGACATAAAATTATAACACCCTGCCCGCGCTGATAACAGTCTGTATGTTCATGTTTTCATCCACCAGCAGCAGATCGGCGCTCTTGCCCTCATCAATGCTCCCGCACCGGTCAAATATGCCTGCCGCCCTGGCGGGGTTGACGGTCGCGCACTTCACGGCGCTTTCCGGCGCGATCCCCATTCCTGCCACCGCCGTCCGCAGGCAGTCGCTCAGGAAGGAAACGCTTCCGGCGAGGGTCCCGTCCTCCAGAACTGCATTTTTCCCGTGAACGAACACTTTCTGTCCACCCAGGGAGTACTCCCCGTCCGGAAGTCCCGCCGCCATCATGCTGTCGCTGATCAGGCAGATCCTCTCATCCCCGAACAGGCGGAAGGCGGCCCGGATCACGCTAGGATGGATATGGACTCCGTCGCAGATCAGCTCGACGGCGGCATTTTCCGCATCCGCCGCGGCGCCGATCACCCCCGGCGCACGGTGCGAGAGCGGCGGCATGGCGTTGAAAAGATGCGTCACATGACACGCGCCGGCTCCGAATGCGGCCTTTGCCGTCTCGTAATCCGCCGTCGTATGAGCGATGCTGATCCGGACCTCGTCCTTCAGTTCACGGATAAACTCCATCCCTCCGGGCTGCTCCGGCGCCATATCACAGATCCGGATCGCTCCGCCCGCTCTCTCCTGGAGCCTTCGGAACATATCGATGTCGGGATCCCTGATAAATGCGGGGTTCTGCGCCCCCATCTTTTTAGGTGAAATGAACGGGCCCTCCATGCGGACACCGTACAGGTACGCACCCGGCGGATCTGAGGCAGCGGCTTCATCCTGGGAGAGCCGGTATTCCCTCACCGCTTCCATCACCTTTGAGAGCGTCTCCTCGTCATAGGTCATGGTCGTCGGCACGATGGCGGTCACACCGTGGGCGAGTTCTCCCTCACACATCGTCCGGACAGCTTCCCGCGTTCCTTCGCAGATGTCATGCCCCATGCAGCCGTGGAGATGGATGTCGACCAGGCCCGGGATGGCATAAAGACCATGGGCGTCGATCACCGGCTCCCCGCCGTCATCCGCCGTCTGTGCAGCAGGGCCTGTCTCCCTGGCCGCCGTAAGCTTTATTTCCTCAAAAAAACGGCCTTCGATCCGGATCTCACCGTCCCGGAAACAGCCCTCTTGCCGAAAGATCCTGGCATTCCGGATGATCATTTTTCCTCTCCTCCATCCTCGTTCGAGCGCCCGACATTGTTCACAAAACCGACGGACACGTACTTTTCCTTCAGGGCCCAAAGGTCTGTCCCTTCCTTTGCAGGGACACCTTTCTCTCCCTTCACGTGGAACTTCAGTGTCCCGTCTTCCATTCTCTCCATTGTATAGTGATCCGAATAAAATGAGGTGTCAGCGGTCCCGGCACCGCGCCAGATGCCCCGGCACTCTTCTTTCGGGCATTCCGGGAAATTGATGTTCCATATCCTGCCATTGCCGGGTCTTACCTGCATTGCCTCCTCAAGCATTCCTTCCAGGTAAAGATCCGTGACCTCATGCAAGCCCTTGAAGCCCTCCGAAAAAGCAATGGAAGGGATCCCCTGGAAGGCGCCTTCGAACGCCGCGCCCGCCGTGGCGGAATACTGCAGGTCAGTCCCCGCGTTGTATCCGCGGTTGATCCCGGAAAGCAGCACATCCGGCCGCTGCGGCATCAGGCCAAGGCAGCCCACCCGGACACAGTCTGCCGGTGAACCGCTGCATGCGAAGGCATGAACTCCCTCCACCGGGAAGTCGCAGGGCTTCACAAAGATCTCTTTATGCAGGGTGATCCTGTGCGAAGCAGCGCTCCTCTCCCCGTCCGGCGCCACCACCCAGACATCTCCAAATGCCGCGGCCGCGCGGGCCAGGCGGACCAGTCCGTCCGCACAGATACCGTCATCGTTGGTGATCAGTATATATCTCATTTTTCGTTTTCTCCGTTCCGGTTTTTGTTTATTTTACCATAACGGGTGACCAATTTCATTCATCCGGCCAGAACAGTTCGTCCAGCGTCTTTCCCAGGATCCTGCAGATACTGATGCAGAGATTGATGGTAGGATTGTAATCCCCTTTTTCGATCGCGCTGATCGTCTGCCGGGAAACGCCGGCCGCTTTCGCCAGCTCATCCTGAGAAAGATCGCGCCCGGCCCGCGCTGCTTTCAGCTTCAGGTTTTTCATCGCTTAATCCTCCTTCTCTTTACCGGTGACGGCATTTTTGATGATGACCTCCGCCATCACTGCCAGGCAGAGCAGACCGCAGACCCCATTCAGGAAGGGCGTCTGAAGTACGCCGTCCTGAACCATTCTTCCGTCAATAACAGCCATGACTGCAAGCACCAGGTTGAACCCGCCGATCAGCAGCATGCAGATGATAAAACGGCCGGTGTTCGTGTTCAGACCGATGTAGGCGTCATGCCAGATGCAGTAGGTAACCTGTACCATGACTCCGATGATGATCACAAGAAACTGAAGAATACCTGTGGATAACGGCATCTGAGCTGCGAAAAAACTATCCATCACGATCAGGACAGCTTCACACACTATGACAGTCCAGAAAGCATATTTATAAGCTCTTCCGCGGATGATCTCCTGCATCTCATCATATTTTGTCGCAATCCTTTTGTCTTTATTCATCATTTTTAAAAGAAGAACACCCAATACCAGGGCAACCAGCAGACCAACAGCAAAACCGGCAGATTTCATAACAGAACCATTCATGATCATTTCCTCCATATTTTTCATTTATCAATTACCATATCAATTGGGACAGGGAGCGTTACTGCTCTTCGGAAGCTTCTGAAAGCATAATAACACCCCAATGGCATCTTGTCAACTTTATTTTACATTTTTTATTATTTATTTTTCATTTAGGTTATTGTGTCAGACATTATGCCATCAATCCTTGACTTACCGGCTCTTGGCGACCTGGTTCCTGCTGACCGCCTCCGTGATGGCTGCCTCTGCCACCGGGGTCTGTGCCGGGGAAGCGGATATCCTGGAAGCCAGGCATCCCGCTGCATAATATGGTACAATAGAATCAGCCGATCAAGGTCAGAGGAGGTGTTTCGCGATGAGTGAAGCTTTTATAAAGATCGATCTGCACGGTCTCCGGCAGGAAGAAGCGGTCAAAGTGATCGACCGGGCGCTCGAAAAAGCCGGTCCTTCCACCTACCAGATCCACCTGGTCCACGGATATCACCGCGGGACCAGTCTTCGCACCATGATCCATGACTGGTACCGGTATGATGACCGGATCAAGAGGATCATGCCCGGAGACAATCCCGGGATCACCGTGCTGATCCTGAAGGAACTGTATGCCTGACGGCAGGACGCAGACTGCCCCGAAAAGGAGGATATTTCAGATGAATTATATAATGATGGCGTTTCTGGGAGCGCTTCTTACTGTGTCGCTGACCGCAACAGCCGCCCATGCGCAGGAAAGAGAGATCCCGGTCACGGACATTCCGGGTGTAAAGATCGGCCAGACCGAAAATGAAGAAGCGGGCACCGGATGCACGGTGATCGTATGCGAGAACGGCATGCGGGCCGGACTTGACGTGAGAGGCGGCGGCCCGGCTTCCAGGGAGCCGCTCCTGCTCGATCCGCTCATGGCGGCGGATTCCATCCACGCGATCGTCCTCGGTGGCGGCAGCGCTTTCGGGCTCGGGGCTGCGAACGGCGTGATGGAATACCTGGAGGAAAAGGGCATCGGGTTTGATGTCGGCGTAACAAAAGTGCCGCTGGTGGTCCAGTCGGATATTTTTGACCTGACCGTCGCGGACACGTTTACGAGGCCGGATGAGGCGATGGGATACGAGGCGGCGAGACTGGCCATGGAAACGCCCAATTACCGGGACGGGAATTACGGCGTCGGCTGCGGCGCCACCGTCGGCAAGATCGCCGGCATGGAAAGATGCATGAAGACCGGGATCGGCAGCTATGCCCTGCAGATCGGCGAACTTCAGGTAGGAGCGATCGTCGTGGTCAACGCCCTGGGTGACGTGTTTGACTGGAAAAACGGTGAGCAGATCGCCGGTCTCCTCTCGGAGGATAAAAAGACGCTTGAGAGTACTGAAGAATACATGAAAGCATCCATCGAAGCCGTGGATAACAAGTTCGTGGGCAACACCACCCTCGCGGTCGTGATCACCAACGCCTCCTTCGGGAAGGCGCAGCTTTGCAAGATCGCCGGCATGGGCCACGACGGCTATGCCCGTTCCATCCGCCCCGTCCACACGACGGCAGACGGCGACAGCATCTATGCCGTCTCGGTCGGGGATGTGAATGCCGATCAGGACCTGGTGGGAACCCTCGCCGCCGAAGTGATCAGCGAGGCCATCATCCGGGCGGCGGAAAATGCCGAAAGCGCTTACGGATATCCCTGTGCAAAGGATATACAGAAATGATCGTATTTGACATCGATGAGACCCTCTATCTAAGATCAGAGCTCTATCTGAAGACTTACCGGGAATTCTTCGGCGGCCGGCCCGGTCTGGATGAGCAGCTGCTGGAAGAGAGAAACCGCATCCGGAAGGAAGAAGCCTTTCAGATGCGGGCGGAAGGAAAAATCTCCATGGAGGAGATGCTGATCCTGCGAACGACCTTAACTTACCGGGACCTGGGCGTGGAGCTCAGCCCTGAGACAGCCCTTGCTTTTGAACAACTCTACGCAAAAAACCAGAATGAGATCGATCCCATTCCGGTTTACAAAGACCTGCTCGAGTCCCTGCACCAGCGTGGATGTCCGGTCGGAGTCCTGACCAACGGTCCGTCCGACAGGCAGCGCGGCAAGATACAGGCCATGGGCCTTTGGAAATACTTCCGGGAGGAAAACGTACTCGCCTCCGGCGACATCGGGATCATAAAGCCCGATCCGCGCATCTTCCGGGCCTTTGAGGAAAAGACAGGCCTGCCCCCGGACAAGCTCTGGATGGTGGGCGATTCCTTCGAATCAGATATAGCCGGCGCATCAGACGCCGGCTGGCATACCGTCTGGATCAACCGCAAGCAGGAAAAACCCGCCGGGTACGCGGACGTGAAGATTGATTTCGAGAGTACCTCCGATGATGAGATCTGTGCTTTTCTGACAGGGGACGGTTCTGTGTCATAATTCTGAATATCCCATCAGGAACTCATCCACCTCCCGGGCGCAGTCTCTCCCCTCGGCGATGGCCCACACAACCAGCGACTGTCCCCGCCGCATATCCCCTGCTGTGAAGACACCCGCCCGGTCCGTCCGATGGAGATGCGAGGAAAGGGTTCCCCGCTCGGTGCGCTCCAGTCCAAATGCCTCGGCCGTATAGGGCTGGCAGCCTGTAAAGCCGGCGGCGATCAGTAGAAGGTCACAGGGAAGGACCTGTTCACTTCCCAGCACTTCTTTCATGACTCTTCCCTCGAAGGCGACTTTGACGGTACGGATCTTTTTCAGTTCCCCTTTTTTATTGACAATTAAGTCTTTGACTGTAGTCTCATAGATCCTCGGATCCTTTCCGTAAAGGAAGATTCCTTCTTCATGGCCGTAGTCTGTCTTAAGCACCTTCGGCCATTCCGGCCACGGATTGGAGGGAGCCCTCTGCACAGGCGGCGCGCTCATCATCTCCAGGGCGGTGACACTGCTGCATCCCTGGCGGATCACCGTCCCGATACAGTCATTTCCCGTATCTCCGCCGCCTACGACCACCACATGCTTTCCACCGGCGCTTGGCCAGCTGGCTCCGGCCTTTTGCAGGGCTTCACTTTCCAAGCTGCCGCATGAGAGCAGTCTCTTTGTCGTCTGTGTCAGGAAATCGACCGCAAAATGAACTCCTTTGACGTCACTTACGCCAAAGGGCATCTCCTCCCCCTTCAGACCGCGCACAGTGCCGCTAAGGGCCCTGGGCTGTTTGGCTCCGCAGCAGAGGATCACCGCGTCAAAGTCAGAGGTGAGCCGGTCGGCTTTCTCACTGCTGTCCACATCAAATCCGGTGACAAAGTTGACGCCCTCCGCCTCCATCAGCTTCTGCCGGCGGGCGATCACCTTCTTGTCCAGTTTCATGTTCGGGATGCCATACATCAGAAGACCGCCGATCCGGTCTTCACGCTCAAAGACCGTCACAGAGTGTCCCCTGCGGTTGAGCAGATCCGCCGCCGCCAGGCCGGAGGGCCCGCTGCCCACCACTGCAACCTTCTTCCCGCTTCTTACAGCGGGAATACGCGGTTTGATGAAGCCCTCTGCAAAAGCGGTCTCGATCAGGAACAACTCATTATCCCTGACAGTTACCGGCTCGCCGTGCTGACCGCACATGCATGCCTTTTCGCAAAGAGCGGGGCAGACACGACCGGTAAACTCCGGGAAGCTGGCGGTCTTTGCAAGCCTCGAGAAGGCATGCTCATCGTGTCCTTCCCAGATCTGGTCATTCCATTCCGGGATCAGGTTGTGGAGCGGACATCCCGTCACCATCCCTGAAAGAACCATCGCCGACTGGCAGAGCGGGACGCCGCAGTTCATGCACCTGCCGGCCTGCTCGCGCCTCCTGTTCTCGTCAAGGGGCGTATGGAATTCCTCAAAGGTGCGGATCCGTCTCTGTGGGGGAATGTCCCCGTTCGACACTCTTTCATAGTCCAGAAATCCTGTCATCTTACCCATAATCACTCCCCCGTCACATCGCTTCCATTTCCCGGAAAGCCTCCAGGACTGCGTTGTCGTGCCCGATGCCCTGCTCCTCGAACCGGCTGATGGCGCTGAGCATACGCTGGTAATCATGAGGAACGATGCGTTTGAAATCAGGCAGGTACTCCTCAAAATGTGCGAGCACCTCCCGGCCGAACGTTGAACCGGTCTCCCTCACGTAATCCTCCAGGATGCTCCGAAGCTCGGCGATATCATATTTCTCCGTGACCTCACAAAGAGCTGCCATCTCCTTGTTCATGCGAAGATACAGCGTGTGCTCCCGGTCGAGCACATAGGCGATGCCGCCACTCATGCCAGCCGCGAAATTCTTTCCGGTGGGACCGAGGATCAGCGCCCTTCCGCCCGTCATGTACTCCAGGCCATGGTCGCCGCAGCCCTCACAGACCGCCACCGCGCCTGAGTTGCGGACGCAGAACCGTTCTCCGGCAACCCCGCATATATAGGCTTTTCCGGAGGTGGCTCCGTAAAGAGCCACATTTCCGATGATGATGTTTTCATGGGAGACATAACCGGCATTTTCCGGCGGCACCACCACTAGCTTTCCGCCGGAAAGCCCCTTTCCGAAGCCATCGTTCGAATCTCCGGTCAGGCGGATGGTCACGCCCTGCGGAAGGAAAGCGCCGAACGACTGGCCGCCGCCCCCCTCGGCCTCCACCACGAAGGTATCCTCCGCCAGGCCGGAGGGATAGTTTTTCGTGATATAACTCCCCAGCAGGGTCCCGAAGGTCCGGTCGGTGCTGCTGACCTTCACACGGACCGGATCACGGCCCGCGGCCTGTCCTTTCCCGGCGGAAGGACCGCCCGGGGCGCCAATCCTTCTCTCCGCCTCCGGGATGAGGATCCTTTCATCCGGTGTCTGTTCGAGCCTGAAATCGTAAAGCTCCTCCTCGCAGAAGTGACAGCCGCCCTCCTTTACGCAGGAGGTGTCCAGGATCTTCGAAAGGTCAGCCATCCGGGCGCGCTCCGGCCGGGCCGTTTCTTTCATGCGGAGCCTGTCGGTGCGCCCGACCATCTCGGCAACGGTGCGAAAGCCCATCTTCGCCATGATCTGACGCAGTTCCTCAGCAATAAAGAGCATGAAGTTCATCACATGCTCCGGCTTCCCGGAAAAGCGCTTCCTGAGCGTCTCATTCTGGGTTGCGATGCCGACCGGGCAGGTATCCTTCGAACAGACACGCATCATCATGCATCCCATACACACCAGCGGCGCCGTGGCAAAGCCGAATTCCTCGGCGCCCAAAAGCGCCGCGATCGCCACATCCCGGCCGCTCATCAGCTTGCCGTCCGTCTCCAGGACCACTCGCTGGCGAAGACCGTTCTCCACCAGGACGTGATGGGCTTCAACCAGCCCCAGTTCCCAGGGCAGGCCGGCATGATGAACGCTCGAATACGGTGCCGCACCGGTACCCCCGTCGTATCCGGAGATCAAAATAGCTCCGGCCCCGGCCTTGGCCACGCCGGAAGCGATGGTTCCGACGCCCGCCTCCGAAACCAGCTTTACGCAGATCCGCGCATCCTTGTTGGCATTTTTCAGGTCATAGATCAGCTGTGCCAGGTCCTCGATCGAATAGATATCGTGATGGGGCGGCGGGGAGATCAGGGAGACGCCGGGCGTGGAGAACCGCGTCGCGGCAACCCACGGATAGACCTTTCTCCCGGGCAGGTGTCCGCCCTCTCCGGGCTTGGCGCCCTGCGCCATCTTGATCTGGATCTCCGACGCGGAGTTAAGGTACGCGCTCGTCACGCCGAAGCGGCCCGAGGCCACCTGTTTGACGGCGCTGTTTCTGATAGTCCCGAACCTGGCCGGATCCTCACCGCCTTCTCCGGTATTGGACCGGCCGCCCAGGGTGTTCATGGCAGCCGCCAGCGTCTCGTGAGCTTCCTTTGAAAGGGATCCGTAGGACATCGCGCCGGTCTGGAAGCGCCGGACAATACTTTCGGCGCTCTCCACCTCATCGATATCCAGAGGCTCGGCGGCCGGGACCAGCTCCAGGAGCGCCCGGAGGGTATGCGGGCGGTTCTCCTCGTCCACCATGGCGGTGTATTCTTTAAACTTCTCAAAGCAGCCGCTGCGGACAGCCTGCTGAAGCAGAATGATGGTCCTTGGACTGTAGAGATGGTCCTCCTGCCCGGCGCCGCTGCGAAGCGAGTGGAAGCTGGTGGAATCGAGCGTGGTATCCACGGTAAGACCCAGCGGGTCAAAGGCGTGATCATGCCGTATGGACACATCCTCCCCGATCTCTTTGAGTCCGATTCCGCCCACCTCACTGACGATCCCGGTGAAATACCGGTCGATCACGTCCCTGCTCAGGCCGACCGCTTCAAAGATCCTCGCCGACTGATACGACTGGATGGTACTGATGCCCATCTTGGCGGCGATCTTCACCACGCCCCCCAGAAGAGCCCGGTTATAATCATCGATCGCGGTGTGGTAATCCTTGTCAAGAAGGCCCAGGTCGATCATCTCCGCAATGCACTCATGGGCCAGGTACGGGTTCACCGCCCGCGCGCCGAATCCGAGCAGGGCGGCTGCCTGGTGGACATCCCGCAGCTCGGCGCTCTCCAGGATGAGGGAGACGGCCGTCCTCTTCCTAGTCCTCACCAGGTGCTGTTCCACGGAGGAGACCGCCAGCAGGGACGGGATCGGCATATGGTTTTCATCCACTCCCCGGTCGGAGAGGATGATGATGTTATTCCCTTCACTCACAGCCCGGTCGACCAGGATGTTCAGCTGGTCCAGGGCTTTCTCCAGGGAGGTATTCTTGTAATACAAAAGCGAGATCGTTGACGCTTTCAGGCCCGGCATATCGAGAGCCCTGATCTTGATCAGATCCACCCCGGTCAGGATGGGATTCTCCACCTCGAGCACCCGGCAGTTGGACGCCTTTTCCCTGAGCAGGTCGCCGTCCGAGCCGATGTAGACGGTGGTATCGGTAACGATCTTCTCGCGCAGCGAATCGATCGGCGGATTGGTTACCTGGGCAAACAGCTGCTTGAAATAGTGGAACAGCGGCTGATGATGATCGCTCATCATGGCCAGCGGCACATCATGCCCCATGGAGACGGTGGGCTCGATCCCGGTCTTCGCCATGGGCAGGATGAGCTCCTTCACATCCTCATAGGTGTATCCGAACGCCTTATAAAGCTTGTCCCGCGTCTGCTGCGTATGCACCGGGATCTTCTTGTTCGGGATGGTCAGCGTGGCCAGGTGGTGAAGATTCCCGTCCAGCCACTCTCCGTACGGACTTCTGGAGGCATAGTACGCCTTGCATTCCTCATCGGACACGATCCTTTTCCGGACCGTGTCCACCAGCAGGATCCGCCCCGGCTCCAGCCTTGCTTTCTTTATGATGCGGGCCGGATCGATATCGAGCACCCCCACCTCGGAGGAAAGGATCAGCCGTCCCTCGTCCGTCACATAATAGCGGGAAGGCCTCAGCCCGTTCCGGTCCAGGGTGGCGCCGACCAGTTCCCCATCGGTGAACAGGATCGCTGCCGGGCCGTCCCACGGTTCCATCATCGTCGCGTAATAATGATAGAAATCCTTTTTCTTCCGGTCCATGAAATCGTTGTGCTTCCAGGGCTCCGGAATGGTGATCATCATCGCGAGGGGAAGATCCATGCCGTTCATGTATAAGAATTCCAGCGTGTTGTCGAGCATCGCCGAATCCGACCCCGAGGCATTTACCACCGGGTAGATCTTGTCCAGGTCCTTGTCGAGCAGTGTGGACGACATGGTCTCTTCCCTGGCCAGCATGCGGTCAATGTTGCCCCGGATAGTATTGATCTCACCATTGTGCGCGATCATCCGGTACGGATGCGCCCGGTGCCAGGAAGGCGTCGTATTCGTGGAAAAACGGGAGTGAACGATGGCGATGGCCGTCTCATAGTCCGGGTCCTGCAGATCGGGGTAGAACCGACGCAGCTGTCCCACAAGGAACATTCCTTTATAGACGATCGTGCGTGAGGAGAATGAACAGATATAGGTATCTTCCGAGCTCTGCTCAAATTCCCGCCGGGCCGCATACAGTCTCCGGTCAAACCCGATCCCCTTCTCAGCGCCTGCCGGCCGCCCCACAAAGCACTGCATGATGCAGGGCATGCAGTCCAGGGCTGCCTGCCCCAGGATCTGCTCTTCGACCGGCACCCTGCGCCAGCCCAGCAGCGGAAGTCCTTCCTTCTCCAGGATCACTTCCATCATCCGCATCGCGAATGTCCGTTTCATGTTGTCCGCCGGAAGGAAAAACATGCCGATGCCGTAGTCCGTCTCTTCACCGATGTTTATTCCCGCCTGCGCGGCCGCTTTCCGGAAGAAACGGTGTGAGACCTGCAGCAGTATGCCCACGCCGTCTCCCACCTGGCCGGTCGCGTCCTTTCCGGCCCGGTGTTCAAGTTTCTCCACGATGTGGAGAGCGTCGTCCACTGCCTTGTGATCACGGTGTCCGTCTATGTTCACGACAGCGCCGATCCCGCAGGCATCCCTTTCAATGTCAATACTGGCGGTATTGCGTCTGTTGTCTGGCATGGTCTTTCCTCTTTTCTTACCTGAGCGAGAACAGGATCTTCCCGTAGGTCGGGTACGGCAGGAATTCATCCGGGATCAGTTTTTCGGCTTCATCCACAACGGCGCGCAGCGCTTCCATATCCGCCAGGACACAGCTCTGGTAAAGGGAAGCGCTCTCGAGCAGATCCTCCGATGCTTCTGCCTGAGCGGTATCCTTCTCCAGTTTGTCCAGTTTCTCCAGGATCTCTCCGGCCGCTTCATCAAGCGTGCCAAGCGTCGTCTGCTCCAGGGCACATTTCGCGCCGGGCAGGATGTTCCTCTTTTCACCGGCTTCCGAGGACAGTTCTTTCATATAGGCGACCAGGCCGGCGATAAAATCCTTTCTCACCATCTCCTGCATGGTCAGCGATTCAATGTGAATGGTCTTGACGTAGTTCTCCAGCAGGATCTCATAGCGGGACCAGATTTCTTCCTTTGTGAATATTCCGTGCCTGGTAAACAGATCAATGCTCTTGTCACTGATCCACCTGGGCATGCAGTCCGGCACAGATTTCAGGTTGTCAAGGCCTCTCCTGGCCGCCTCTTCGATCCACTCGTCGGTATAACCGTTTCCGTTGAACAGGACTCTCTTGTGATCGATCAGCATTTCCCTGAGTTTTGCATGAAGCGCCCGGTCGACCTCCCCGGCCGGAACATCACTGATCGCCTCACTGATCTGCCGGATCGCCTCGGCGACCGCCGTGTTCAGGACGATATTGGCATTCGCCACCGAGATCGAGGAACCCGGCATACGGAACTCAAACTTGTTGCCGGTGAAAGCGAACGGCGAAGTGCGGTTGCGGTCGGTGGTGTCTTTTGTGATGTGCGGCAGCACCGGTGCTCCCATTCCCATCTTGACCTTGATGTGGTCCTCGTAGCTGGTGTTCTTTTCGATGCTCTCAAGCACATCGGCCAGCTCCTCTCCCACAAACATCGAGATCACCGCAGGCGGCGCCTCGTTGGCCCCGAGCCGATGGTCGTTCCCGGCCGTCGCCACGGACAGGCGCAGCAGGTCAGCGTATTCATCCACGGCGGTGATCACCGCGATCAGGAACACCAGGAAGCGGGTATTCTGTGCAGGATGTTTTCCGGGATCGAGCAGGTTGATTCCGGTGTTGGTCATCATGGACCAGTTGTTGTGCTTGCCTGATCCGTTGATTCCCTCAAATGGTTTCTCATGAAGCAGGCAGGCATAGTTGTGGCGGTCCGCCACCTTTTTCATGACCTCCATGGTCAGCTGGTTGTGATCGACCGCCACATTGGCCGTCTCGAACACCGGAGCCAGTTCGTGCTGGGAAGGGGCCACTTCGTTGTGCTTTGTCTTGGCCGGAACTCCCAGTTTCCACAGTTCCTCTTCAAGATCATGCATGTAGGCGGAGACCTTCGGCTTTAACACGCCAAAGTAATGGTCCTCCATCTCCTGTCCCTTCGATGCTGGCGCTCCGATCAGCGTCCGCCCTGTAAAGAGCAGGTCCTTGCGGCGCCTGTAAAGGTCCTTGTCGATCAGGAAATACTCCTGCTCCGAGCCGATGGTGGTGGTCACACGGATCACGTCCTCATCTCCGAGCATTCTGAGCAGGCGCACGGCCTCGCGGCTCAGGGCTTCCATGGAACGCAGGAGGGGCGTTTTTTTATCCAGCGCCTCCCCGGTGTAAGAACAGAACGCTGTAGGAATATACAGCGATCCGTCTTTAATGAAGGCCGGAGAGGAAGGATCCCAGGCGGTATAGCCCCTGGCCTCGAAGGTTGCCCTCAGGCCGCCTGACGGGAAACTGGAGGCATCCGGCTCGCCGCGGACCAGCTCCTTTCCGGAGAATTCCATGATGACGCTCCCGTCCGGTTCCGGGGAGAGGAAACCGTCATGCTTTTCAGCAGTCAGGCCCGTCATCGGCTGGAACCAGTGGGTAAAATGGGTCGCCCCGTGTTCGATCGCCCATTCCTTCATGGCCGTCGCCACGGTATTGGCCACATCCAGTTCCAGGTGCGTTCCGTTCTCGATCGTCTTGTGGACCGCTTTATAGATATCCTTGGGCAGCCTCTCCCGCATGACAGCGTCATTGAATACGAGGCTTCCGTACATTTCAGGGACTGATTTTTTCTTTTCCAAATTCATCATCATGGCTTTTCCTCCTGCTCATATTGCACCGCAGCTTTTTCATGTGAGTTTTTTTACCATATTCGAATGCCCACAGTCAATGTCGTATCCATTCGTTTTTCGTATGGCTGATCATACTTATTTCATATGCTCCGGATTCTTGACTTTCTTTTTTCTGCATGGAATACTTGGGATTAATTTTTAAAAGGTCCGGGTGAACGCCGGACCTTGTGCAAAGGAGATGAGATCATGTGTTCCATACTTGTCTGGTGCAGGCCGGATGCCGATCCGGCGCTGTTTGAGCAGCTGCTTTCCAGGACTGTCTCCAGAGGTCCGGACGATCAGCGGATCCTCCCCGTCAGAGACGGCCTGATGGGATTCAACCGTCTGTCGATCATGGGACCTGCTCCCGAGGGCATGCAGCCTTTTGTCCTGAACGGGAACGCCTGCGTCTGCAACGGGGAGCTGTACGGTTTCCGGCCGCTCCGGGAATACCTGGTCAGCCTGAATTATTCTTTTAAAAGTGACAGTGACTGTGAACTGCTGCTTCCCCTTTACGATAAGCTGGGGACAGGTATGTTCCCGCTGCTCAATGCCGAATTCGCGCTGGTGCTCTACGATGCCGCGTCCGGCAGCTTCATCGCCGCCCGCGATCCCATCGGCATCCGGCCGCTTTACTACGGCTATGACCGGGACGGGTTCATTCTCTTCGCCTCGGAGGCGAAGAACCTGACCGGGGTCTGCAAGACCATCCGGCCGTTCCCGCCGGGCCATTATTATAAGGACGGGAGCTTCACCTGCTACAAGGATCCGGCTCCGGTACGGACCTCCTATATAAGTGACGATACGGAAACGGTCTGCGGGAACATCCGTGATCTGCTGATAAAAGGTGTTCTCTCACGTCTGGACGCGGATGTCCCGGTCGGATTCCTGCTCTCGGGCGGGCTCGATTCCTCCCTGGTGTGCGGAATCGCCGCCAGGGCTATGGGACGTCCCATTGAAACCTTCGCCATCGGTATGGAGAAGGATGCGATCGATCTCAAATATGCCCGGGAAGTGGCGGACTACATTCACAGCAATCATCATGAAGTGATCATCACTTCGGAGGACGTATTAAGCTCCCTGGAGAATGTCATCCACGCGCTGGGGACTTATGACATCACCACCATACGCGCTTCCATGGGCATGTACCTGGTCTGCCGGTGGATCCGTGAGAATACGGATGTCAAGGTTCTTTTGACCGGCGAGATCTCGGATGAGCTCTTCGGATACAAATATACCGATTTTGCTCCGGATGCCGCCGCTTTCCAGGAGGAAGCGCGCAAGCGCATCCGGGAGATTCACATGTACGATGTGCTCCGGGCGGACCGCTGCATCAGCGTCAACTCTCTCGAAGCCAGGGTCCCCTTCGGAGACCTGGCCTTTGTGGACTATGTAATGGGAATCGATCCGGAAAAGAAGCTCAACCGGTACGGAATCGGCAAATATCTCCTGCGGCATGCGTTCGAAAAGGATGACTTCATCCCGCGCAGTATCCTGATGCGTGAGAAGGCGGCCTTTTCGGATGCCGTCGGCCACTCCCTGCGCGATGATATCATCAGCTATGCCGAAGAAAAGTATTCGGACAAGGATCTGGAAGAGCGCTCCGCCCGCTTTGCGCACGCGCGCCCGTTCACAAAGGAATCCCTGCTGTACCGGGAGATCTTTGAAAAATACTATCCCGGCCAATCCGGGATGGTCGTGGATTTCTGGATGCCGAACAGGAACTGGGAGGGCTGCGATGTGACAGATCCTTCCGCAAGGGTGCTCTCAAACTACGGCGCCAGCGGACAGTGACGGTCAGGACAGTCTGCGATGACTTTCTGATCTGAAAGAAGGGATAATTGAAATGGTTAAATATATTTTTGTGACCGGCGGCGTTGTGTCCGGTCTGGGCAAGGGGATCACGGCCGCCTCCCTGGGAAGGCTTTTAAAGGCCAGGGGCTTTCATGTGACCATGCAGAAGCTCGATCCCTACATCAACATTGATCCCGGGACCATGAATCCCATCCAGCACGGCGAGGTGTTCGTCACCGACGACGGCACGGAGACGGATCTGGACCTTGGGCACTACGAGCGCTTCATCAACGAGAATCTGGGAAAGGATGCCAATGTCACGACCGGAAAGATCTACTGGACGGTCTTAAACCGCGAACGCCGCGGCGACTACGGCGGCTGCACCGTCCAGGTCATCCCGCACATCACAAATGAGATCAAGAGCCGCTTTTACAGGGCTTCCGGCGATGATGAGGATACCATCTCCATCATAGAAGTGGGCGGCACCGTCGGGGATATCGAAAGCCAGCCTTTTCTCGAAGCCATCCGGCAGTTCCGTTCCCAGGTCGGACGTGAGAATGTCATCATGATCCACGTCACCCTCATCCCTTACATCAAGGCATCCGGCGAGCTGAAAACAAAGCCTACGCAGATGAGCGTGCGCCAGCTGCAGAGCATGGGCATCTGGCCTGATATCATCATCTGCCGCTCCGATCTTCCGCTCGCGAAAGAGATCCGGGATAAGATCGCGCTGTTTTGCAGTGTCCGGCCGGACCGGGTGTTTGAAAACCTGGACGCCGCTTCTCTTTACGAGGTCCCCCTGATGCTCGAGAAGGAGAATCTGGCGCAGGCGGTCTGCGAATGCCTGCAGCTGCCCTGCCCCGAGCCGGACCTGGCCGCCTGGGAGGAGATGACAGACAGCCTTCTTCACCCGACAGCATACGTTACGATCGCTCTCGTCGGTAAATATACGGCGCTGCACGACGCGTACCTGAGTGTCGTGGAAGCCCTGAACCACGCCGGCGCTGCCTGCCGGGCACATGTGAATATCCGCTGGATCGAAGCAGAGGACGTCACTCCCGAAACCGTTCCCTCATTGCTTGGCGATGCCGACGGGATCATCGTCCCGGGCGGCTTCGGCGTGCGCGGTACGGAGGGAAAGATCACCGCCATCCGCTATGCCCGCGAAAACAGGATCCCTTACCTGGGACTGTGCCTGGGCATGCAGCTTGCGATCATCGAGTTTGCCCGGAATGTACTGGGACTTCAGGATGCAAACAGCACCGAGCTCGACCCGGACACCTCCGCGCCGGTCATCCACCTGATGCCCGACCAGGAGGGCGTATCCGACCTTGGCGGAACGCTCCGACTCGGAGCCTGGCCCTGCGTCCTGGAAAAAGATACTCTTGCATTTCGCCTTTACGGACAGCATAATATCAGCGAGCGGCACCGCCACCGCTACGAAGTCAACAATGCTTACCGGGACAGCCTCACAAAGGCAGGCATGGTCCTTTCCGGCACTTCCCCCAACGGAGTCATTGTCGAAATGCTGGAACTGAAAGATCATCCCTTCTTCATCGCCACACAGGCCCACCCGGAATTCAAATCCCGGCCGGATGAGGCACACCCGCTTTTCAAAGGCCTTGTCCGTGCAGCTTTAAATCGTTAAAGCAGGGCCGACTCCGGCTGCGCAAAGGAGCTTCCTATGGATTTTCGATCACTTTCTTATTTTGTTACAGCTGCCGAGGAGCTGAATATCACCCGGGCCGCCGCACGTCTGAATATGAGCCAGCCGCCGCTGAGCAGCCAGATTCACCTGCTGGAGGAGGACTTCGGGACGCAGCTGTTTGTCCGGAATCGAAACGGATTAACGCTGACGCCGACAGGAGAGATCCTGTACCGGCGGGCGCGCCAGATCCTTGAGCTGGCCCAGTCTGCCCGCGAGGAAGTGGGCAATTATGAGATCAGACTGAGCGGCCATCTCAAGATCGGTGTCGTGGAAGGGCGTGCTCCCTTCCTGCTGGCACGCTACATCGCCGGATTTAATGAGGAATTTCCGCTGGTCACCTACAGCATCCGGAACGGCAGCAGTGACGATATCCTGGATCTCCTCTTCCATCACCTGATCGATGTTGCCCTGATCGCCGCACCGTATGATAACGAACACTTAAGCGGGATCACCCTCGCCGAGGTGCCCTGGGTAGCCATCATCCCGAAGGACCATCCGCTCGCGAAGCAGGACGGCGACTGCATCCGGCTCAAACATCTGAAGGAAGAGCCTCTGATCGTTCCCGAGCGGCCTTCCCGCGTGGAGGCGATCCGCGGCTGGTTTGGTCAGAAGAACCTCACTCCGAACATCCTCTGCCGGACCTCGAGCCATGTGGATGCCGTCGCTTTGGTGGAACAGAACGTGGGTATCTGCATTTTCCCGCAGTCCACCTACACTCCGAACCCCCATACCGTGACTAAACTGATCATCGATCCGCCGCGCAAGGTGGAATATGTCCTGGCCTATCCCAAAAACGCCCCGCTCCCGGAGCTGGCAGAAGCCTTCCTGGACTATGTGCGGGATTTCCTGGATCAGGACCTGATCCGGACGCCCCGCTTCCAGACCCGGGAAAAAGAATTCCCACTGCCTGAAAATGCCAAACTTCTATGACAGGGGACGGACCTCTGTCACTCGCTGATGACAGGGGACAGTCCTCTGTCACGCTCTGCTCTGTCACGCTCTGCTCTGTCACGCTCTGCCCTGTCACGCTCTAAAAGCAGACGCATCCGAAGCTCTGAAGGATTGCGTCCGCCTTTTTGGCAACCTTCCAGGTGACCACCTCAGCCATACAGCAGATGCATTTTAAAATTCGATGGTTTGCGTCTGCCTGTTTTTGTCATTCCGGCCGTTTACAACATCATTCTGGCCTCTTACATCCTTCAAAAAGGCAGATGCAAAAGAAATCCTATGTATTTGCGTCCGATTTCTTCCCGTGATATGGTCTGAGAACCTTCCAAAATGGCAAACGCAGCGTCGGTTTCCATTCTTTATAACCGTAATTGAGGCATAGAGACGTGACAGGGGCCGGTTCTCGACCGTCCCCTGTCACGCTTTTCATCTTCTTTAATTTTTACCACAGCATATCGTAAGTGGTGCCGGCGTCATCATACATGGTGCCGTTGTCGGCATAGTAATAATAGTTGCCGCTCTCATCGGTGACGGAACCGTCGCTGTTCTCTGTTACGATCACGGCATACCCGGTGCTCTGGCTGAGCAGCTTGTGGGCTGTTCCCTCTGACTGGGATGAGGATGCATCAGACTCATACGCGTCACTCGGGGTACCTGACCAGGGATCATAGTCATAGAGTGTCGTTCCGTCAGCTCCGGAATAGGATCCGTCGCCGTTGTCCCAATAGCGGACCCAGTCGGAAGAATAATAGTAACCGTCACTGTACGGTGTCAGATGGGTCGCATTCCCGTTCTGCCAGAATGCGGTGAAACCGTCCGCCAGCGGAGTGTTGCCGTTATTAGCCTGCGGCTTGTTAACGGAAAGAACGGCACCGTTATCTGCCGTGAACTCATAATCCGTTGTCCGGCTGTAGCGATGGCCCTCGCCGTCATACCAGTATCCGTCAGCTGTTTTATAAACCGTCACAGCATGGCCGTCGATCTCGTAGATCGTCTTGGCTTCGCCGGTGAACTGCTTCGTGTCGGAAGAAGAGGTAGTTTCCGGAGCCTTGTCGGTCAGGAAGCTGGCGCTCACATAGCCCGTTCCGGAATTGTAGGAAACCTGGTACCAGCCATAGTCTTCCCCGTTTCTCTGTACCTTGCCGGTCACCTTAACGCTTCCGCCTGCCTCGATCGCGCCGAGGATCTGGTCGTCGGTGGAGCAGCCTGCCCTCACATTGACACCGGCCAGAGCGTACATGGTCTGGTCCAGAGCAACAACGGAAAATTCGCTGGCACTGACGTTGCTATCTTTTTTGACAGCGAGCTTCGTATCATACTGCAGAACCTTCGTGGAAACGATCGCGTTGCAGACATCCGTAATCTTGGCAGCATCCACCACACAGCCGGTGATGATGAATACCTCATTCTGAGTGGAAGCGACAGCCTGATATACGTTTACATAATGATCATCCGCGATGGTCATGGCCGGAAGCGTTTCACCGTTGGCAAAATGATCAATGGTGATCACGTTGGCACCGTCACTGAGCGCGACCCACTTCACGGGATCCTGTATTTCCTTCCAGCTATCATCCGGAAGTTCGATGGAAAGCACGCCGTCCGCTGTCGTAAATGTTTCTGCATAAACGGGAGCAGCCAGGCAGAGTACAGAAGCTGCCAGAATGGCAAAGCCGGTTTTTCTAGTCATTTTTACGTCCTCCTTTATTAATTACATTCCTAAACTAAAGACATATACAGATAAGATGATGATTGATATGTCTTTAACATCAGCATTTTAGCACAATTTTCAAAGATTTCAAGGCAAAAGATGGGGCCGCCGCACTAATTACTTAGTGCGACAGCCCCATCCTTTTATTCGATCGTCAGGATATCCGAAAATCCGGTGACGTCAAACACCTCTTTGATGTCCTGGGAAGCGTTCTTTACGACCATGGTTCCCTGGCGGTTCATCGTCTTCTGCGCGGAAAGCAGTACTCTCAGGCCCGCGCTGGAGATATACTGCAGCTGCGTCATGTCAAACACAAGGCCGGTCACGCCGTCCAGAGAAGATTTCATTTCGCTCTCCAGCATCGGAGCCGTTGTGGTATCCAGTCTTCCCTCCAGAGCGATGAGCAGGTCGCTGCCGTTGAGATCTTTCTTCATATTAAGCATCGGTCATTTCTCCTTTCGAGCCGGGACAGATCCATCTACTGTCACCTATTCTATCACAGATTCTTGCGGATCGAGAGTATGTTTTCTCCGTTTTTATACTCATATTTGATATCGTCCACACTCTTCTTGGCCATGTAGATCCCAAGGCCTCCGATCTTCCGCTCCTCGGACGAGAGCGTGATGTCCGGATCCTCCTTCGCCAGCGGGTCGTAGGGGGTTCCCGTATCCTTGAAGATCACGGTCACCCGGTTGGGATCATTCGCGGTATCCACCCGGATCACGGCCTTGCCCGACTCCGGCGTGTAGGCATAGTTGGCAATGTTGACAAATATCTCCTCCACCGCGATATCCATCTGCATCATGGATCTCATGGAGCACCCGCTCTTCTCCAGTTCTTCATCCACAAATTCGAGGACCCGGCTCAGGTTCTCTGTCTTTGCATCAATGGTCAGTTCTTTCATATGCTCCTCTTTTCTCCACCGATCAGGGGGCCGGTCATAATGAACCCAGCAGCGCGCCTACCATATCCATGTCCAGGCTGCCTGCTGTCCTGACCAGTTCTTCGAGCAGGTCCACGTAGCTCTCCTCAACCCCGAGCGTTACCAGGATCTCCTTCGCCATCTGAGGATCGTCGGAAGCCACCTCAATTCCCTTTTTGAGCGCGGACTTTACAAGCGCCTGCATCTCGGGATATTCGATCAGCCTCTTGAATTCTTCGCTGTTCCCGACTCCCCAGGCCGTGCTGGCGATCTCATAGATGTCTTCCACCTTCAGCCCGTCGATCAGGTTTTTGAGTTCGCCGATCATCTCCGGCGAAAGAAGCGGTCCGGATGCGGCCCCCGCATCCTCCGCAGGCATCTCGGTTTCGCTTTCCACCGCTTCCGCGCGCACGCGCAGCGTGCCGGGAAGGGAAAACAGGCAGAAAGCCGCTGCTGCCGCCGCCAGGAGACGGACAGCACCTCTGTTCTTTCTCATGCGCTGCACCTCCTAACGCTTGTCCTTGTCGATGAATTCCAGGAAGCCGATCCCGACCATTATATAGAGCAGCGCAAACAGCAGCAGCATTCCCAGAGACTTTAAGAAATTCGCTTTGGTATAGGCGAACTTCGGCTCCTGAAGCTTGGATGCGGTGTACATCTCCAGCTTGTCCTGGACCTCCTCGAGTGCCAGCACATCCTGGACGCGGTCCATCAGGTCATCGTCACCGCGCTCCCCCGTGTTCAGCGTCTCCACCGCCTGTGTCAGGATGATGGAGCGCTGGCTGTTATAGTCGGCAGCGATATTGACGGCGTTAATGCCCCAGTTGCTGATCGTAAACTGAGAGATGAACTTCGATCCCGGCTTCTGCAGCGGAAATACCCCGCCGGCAAACACCAGCTGAACGACCAGAAGGAACGGCATAATGGTCATGGCCGTCGTGGTCGTGTGCGCGATGCATGAGACCATCAGGGCCAGCATATCCGCCGCGAAGGTGATCAGGAACATGGCGATCGTCAGGTCAAGGACAAAGGATCCGGTCAGGAGCCCGCCTTTGGGGAAGTACATGCCAAACAGCTTAAAGATCACCAGCGTGATGAACACCTGGATCAGGCACACGATCGCCTGATAGATGATGTGCGAGGCCATATATGAAGTAATATGGAGGCCGGCCCTGTGCTCGCGCTTGATGATGCTGCGCTCCTTGCAGACAGCCTGGATGGAGTTGAACATCCCGTTCCAGATGCAGACGCACACGACCGCCAGCGATCCGTACTTGGTAAATTCCATGTTCCGGAACATTGCCTCTCCCAGCACATAGACCACGAGGAACGCAATGATGGCTGCCATCGGAAAGACTTTCCAGTTCTTCTCGTTGATCATCAGGCGAAACTGCTTGCCAAGGTATACCGGGATCTGCCCCGGGCGGCTCTTGTACCGGGCCTTCCCGCCTGTATCGGCGATCGTGGTCTTCGCAAGCACGCTCTCCGTCTCTTCAGGACTGTCCGCGTCATCAAACGCAGCCTGCGAAAACCTTTCACGCTGCGCAGCATACTCTCTGTATTTTTCTATAAACTCGTCGGCTCTTCCCTCACCGCCCTCGTTCTTCGCATTGATGCATTTGACCACGTTCTCCATGGTATCCACGCCGAAGAAGTCGCGCGCTTCCTGGATGCCGCCGTAGAAGGCCAGCTGGCCGATCTTCGTCTCGGTACTTTTGGCCAGCACTATGACCTTGTCGAACAGGTGCGCCACGCGGTCCGGGGCATGGGTGATCACAAGCACGATCTTTCCGGAGCAGGCGATCATGCGCAGGTTCTCCATCAGCTCGTTGGCCATGATCCCGTCGAGGCCGGAGTCAGGCTCATCCAGGATGAACAGCGACGGCTCCGCGATAAACTCGGTACAGATCGAAAGCCTCTTCTTCTGGCCGCCGGAGAGCTTGGAGACAAGCTCCTTCTCGCGCCCGGAGAGGCCGAAGGTCTCGAGGACCGCCTTGATCCGCCTGTCCTTCTCCTCCGCTCCCATATCGGCGGGAAGGCGCATATCCGCGGCGTTCTTCACGGTACTGCCCACCGTATCCTCCTCACGCATCAGGTTTTCCTGAGGCACGAAGCCGATGCGGTATTTGACCTTGTCGTAGTCCTTATAATAGTCCAGTGAGCCTTCGCGGATCGTCGCATCGGCTTTCTCATAGCCGGTGACGGCATTTACAAAGGTACTCTTGCCGGCGCCGGAGCCGCCAAGGATCAGCACCATGTTGCCCGGCTCGATGGACAGATTGATGTCCTTTAAGAGCGTCACCTTCTTCATGGCCTTGTGGACCGAGCGTTCGTCAATGTTGATGGAGAGCGAGCTGTCCTGGACAGGATACCCGTATACCAGGCCGGATCCCTCGAAGACAAAGCGCGTATCGCCGATCCGGATGATATCGTCGATCCGGATCTTCACCTTGTCGCTGACAGGCTCATTGTTGTGCCAGACATCCTCCGCGAGGAACTCCTCCATGTTCCAGTGGCCGTTCTCGAAGGTAAACGTGAGCGCGGCACTGCTGCCGCCTTCCTCCTGCTTTTCGATCTTCACGGTGTGGCGGCCGTCGTCCATGTTCAGGATGCGCCAGTCTCTGCCGCTGACATAGTTCTCGAAGAAAACGGCTGTCAGCATCCGCTCGTTGGCCATACGGATCACGCATCCGTCCGTGAGCGCGGCCTTTTTTCCCTTGGCAACATTCTTGCCGCCCACAAACGTGAAGACTTCGTCCGAGAGATTGCGGAAGAACCATTTTCCGTTTTCCTGCCAGATCTCACACTGTTCCTTGTCCAGGAACGAATATTCCAGCTGCAGGCTGGATGTGGTGAAGACCTCCATCGGGCATTGTCCGCGGACCAGCGCGCGATGGAAGATCACATACTGCCTCGGTTTTTCCTGCCCCTCAAAGAAGATCAGGCCGGCAGCCGATGTTTTTGTCTGTTCCCTGCTCATTGTTTCCTCTTTGCCTGTCTGTTGCTTTTATGGTGCCGGGATGAGATCATCCCGCCGCCTGGATTTCTGTTTCCTGTATCACCTGCGTCTCCTCCGGGGCTGTTTCAACCGCGCCTTTTGCCATATTGGGGTGTCGGCTCGAGTAGATCTGGTCGCCGAGGAACAGCACCGCCAGCACGGCGCAGATCCCCAGCATGATCTCCTTCTTCAGCATGGAGAGCAGATAGTCGAAGATTGGGGCCAGCAGGTAGACGACCACACAGCAGCCCACGCCGAACACCAGCAGTCCTTCCGCACAGATCCGGCCGTGCAGGTTAAGGAAGTAGCCGTCGTAGGACCACCATCTTGTGTGGAACTTCGTCTCCAGGTACCAGCCGGAAAAGTATTCGATGCATCCGCACAGCGCCACCGCCGTGAAGAACTCCAGCACCGGATTTTTCCTGAACCGGCTGCACAGGATCAGGACGATGACTCCCCCCGTCCCGTAGATGGGCAGCCACGGCCCGTGCAACGTCCCCCTGTTCGCGAACTCGCCCGTCTGCATCAGGTGCAGGGCCACTTCCCAGCTCCATCCCACAAAGGAGAAGGTGATGAAAAGCAGGAACAGGGTAAATACGGTATAATTCCGGATAAATGTAAAGTCGCTGCGTTTTGCCAGTTTTCTTTTTGTCCAGAGCGGATTGAACCACTGGGGATAAGCCTCCTGGTTCATACACTCTTTGAAGTGGGTGAGGGCGAACTCGCGGCCCTCCTGTTCATCGTAGGCTTTCTTGCTGTCAATGGAACCGATCCAGATGCCGAACCAGTCCGCCACTTTTTTCCGCGCACCGGTCAGGGTGATCCGGCTCTCATGGATGAGCGTGATCTCATCGACCACCTCAAAATAGGTCTCATAAAGGGTGATCTTATCCGCTTTCTCAAACAGGTACGGATCGTTGAATATTTTTGCCGTTTCCGGCTCCTTCTCCAGCATCTCCTCACGGATCTTCGCGTAGAATTCGGAGTAGGCGGCCAGGCGGTAGGGTCCTCCCCAGATGGCCTCGCTGATTCCGAAGGTTGCAAAGCCGAGCAGGATCCACCCGATCATGGACATTTCATACTTGAAAAGCTCCATCTTATGTCCGTCCATCATCTTCCGGGACAGATTAACCGCTTCAAGCGCTCCGACGTCCGGATTTTCGGCGATGATGTAGGGAACCGCGAAATAGGAGTGAGTCTTGATGAAGCCGCCCACGATGGTCAGCCACCAGAGGCTCTCAAGCAGCGTGGCCACCAGCATGGCCCAGGCTGCTTTCAGCCAGCGGTGCACCGCCGCAAAATGCATGATGTCCAGGAAATAGACCCGTTTATAGACCCTTGCCTCCAGAAACAGCCTCCTTGCGGCGGCGGACAGCAGGTTCCTGAAGAACATAAAGATCAGCAGGTACCATAAAAACGAGAGAACGGTCATGATCACGCTGACCGCCACATCGGATCCGACAACGCTGCGCAGTGTCTGCGCCGCTCTCACGAAGATCATGCCCGAACCCACACCGTTCATCAGCGCCGCCAGGACACCGTTCCTTCTCGCGAATGCTTTATTCTTGTCTCCTGTTTCCATCAGCCACTGCTGGATCATAGAGGCTCTCTCTTCCTCCGTCCTGATCTGCCCCCTGGCTGCGGCCGTGATCACTTCCCCGAACGGAAGCATGCCGATGTTCACTTCGTCCAGGATCGATCCGGGATTCTTCAGTGTTTCGGCCCCGGTATCTCTCAATTTTCCCATACCGATGGTCGTCCACTGGAATTCCGTACCGAACAGCATGAGCAGAAGGACCATGAAGACCATCAGTGCATAATGTGTCTTCACCACTTTCCTCGCATGTTTTTTCAGCTGGACGCGCTGTCCGAAAATAGCTTCTTTCTCTCCCATAAATTTCTGTCCCCTGTATATTGTATTGCTCTTATTTTCCTGTGTGGATCCGTACCACGCTGATATCACTGTTTGTTCCGATCCTCATGGGCGGCCCGTAAAAGCCCACGCCCGCGCTCACGATCGTATCGAGGTCCGACACCTTCCGGTAACCGAACGCATTCTCGTTAAAGAACGGCACGATCAGGTTCCCGGGGAAGATCTGCCCCGCATGGGTGTGGCCGCACAGAGCCAGATCCGCGCCCGCTTCTTCCAGTTTCCTGAACTGGACCGGCTCGTGCTCCAGTATGATGACCGGTTTTGAAAGGTCGACTCCCTTCAGGAGCTCATCCGGTCCTTTGCGGTTCGTCGTCCCGTCCCCGGCCTTCTCTCCGTCGATCCTTCCCACGATCTGGATCTGCCCGTCTCCGATCAGGGCCGTCTCGTCACAGAGGACCGTAAAATGACTGTCCTCCATGAACTGCTCCATCTGTTTTGAGCGGAATGCCTGTGAGATCGGCGAGATCGGGAAGCCGCCAAAGAGCGTCTCCTCCACATCGTGGTTCCCGTAGACCGCAAAGACTCCGTCCCTGGCTTTGATCGTGGACAGGAGCGCGCTGTATCGGTCCGGATCCTTCAGGGCCTCATAACTGCTCGTGAAAATGTCGCCGGCGATCACGACCGCGTCCGGCTCCTGGGCGTTGATCATGTCCACCACCCGGACAATATGTTCGTAACGCGTGTTGACGCTCAGGTGCAGGTCGCTGACCAGCACGATCTTTGTCTCAGTGACATCCCCGGTATCTTTGGGGATAGTGATGTCATATTCGATGACTTTCGTCTGGCGGGCATGATGCACGCCGTACACCATCAAGGCCAGGCCCGCGATCATGCTCACTGCCAGCAGAGCGCGCCTGGCGGCCATCAGTTTCCGCCCGGATGCAAACCGCACACACCGCAGCAGCACCCAGCCGATCAGCAGGATCCCGCCAAAATATACAAAAAATCCAAGGAAGTAATCTCCCCCCCCCTGCAGGGAGTATTTGACAGAACTCGGAGGAAGCATGGCGCCGGCCACTGGCAGCAGGGCAAAGAGACTGTAGATGCTCATCACGGCCCACGTGCGGATCCGCATTTTGCCCGAGCCGGTCCGGATCAGGCGGCTTCCCTCCAGGCATTCCAGCATGATGATCCACGTGATGATCTGCAGGATAACATGAATTCCGATGGAAAGTACCGGATGCATAACTTATGTTGTCTCCTCTCCATTTTTCATAATGACAATAAGGCAGCCCCGCTCTTCATCAGAGGTAATCGCTGATATCCTTGTCCTTCACCATTTCCCGGCATTTTTTCAGGAGACGGTGGTGTCTGGCGCTGACCGCCTTGGCGTTGATCCCCAGCACCTGGCCGATCTCCTCGTTCTTCATGTTCTGAAAGTAGATCATACCGAGAAGCTCGCGCTCATCCGGATCCAGACCCGACAGAATGGACATCACTTCCTGCTCCGAAGCTTCCTTGAAGATCTCGTACTCATCCTCATAGGAGGGTTCGACAAAGTTCTCGTCATCATCCAGGGAGACATAGCCTTTGGAGGATTTTTTCCGGTACAGGTCGATCAGCGTATTGCGCGCGATATTGGTCAGCCAGGTCTTGACGGACGCCTTTGACGGGTCATAGCCGTCATAGTGGGCATACGCCTTGATGAAGACCTCGCTCACCACATCCTCCGTGCGCTCCTTATGCATCAGCTGAGCGTACACAAAGTTGTAGACACTCGAAAAATTCTTTTCATATACCTCTTCAAACGGTTCTTTCGGATTCATGCTTCTCCCTCATCATACCTGCTGCCTGGCTACCATATCCGCAAACAGGCCGTTCTTTTCCATCAGTTCCTCGTAAGTCCCCTCTTCCAGCACCCTGCCGTCCCCCAGGAAGAGGATCCGGCTGCAGCTGCGGATGGTGGACAGTCTGTGCGCGATCACGATCCGCGTACAGTGAAGGGCGTCAAGCGCCTCGGTCACCTTTTTCTGGGCGATGTTGTCCAAGGCGCTGGTGGCCTCGTCAAAGATCAGCACCGACGGCTTCGGCGCTATCGCCCGCGCGATCATCAGGCGCTGCTTCTGTCCGCCCGAGATGCCGCCCTCGCCCTCGGATATCATGGTGAACATGCCCATCGGCATGGCCCGGATATCGTCGGCTATGCTGGCCGTCTCGGCGGCCTGCCAGGCTTCCTCCAGCGTCAGGGACGGGGCGGACAGCGCGATGTTGGCGTAGATGCTCTCGTTGAACAGGCTTCCGCTCTGCATGACCGTGCCGATCTTCCGCCGCAGCGACTTTAAGTCGATCTGGTCAAGCTCGCGCCCGTCGTAGAAGATGCCGCCCCTCTCAGGCTTCTCAAATCCCAGCAGAAGCCTCATCAGGGTGGATTTCCCGCAGCCGGAGGGGCCGACGATGGCCACATATTCCCCCGCCGCGATCTTCAGGGACATATTGTCGATGACCTTCGGTCCGTTGGCCGTGTACCGGAAGGTCACGTTATTCATCTCGATATTTCCTCTCAGGGAGGTGATCACTTTCTTTCGCTCACCGGTCTCGGGGACCGCGTCCAGGATGGGCTTTGCCATAGCCAGTACGGGTTTGATCTTCGCAAAGACCATGATCACGGATGCCAGGGAGGTAAACGCTCCCATCACCAGGCCGAAGGCGGCATTGAACGCCATATAGTCGGTCACGCTCACCGAGGCGGCCATCGCGATCCCGTACAGGACAACGGTGCCTCCCAGGCTGATGGCGTTTGTGATCACACTCTGCACCTTCAGGATGGTCGGCGGATTGTACTTTTCCGATGCCGACCGGTTGAAAGCGGAGGCCCAGTGGCTGAAGGCCCTTTTTTCGGCGCCTGCCAGCCTGATCTTCTGGATGCCGTTCACCAGCGCAAAGGCCAGGCCGGTCGTCTTCGCCTCCTGCTCCATGATCCGCTTCTGGCGGTTCGTCTCCATCAGCAGCATCAGCATAGAAAAAACGACGGTCGAGCCGATGATCGCCAGCGAAGGCGCTACCAGGGCGGGTGTGAAATGGAATATCCGCTCAATGTAAAGCAGGGAGACAAGGCTTGTAAGGCCCGAGGTGAGCACCGCGTTCACCAGCGTGGAGCACAGGGAATTGACCGACGACATCCTCGAGGATATCTCACCCGAGTTCAGGTCCCGGAAAAATTCCGTGGGCAGGGAGAGGACTCTCATCATCACCGCCGATTCCACGTCCAGCTGCAGCTTTGTCTGCACACACCCGGTGATCAGGCCGCTGCCGGTCTCAATGATCAGGCTGCTCACGCGCACGCAGATCATCAGGACCGCCATGGCGAACAGGACCTGGACCTTTTTGCTCTCCAGCACAGTCCCGAACAGGATGCTTGTCAGGCCCGGGATCATGCGGGCGATCATCGCGGAGAAAAACGTGACCGCGAAGATCAGGATCAGATCCGAGGTGTGCAGGCTCCCCAGGATATATCTAAACAGTACGGGGATCGTCAGTCTGGTCTGCGGAAGCGGGCGGTAAAAACAGTATGCCTCCCGCTGCACATTCTCCATATACTTCCCGGTGACCAGCTGCGAAGTGCCGGCGGAGGGATCGTAGCACCGGTAGCCCAGAAATCCGGCAGGGATCATGGCCAGCGGCGCCCCGTCCTTCTTCCTGAAAGCAAGGAACGCGCCCGTCGCATCGTGCTGCCAGCCGTCCTCGAGCTCGATCCTCCGAAACATCATTCCCTTCGGATGCAGGATGTATTCCAGCTGTTCCTCCAGTCCCTTTACCGAATCCGGAGCCGGATGATAGGCAAGATGGTAGTACGCCAGGATCTTTTCAAGCGCATCGCCGGTAAGCATGCGGTCGTCGTTCATGGAAAAATCGGTATTTCCCATGACCGTTCCGGCCGCTTCCCTCAGCGAATCGGCAAAGCCCTGGTCGTCCATCTTTTTTCTCTGACGGATCTGTTCATCAACCCAGCTCAACACTAACCTCCAGTTGTCTATTCATTCGATACCAGCGCGGTGTAAAGGCCGCCCCTGGCGTAAAGTTCCTCATGAGTGCCGCGTTCCACCGGTTTTCCCCGGTCAAGGACGATGATCTCGTCGCAGTCACGGATGGTGGACAGCCTGTGCGCGACCACGATGCAGGTGATCCCGCGGTCCGCGATCGCCCGGATGGCGTTGTATTCCGTTTTCGCATCCAGCGCCGATGTCGCCTCATCCAGGATCAGGATGGTGGGATCCTGTGCCAGGACCCTGGCCAGCTCAAGCCGCTGGCGCTGTCCGCCCGACAGATCCTGTCCGCCCTCTCGAAGGCGGTTCTCGTACCCGCCCTCACGCTGCATGATATCGTCGTGGATCTGAGCATCGCGGGCAGCCATGATCACCTCGAAGTCTTCGATGGTGCTGTCCCACATGCGGATGTTGTTCGAGATCGTATCCTCAAACAGGGTGATATCCTGGTCCACGACAGCCAGCGACCCGGTCAGCACATTCCTGTCGATCTCCTGAATGGGCTTTCCGTCAAACAGTATCTCGCCGCTCCACGGCTCATACAGGCCGCTGATCAGCTTGGCCAGGGTGGATTTTCCGCACCCCGAGGCTCCCACGAAGGCCACGCGGCTGCCGGCCTTTACTTTCATATTAAAATTCTCGATCAGGGGCGGCCGCAGCGGAGCGTACCCGAAGGTGACATTCCGAAGCTCCACCTCTCCCGAAAGTTTCCGGTATTCCTGTGTTTCATCGTTTTGTCCGTAGGAGAGGGACGGCGCGTCCGGGTACTCCATCACGTCCTCCACACGCTCCATATTGGTGCGCATCTCCTGAATGGTCTGGCCCGCGCTCATCAGCGTGGAGACAGGTGCCATAAAGGAAGCCAGAAAACCCTGGAAAGCCAGGATCATACCTACCGTAAATTTCCCCCGGATGACCAGGAACACGCCCAGGACCATGACCAGAACATCCGCCGCCGTTGAAACGATGGGCGGGATGAGACCGACCGTGACATTGAGCCTCTCAAAGTTGATCGACTGAGCATTCACCGACGCCTGCAGTCCCGCCCAGTTGCGGAAAAATCCGTTCTCAGAGCCGCTCGCCTTGATCGTTTCGATCATCTTGATCCCCGTCAGCGTCAGGCCGCCAAGCCTTCCCGAATCACGCTGCTGCACACGGGTGATGTTTACTCTCTTGTTGGAGATCCACCAGCTGCTGAGCAGGTTCAGCGCCATGCAGGACACGCCCACCAGCGTCAGAAGCGCGCTCTGGCGCAGCATGACCGTCAGGTACACGATCATCATGATCGTGTTCAGAAACAGCGGGGAGAGGGTATTGACCAGCGTCCCCGAGATGGTCGCATTGGTGGACTGCCGCTGGAGCAGGTCGCCGGACATCCGCTGGGAGAAAAACTCCATCGGGAGCCGCATCAGCTTCCACATGAAGCTCATGCTTCCCACGACGTCCATCTTCGCCTGGATCCGCAGATTATAGATCGCCTGGATCCACCCCGCCGCGAGCTGGACGATGGCCAGGCTGGTCATCACAGCCAGAAACGAGATCGTCCAGGAAGCATTCCTGCCCGGCAGGAGCCGGTCCATGAAGATCCTGGTCATGGTCGGGTTGATCAGCCCGAATGCGGATGAGATAACTGAGAGCAGCACCGCGAAGACGATCGCGGACCGGGCGCCGGCCAGCCGCTTGTGCACGAACTTTAAAGTGCTCTTGCGCTCCCCGGAGGGTTCGAACCCCTCCCCCGGCTCCATCATGATAAATACGCCGGTAAAGCCGCGGTCAAACTCTTCCTCCGTGATCCTGAGCCGGCCTCTTGCCGGGTCGTTGATATAGACCTTTCCGCCGGAAAAGCCGTCGAGTACGATAAAATGATTGAATTCCCAGTGAACGATGCACGGGAACTTCCCGCCTGCCTTGAGCGCCTCCGGCTCCGCCTTGTAGGCTTCCGCCTGCAGTCCGTAGCTCCGCGCCGCCAGCATGATATTCTTTGCGTTGGATCCGTCCCTGGATACTCCGCAGGAGCTGCGCACCTGTTCGAGGGGAACCCACTTATTATAGTAGGCGAGCACCATCGTCAGGCATGCGGCGCCGCACTCGAGCGCTTCGAGCTGCATTACGACCGGGACCTTAGCCGCCTTGCCGGTGACCGGTTCCCGTATCTTTTTTCCCTTATGTGCCATACATGCCTCCCGTCAGTTTTTCGAGAAAAGAAGTGAGATCGGTCTGAGCGTCTCGACCGTGACCTCAGCGCTGTAGAAGCCGTCCGCCAGGTCTGTCTCACACACCAGTTCCCTGACCTCCTTGCCGGGAGAAAGATAACCGGACAGAAAGAGCATGGGATCATCATCCGCATTCAGGATCCGGGTGGCAGCCTTGCGGCTGTCGGCCTCCATCGTCACGTCGCCGATCTCCACCTCCACCATATCCGGATCGGCGGCCAGATCCCCGCTCAGGATATAGAGCGAAGCGGCCCCGCCTGAAACCTTCGCGGGCACTGTCACCGTGCTGATGATCCTTCCGAATGTCCCCCAGATGAGCATACCGGCCAGGAGCACCACGATCCCGATCAGCACGAACCACACTCCCGGCCCGGTCACCTTCAGGTAACCTGTCAGCTGTTCGGGGGTGGAAAGCTGCTCCATTGATTTTTCTCTGAATATCTTATTATCCATATCCGCGTACGCTCCCAGGCTCGGTTCCGGACCCGCATCGGAGCGGATCCGGCCGAAAATTAATTTTTTATGATTTTTTTGTGGATTTTATGTTCGCCGCCCGTATATAATGACAAAGCAAAGAGCTGATTACATATAATTCGCATTTACATACAGGAGGCAAGTTATGAAAGACCTTGAAAAACTCTTATACGAAACCGATTTTTCCAAACATACTGATCTCAAAGAGAGACTGGCCAAGAAACTTTTCCAGCCCCAGACCTCAAAGAAGGTCGTCTCATTCCCGTTCGCCGCTCTTTCCGACGACGACGCCGAGATGGTCTCTGCCGCCCGCGGCATGATGGGGGCCGAGTTTGAAAAGAAAGATCTGGATGACTGACCGTTCAGATCTTCATCCGCCCGGAACGAGAAATAAGATCCGCCGTTTTCTCCGCAAAACGGCGGATCTTTTTTTGCGCTTTTCACTTCACGTCATACAGCCCCTATTATTATATCAGGATTTGTACTGTGATACAAAACGGTCCGTATATTCGGTTCATCTGTATTGCGGTACCACGCCTGCGCTTCCGACGGTGTTTTTCCGCCCCGGATCTTCCTGCCGATCAGTCGTTTTTTCAGGATGGCTTCATCATCCTTCACAAAGACGGTCAGGTCCGCGAACCGGCGCAGTCCGGCCCACGGCTCTCGGTCAAGCAGCAGGTAATTGCCCTCGATCACCAGGACCTGGCCGGTGATCTCGTACTGGTCGGGTACGACGTCATGGATAGTACGGTCGTACCCCGGCCAGCGCATGACCGGATCGGTCCCCTTGCAGCGGCACTCATCAATATGTGACAAGAGCTGGCAAAGTCCGTCCACGTCATAGGTCTCCGGGCTTCCTTTAATGTCCTTAAGCAGGATCCTCCGTTCCCCGATGACCGCTTCGTGCGATGAAAGGTATCCGGAGGGATAGTGGAACCCGTCCATACTCAGTGCCTGAAAGCGCACACCCTGCCCGCTCTCGTTCCCGAGATGCTCCATCAACAGGGCCAGCGTGGATTTTCCCGCAGCGGGCGGCCCGGCCAGGAATACGATCTGTCTTCTGCCGGTGCGTTCATACCCGGCCGCCATTTTTTCCATCAGCGGCCGGATCTGCTCCTCCACAAAGCGGTCATCCACACTGATGCGATTGACGAACCCGTTTACGGTCAGCTCGACCATCATTCCTGTGACTCCTTCTTCCCGCTGTTCCTGAGCAGGAAGTCAAGCGTCACCTGGTTGTATTTCTCAAGCTGCTCCCAGTGCTGCACATGGCCGCCGTCCTTCGCCATATACAGCTCGGCGCCGGGGATCGCATCCGCCATCTCCTTGGTCACGGAAACAGGGACGAACAGGTCCCTGTCGCCGCCGGCCACAAGAACCGGCGCTTTCACCTTCCCCAGCTCGCTTAAGATGTCAAAGCCGAGGATGGCATTGCACTGTGCCTTGTAAGCGTAGGAAGGCATCGGATACGGTTCGTTAAGATCCGCATACTCGCACTCGAGCATGTAGGCTTCGTCCGTCTCCTGGAACGGCTGCGCGAAAATGATCCACTGACACAGCCTCGTGGAGGTGACCGGATCGAGCTGGCCGCAGCTCTCGCGCATCAGCTCGATCGCCCGCCTGAAGCTCACGCAGCAGCGCGGGAAGGTATTGGTCAGGATGACGCTGCGCACCCGCTCAGGATAATACACCGCGATATACTGGGCAATCGCGCCGCCCATCGAGATCCCGTTAAAATGGGCACTCTCGATCCCCAGTGCGTCCATCATGCCGATCGTATCCTTTGCCATCTCCTCAATGGTGTAGGCATAGGCGACAGGCTTGTCCGACTGACCGGCGCCGCGGTTGTCGGGCGCGTAGACATGAAAATGCTCCTTATAAGCCTCAATATGGGGCATCCACTTCCTGGCGCCCGCACCCAGTCCCATCAGGAGGATCAGCGGCTCGCCCTGCCCGAACTCCTCGTAGCTGATCTTGATGCTGTTCGCCATTACACTTCCTGTCATTGTCTTATCTCCTTTACTGGCCAGATTGACTGACCGAATCTACTGACCGGATTCCCGGAAGGCCGCCTTCAGGATCAGTCCCGCTCAGGTCTGTCCCAGTCTCCCTTGTAAAGATCCCTGGGAGCGCTGTCACAGCCCGGGAATGCCGGAAGTTCCTTCTTCATCCGCTCCATCACGGGCTCATACGAGAAATCCGTCAGCGGCAGGTCCACGCGGCGGTTGTCCAGGGCCGCAATGCAGATGGCCTCCAGGATCTCATAGCCGTGGTAAGCCGTTTCGATGTTGCAGGAATGAGGTTTGGCGTCATCATCCAGCCAGTCGGCATACTCAGCATAATACGGTGTCTGGATCTCTTTCTCCTGGAAATGATACCAGCCCGGCTCCTTGCCGGTCACCAGCTTTCCGCCGGTCGCTTTGCTGCACTCGCCCCAGAAGCCGTCGGTCTCGGCGTAGGCATAGCCCTCGGTGCCCCATACGGTCAGGCGGTTATCGACATCACGGTACATATCCGGATTATGCTGCTCCGCATAGTAGCCGCATTCCAGATAACCGCGCGCGCCGTTCTCGAACAACACCTCTCCGAAAATGAAATCCGGTGAGGGATGATCGTCTGACAGCGTCGCCGGCCCGTGTACGTGGCCGATGACCGATTTCGCCCGGTGTCCGCCGTTGGCCCAGATCATGTAATCCATATAGTGGGTTCCCAGCTGCGCCATCCACGGCTGGCATTCCGCAAAGATCTTTTTCACCTCGCCCAGGTCTCCCCGGTCGACCTTCTTCTTCAGGTCCTGCATCTGTTTGAGATACTTCTGCTGATGGCATACGACCGCTTTGATGCCGTTGTCAATGCACAGCTGCGTCATCTTCTTCGCCTCGGCCATGTCCTCGGCCATGGGCTTTTCAAAGGAGACCGCCTTGATCCCGTATTTCACTGCCAGTTCGATCATGGAAAGGCGCAGATTCGGGTAAGTGACGAACACAAACACCTCAGGTTTCGTCTGCGCGAGCATTTCCTCCACGTCCGTAAATTTCGGGACATCCAGTCCGAACATCCCGCAGACACTGTCCATCACCTCCGGCCTGATATCGCACAGGCCGACCACCTCATACCGGTCACCGTTCTCAAGAAGCGCCTTTAAATGAGTCTTTCCCCGAACGCCCAGGCCCATGATCGCCACTGTATGTTTTGCCATTTCAATTTCTCCTTCATTCATTCTCAATACTCAGTCTGCTGTATCCGAAAAACACACTTCTTACCGGTGCGAGATTTTTGCCATATAAGCGCCGTCCGCCAGCACCACGCCGTCCGAATCGGCCACCGCATCCGGGGACTCGTCCTCGGTCATGATCCATCCGCGGTAATCGGTCTCCTCCAGGAACCGGACGATCGACTCAAAATCGATGACTCCGGTACCCATGGTAGTCCAGTTATGATCAGCGGTCATATCCTTGAAATGAACATGCTGCACGATCTCGCGGTTCTCCATGATCACCGCGAGGGGATCGATCCCGCCGTTCGCCATATGCCCTACATCCGGCGCATAGCCGATCCCGCTGCTGTAGAGCGTATCGAACATGATGTGATAATCGCTCTCATAGCGGAAAATCGAGTTCGGCCCGGAATTGGGATGATAGACCGGCACCACGCCCCGCTCACGGGAACGCATGGCGATCGCAGCCAGGCAGGAGAGCTGGTTCTTCTGCTTTTCATAGAGATTGTGCTCCCTGACGGGATCCGCCGCCACATGGCAGAGCATCAGCTTCGAGGCGGGGAAATGAGTCAGGAACTCGATCGCCTCGTCGAGGCGTTCCCTCTCACCGTCGGTCTCCTGCTCCAGAAGCCAGTCCTCGTGCACCGCCAGCGCAGCAAAGGTGATGCCCTCCTTGTCGAGCACCTCCTTAAATTTCCTCCAGTCTTTATAATAATCGCCAAGCATGACGATCTCGGCCTCCATACCGGTAAAGCCCGCCTCCTTGAGCACGCTCACCATATGGGGGACCTGTCCGTGGAATTTCTCCACATTCATCTGCCAGGGATAAGTCTGGCTTCCGTACATGATCTTTGACATGGTCTCTCCTTCCTGTCTGATATGATCTGTTTCCTCTTTCACTCTTCCATATCCATAACGGAGCTCTTCGCCGCTCCGCACGCCGCCTCTTCCACGTAGCGGCTCATCACCAGCTGTGCCCCGAACTGATCGGAGGCGATGCGCTGCAATATCCCGTTCTTTCGAAGGCCGTTGCCCGATCCGACCAGGGACCGGATGGTGATCCCTGTCTTCTCCTGCACCTGCTCAAACATTTGATGCAGCTCGCCGCAGATGCCGCAGAGCACTGCCCAGACCAGGTTGCCGGGAGTGAAATTGTCCTCGGTAAGATTAATGATGCTGCCCCTGAGCGACGGGTCGGACCTCGATCCGTTAAAGGTGGTCGCTGCCAGCGGCGGATCGGCCAGCGGCATCTCATGAAGCGCCATGGCGATCATCCTGTCATACTGAGGCTCCGCCTCGCCTCCCGGACCGGCCGCATACAGGCGAAAGAATTTCTCCAGGATGGCATACGCCCTGCCCCCGCAAAGCGAGGATCCGACCGCCAGGAAATGATCGGCGGTCAGAGGCCGGCATTCAATGTCGCGGGTCTGGACGATCTCCGGTACCAGCACGGAGATCTGCCCGCCGGTGCCGATGTTGAGCAGCACGGTATTCTCCTCAAGCCCGGCCGATCCGAGGTAACTCGCCTGATTGTCTCCCACGGCCGCCGTCACCGGAATACCCCGGTACGTGCCGAGCACCGCAAACTTGTCCGTCACCTCCGGCAGCAGGGATACATCCGCCCCGAACCGCGAAAGCGCCTCCTTATCAAAGGCTTTTTTCCGGATATCGAAGCAGCCCATGCTGGCTGCCATGCTGATGTGCTGCAGCGGCCTTTTCCGCCCGGTGAGGTGCATCCCCAGAAAATCCGGTATCGTACAGAAAGAAACCGCCTTCGACGGCACCGAGCCGTTTTCCGTGTGCCAGCAGTGCGTCGCCGTCCCGAACCCGGCGCTGGCAGAGAGTGCGAAATCCTCTCTCAGCCGCTCCACCACGCTGCGCGGATCGTCCCCCTCGCGTCTAAGTCCGGCGCGCTGGTCCTGCCAGGTATAGAGCGGGCTCACGCTCCGGCCCTCTTCATCCGTATACACCATTCCGTGCATCTGGCCGGTCAGGCCGATCCGGGCTGTGTCGGGATGCAGCTTAAGCAGCTCATCCAGGACCGTACGGGCCCGTGTGACCACACTGTCCGCATTCTGAATATGCTCCCACTCATTCGGGCTCTCCAGGTGGCTGCCGTTTGGGATCGTACGGCTGTCCAGCACACTGTCAGCATCCAAATCCAGTACCACCGCGCTGATCGTGGTCGTACCCGTATCCAAACCGATCACCTTCATAATATTTTCTCCTTCTTATCGGGATAATATGTTCACTGAAATTTTACCGAAAACCGTGTAAAATAGCAACCGGATGATGCCGCCTTTCATGTTCTTGCTTTCCCTCACGGCGTGCGGTATCATTCCATTAATAAAGCAAAGCACCGACATATTTCAGGAAGGATATTTTCATGTCACCAGCCGGCCGCAAAAAAAGAGCCCTTCATCTTTCACTTTCCGCCAGGACCATTCTCGGGGTCCTTCTGCTTACGATCGTCCTGAGCGGCGTCTCCATGCTCATCGGCGCCAGGATCCACAATATCCGCCAGGTCAGGCAGTACGAAACGGATACCTGGGAGCTGGCCCGTACGATCGCCCTGATGATGGACAACGCGGATGCCGTGAAATATATCGGGCAGGTGAGAGATATCTATGAGAGCATTCCCTCCGAAATAAAAGAAGATATTGAGTGGAAGGAGCGGATCCTTGAAAACCGTCTGGACGGGCGGGGAAAAGAATACACGGATGAAGAGGTCGACCAGGCCATCGAGGATTACTCAGGCGCCATGGGGGAGTTTTCCGCCCGCTTCGACGGCGTAGCCACCCCGGCATTTTTTGAAGCCGAATCGGTCCTGCCGGCGGTCGCCCGGGAAAACGAGGTGTTCAGCATCCACATTTTTATCATCGATCCCATCAGGGAACTTGAAGTCAGCGTCTTCTATGCGCTGCGTGATTCCTCGTACAAGAACGGACTGGACGCCGCGGGCGATATCAGCGAATACCATAAGGGATTTGCTGATTACGTCAAAGGAGGAAGCCAGGGACGCTTCAGTATAAGCTACGGAGCTTCCCGCATGCGCGGGGCCTACTTCTCCAGTATTGCTCCTTACTATCACCCCGATACGGGAGAGATCATTGCCTATGTTGAGGTCGTTGACTCCTATGATTATGTTGCCATCGACCTGGAAAAATTCGTACGGCAGTACCTGCTGACGATCTTCCTGGCCGCCGGCATTCTGGCCCTGATCGCCTACCGGATCACCCGCACCCTCATGGTCAACCCCATCCGGTTGATGAGCAAAGCCGCCAACGCCTACACGGCTGACACCGCCCGTTCGCAGACGGCCGCCCAGATCGGCACCTATTTCAGCGAGCTGAATATCCGCACCGGCGATGAGATCGAATCGCTGGCCGATGCCATGAAACGAATGGAGGAAGAGCTCTCCTCCTATGTCAGCCGCCTCACGAAAGTGACAGCGCAGACGGAGCGGATCGATACGGAGCTGTCCATCGCCTCCGGCATCCAGGAATCTCTGCTCCCCAAGACCTTCCCGCCCTTTCCGGAGCACCACGAGTTCGACCTGTACGCCTCCATGCTCCCGGCCAGGGAAGTCGGCGGCGATTTTTACGACCTGTATCTGATCGACGATGACCACCTTGCCCTGACCATCGCCGATGTGTCCGGCAAGGGAGTCCCTGCCTCCCTGTTCATGGCACTTTCCAAGACCATGCTCAAGGACAGGACGCTGCTTGGCGGCACTCCTGCCGCGATCCTTGAGGATGTCAATCTCCGCCTCATCGAAGGCAACGATTCCAATATGTTCTGCACCGTATGGCTGGGAATACTCACCCTGTCAACGGGCCATCTGGTCTGTGCAAACGCCGGGCATGAGAATCCCGCACTCCGCCGCAGCGGCATGCCTTTCGCGCCGCTCGTTTCCAGGCACTCTCCCATGATCGGCGTACTCGAACAGATCACCTGCACGGACGAACACTACGATCTTGAGCCCGGCGACGTCCTTTTCCTCTACACGGACGGCCTGACCGAAGCCGTCGGCCCCGACAGGAGCCAGTTTACCGAAAACCGCCTCATCTATACCCTCAACCAGCTCGACAAGGACGATGCGCCCGGACAGATCATCGCAAAGGTGACCGAACGCATCGAAGCCTTTATGGAAGGCGCGGAGCAGTATGATGATATGACGTCGCTCTGCCTGGTTTACCACGGATGAAGCGCATGGGACAGGGCGAGTGAGCAGGGGACGTATCTTCCGACTCATTAAAAAAGTGAGTCAGAAGATACATCCTCTACTGACTCACCGCATTATTCTTTAGTCCTCAAATCCATATTCCCGGCGCATTCTTTCCAGTTCCGCCTTTCTCTGCTCATACTCGGCTCGCCTGTTCCTGACACTCTTGTCCCGAAGGGCGGTCACCCTCTTCCAGGCCTCCTCATCACCGGATAAGAATTCTTCGGGATCGAGCCTCTGGATATTCCTGCCGTCGTTGGACATGACCGCCAGTGTACAGTCACACGCGTAGGCCGCGATGACCGTATCTTCCATGGAGAAGCAGTCACGGCTGAATTTGTTGTTCAGGTATTGTTTGGAACAGTCAAGATAATCTGCCATCTCCTCCATGCTCACATTGGATTTTGCCATCAGCCATTTGACCAGGTTGGATTTTCTGCGTTTATCCCATATCTCATTGACAAGACCCACCGATGGGATCTTCTTTTCTGCTTCTGCATTGCTGTCGACCTTTTGGCGACTCATCTGTCCATCTACCTCCTGCTTCCCCATGATGCCAATTCTATATTTAATGGTACACTTTTTAATGGCGTACAAATCAATCACACGCCATCTAATAGTATACTACATAAATAACCGTAGATGAAACTCGAAAATGTCGTTTTAAGCCGATATTATATAGCCATTTTTGTATATATGCACGAATTCAGGGAGAGACCACTTACTCTTCGCATACATTTCTGCGCGTATTTTCTTCTTTACATCCTTTCATTTATGTGCTAGGATGTTCTCACATCACAGTTTAACCGCCCTTTTATGTACTCCCCCAGGAAAGGAAGGTAATCCCCATGCCGCGCAGAAGCATTCCCCGCCCTGCCGCCCCGGTCTGCAGGATCGTAGACTTAACGACCGGAAAAACCGTTGAAAAACCGTCGCTGCCCATTGTCTGCGACCGGATCCGCTTCTGGCGCGAGAAGGCCGGACTGGAGCAGAAGGCGCTGGCAAAGGCCGTCGGAGTCACAGCCAATGCCGTCTCCAACTGGGAGAACGGCCGCGGACGTCCCGATCTCAATCTGGTCCCGGACCTGTGTGCGGCGCTCGGCATCTCCCTCTATGACCTTTTCGGCCTGCAGGGGCCGTCCGATACGCTGACCGCTAAGGAGCAGCAGCTCATCGGACGCATCCGGCAACTCTCCCCCGCCCACTATGCGGTAACGGAGCAGCTGGTGGACGGACTGATCGCCGCTCAGGAGGCTGCAGATGCCCGGCCCGTGCGGCAGCTCATCTGCTACGCCAGGTCACTGGCCGCCGGCAGAGGCGACCCCACCGAGTTTGAGGAGGAAGGAACTCCCATCCTCGTTTACGATACCCGGGAAACGCAGCGGGCGGACTGTGTCTTCCATGTCAGCGGCGACAGCATGGAGCCAGTCTATCACAGCGGCGACCAGGTCCTGGTCAGCCACGTCCCGGAGGCCTCCGATCTGCGCCCCGGCGAGGTCGGCGCCTTCATCTGCGGCAACGAGACCTACATCAAGGTATTTGAGGAGGACGGTCTGCACTCCTTAAATCCGGCATATAAGACCATGCACTTTGACCAGGCCGACAGTGTGTATCTCATCGGACGTGTTACCGGCATCCTGTCCCCGGATCAGATCGTGCCGGAAGCAGACGCCGAAAAATATGGAAAACAGTGAACGAACCTATATCTGCATTGACCTGAAATCGTACTATGCTTCCGTGGAGTGCGTCAGCCGCGGGCTGGACCCGCTGCGGGCCAACCTGCTGGTTGCGGATTCCTCCCGCTCCGACCAGACCATCTGCCTGGCGGTCTCTCCCGCGCTCAAAGCCATCGGTGTGCCCTCAAGGCCCCGTCTCTTTGAGGCAAAGCAGGCGATCCGCCGCTACGAGGCGCAGCACCGCACAAAGGTGAACTACATCACCGCCGTGCCGCGCATGGCCCTGTATGAGCACGTCTCCGTGTCCATCTACTCCATTTACATGCGCTATGCGGCCCCGTCGGACATCCACATTTATTCTATCGACGAGTGTTTTATCGACTGCACCGGCTATCTACACTTCTATGAGGAGGAGGCTGCGCGGACGGATACCAGTGCGGCCCACGTCATGGCCATGACCATCATCCGGGACGTATTAAAGTCCACCGGCATCACCGCCACGGCGGGGATCGGCACCAACCTGTACCTGGCCA
>DGTA01000105.1:0-10191 GCA_002394165.1 Lachnospiraceae bacterium UBA4348 | reverse complement strand
CGCCATGGACATCGTGGCCAAAAAATGCCCGCCGGACAAGGACGGGGTGCGCATCGCCGAGCTCAGCGAGCTTTCCTACCGCTACCTGCTGTGGGACCACACTCCCCTGACGGATTTCTGGCAGATCGGCGCCGGCAAGGCCAGGCGCCTGGCCATGGGCCATATGTACACCATGGGCGACGTGGCCGAGCGCAGCCAGTGGGATGAGGAATACTTTTACAGCACCTTCGGGATCGACGGGGAGATCCTCATCGACCACGCCTGGGGCATCGAGCCGGTCACCATGGAGGATATCAAAAGCTATCATTCCGACAGTCACAGCCTGTCCAACGGGCAGGTCCTGCCCCGGCCCTATCTGTATGACGAAGCGCGCAACGTGTTTCTGGAGATGATCGACGTTTTGTGCGCGGACATGTTCACAAAGCATCTCACCTCCCGGGTATTTACCTGGTGGGTATCGTATGACTATAAAAGCATGGAGCACTGCCCGTCCTACGACGGGCCGCTCGTACTGGATTTCTACGGCCGGCTGCATCCGAAGCACTCCAACGGGACCGTGCGCCTGAAGACGAGGACCGACTCGGCCGCCGTTATCTCGGAGGCGATGGTCCGGTCCTTCGACGAGAAGACGGACCACCGGCTGCTCTACCGCCGGCTGGGGGTGTGTGCGGACAATGTCGCTGTTGACGACGGCTCTTACCAGCTGAGCCTGTTTACCGACTATGAAGCCCTTGAAAAAGAAAAAAAGATCCAGCGGGCCATGCTTGAGGTCCGGCAGCGCTACGGACCGGGCGCCGTCTTTAAAGGAATGAACCTCAAAAAAGGCGCAACAACGCTGGAGAGAAACCAGCAGATCGGAGGACACAGAGCATGAGAAAGGTCGGCAGCGTCCCCAGGCCGCCGGATTTTCGCTATGACAAGGTGGAAAAGCGCGGCAGGCCGGTGCATAAAAAAACGGATGCCTTCAGCATAAGGCATCCGCATATGGATATCAGGAAACGCGCCAAGATCTTTGCGCCCTTCGACGCACTCAGGGGGTTCAGCGCCGCGCTCATGGAGGCGGAGGCATCAGCCTGTCTCGACCAGTCCCAGGATCTTTCCGATACTGTCATGGAAGGCCAGGTCCGCCTTCCCCTCCATCTTCGTTCTTCCCTTGTTGATGATGATCAGGCCCTCCCCGTGGTAAAGATGGGCCAGCGAGGAGGCGGACCCGACCTCGAGTGAGGTCCCGCCGATGATCAGGCAGTCGGCGTACCGGATCAGGCTGATGGCGTTCTCGTAATCGGGCTGAGCGAGCAGCTCCCCGTACAGAACGATGTCCGGCCGCACCATCTTCCCGCAGTCGGGACACTTCGGGACGGCATCCGGGCTGTCGAAGATAAAGTCAGGTCCGAATGAGCGCCGGCAGGAGACGCAGTGACAGCGCATCGCACTGCCGTGGATCTCCTGGACATTTTTGCTTCCGGCTTTCTGATGAAGACCGTCAATGTTCTGGGTGATCACACCGTCAAGTTTTCCGGCCTCTTCCATCTGCGCCAGCTTCAGATGAGCCGCGTTGGGCACGGCGTTTCTTGCGTCGAGGTTTTTCCGGACATAGTCAAAGAAGACCTCCGGCTCCCTGTGCAGGCAGGTATCGCTTAGCAGATATTCCGGTCTATACCGTGAAAAGCGTTTGTCCTTCTTCCGGTACAATCCGTCCTTGCTGCGGAAGTCGGGTATGCCGCTCTCGGTCGAGACGCCGGCTCCTCCGAGAAATACGATATGGGAAGAGCGCGAAATGATCTCATTAAGCCGCCCGATCTTCTCCGCTTCGTCCGGCTCCCCCGGTGCGCGCCGGCGCTTCGTCAGAAATTCTCTCATCTCACCAGTCCTTCAGATAATATCCGTCACTGTCCTGGAAATTACCGCAGATGATCCTTATCATGTCGATCAGCCAGCCGATCCCGAACAGCCCCAGGGTAAACAGATAGAGAATACCCGTTCCCACCTTTCCGACATAGAACCGGTGGGCACCGAATGAGCCCAGAAAGAAGCACAGAAGGCAGGCCGCCATGCGGCTCTTGGGAGAATATTCAGGATCTTCCCCGCGCCTGCGGATCTTTCTGTCCCCCGTATACATGACCGCCAGCGCGATGGCTCCGAACAGCAAAACCGGCGGAAAGAACGGATCCAGAACCGGCACGGTCGTCGACAGGATCAGCAGGATAACATAGATCAGCGCTGTGGCCCGGAACGCCCGCTTCTGCTCGAGCTGCAGCTTTTCCTGGCGAAGCTCCCTCTCATGTTCATACTCGAGCTCCTTCATCTTCACTTCGGCTTCCTTCAGCCGCGCTTCGTCCACGATCCTGTTCGTGACCTGGACACCCTCGTCCAGGATCAGTTTAGTCCCGCAGTAGGAACAGTACATCTCCTTCCTGGCAGGATCGATCTGCAGCTGGGCGCCGCAGTTTGTACATGTCATTTCAATCAGTTTCATACCGGATTTCCTTCCAGCTGCAACAGCAGTTACTGTTTACAGATTACCACACGAGGATGCACAGCGCAAACAGGGGCTCCCGGATCGAGTTGACCCCGGTTCCTACTCATGATACAAAGAAATCGGACACCGCATAAATCCTCTTTCTTAAAAAATGAAGAAAACAAAGGAGAGAATCATGATCTACTATGTGAGTGCCGGGAATCACGCCGGCAGAGGGACAAAAGAAGACCCCTTCGGAACCATCCGGCAGGCCGCCGATATCGCACTCCCCGGCGATGAGGTCATCGTCCTGCCCGGGATCTACCGGGAAGCGGTGGATCCGAAGCATGCCGGCACAAAGGAGGCCCCCATCGTCTATCGCTCCAGTGAAAAAGGCGGCGCGGTGATCACCGGCGCAGAGCGGATCACGGGCTGGGAAAAGGTGCCCGGCGAGGACGGCGTCTGGAAGGTCTGCGTTCCCAACAGCCTGTTCACGGACCGCAATCCGTTCACCACCCCGGTAAGCGGTGACTGGTTCATCATCTACTACCCGGCGCACACCGGGGATGTCTTCCTGAACGGGAAATCCCTCTATGAGGTGACCGACTATGAGAAGGTGGCGCACCCCGTCACCTACGCTCCCTCCTGGGATCCGGAGTTTACCCTCTACACCTGGTACACCGCCCAGGATGAAGAGAAGGATATGACCATCCTCTATGCCAACTTCCATGAGTATGACCCGAATACGGAGAACGTTGAGATCAGCGTGCGCAAGAGCTGTTTCTATCCGGAGCAGGAAGGAATAAGTTATATCACCCTCTCCGGCTTTACCATCTGCCAGGCGGCCACCCAGTGGGCGCCGCCCACCGCGTACCAGGAAGGCATGGTCGGTCCGCACTGGTCAAAAGGATGGGTCATCGAGGACTGCGAGCTGTTCGAATCGAAATGCTCCGGCATCTCTCTTGGCAAATATTATCAGCCCTATGATCAGAACCGCTGGTCGGAGAAGAAATTCAAGGACGGCGCCCAGACCCAGCGCGACGTGGTCCTGGCCGCCTGGCGCGAGGGTTGGAGCGGGAACAGGGTCGGTTCCCATATCGTGAGGCGCTGCCACATCCACGACTGCGGCCAGACCGGCATCTGCGGCTTCATGGGCGGAATATTCTCGCTGATCGAGGACAACCATATCCATCACATCAACAACAAACAGAACCTGGCCGGAGCCGAGATCGCCGGCATCAAGATGCACGCCGCCATCGATGTCATCTTCCGCCGCAACCATATCCACCACTGCACCCGCGGCATGTGGCTGGACTGGCAGGCTCAGGGGACCCGTGTCACGCAGAACCTGATGCACGACAACACGGTGCCCTTCCCGCATCTGCGCACAGCGCAGGCCGACAACGTGCTCGGAGAGGATATCTGGCTGGAGGTCTCCCACGGACCGACGCTGATCGACAACAACCTGCTGCTCTCGACCCGCAGCATGCGCATCTCCGCGCAGGGCGCCGCCCTGGTCCACAACCTGATCGCCGGCTCCTTTGCGGCAGTCGGCCGCGGCACCGACAACGGCGCTCCGAATGTACCCTCCCCCAGATATACGCCCTACCATCTCCCGCATTCCACGGACATCGCAGGCTTCATGACCTTCCTGCACGGTGACATGCGTTTTTATCACAACATCTTCGTGCAGCAGGAAAAAGACCCGTACCTGGAAAGCCGGATCGAAGAGCTGAAGAACGACCAGTGGGATGACGGCAACCTCACCTGCGGGATCTCCATCTACGATGACTATCCCACCCGGACCGAGTGGGAAGCCATGTTCGAGGGCTACTGCGGCGAAGGCAGCGTGCGTACGGACCGCTACTACCTGCCGCTCCCCGTATGGGCCGAAGGCAACCTCTACTTCAACGGTGCCAAACCCTGGAAAAAAGAAACAGACGCCATCGAAGACCGGGAAAACACCATCACCCTCCAGGTCGTCAGCGAGGATGGAAAATGGCGGCTGGCCACCAACCTCTACGATCACCTGCCGGATCTTAAGCTTCCCGCCCTCAGCACAGAGGACCTGGGCGAAGCCTTCGAACCGGAAGCGCGCTTCGAGAATCCGGACGGCACCTCCATCCGTTTCGACACAGATTATCACGGTGCGTCGGCCAAAAAGCGCATTCCCGGGCCTTTTATCATCTAAAAGGGGTCTGACCCTTTTCGTGCTTCACCGCGTGAAAGTGTCCTGATCCCCCATAAGGAGTCTCTATGTGTTCAAGATATCTTGTCGATCTCTCCCCGGAGCTGCGGCCCTTCATCGAGGCCGCCAGGGGCTCCTCACTCGCCTGCAGGATGGTCCATGACCTTGGGCGCCCCGTCGTCACACAGGGGGAAGTAAAGCCCACGGACATCGCTCCGGTCATTGCGACCGGCGCCCACGGCGGGCAGGCAGCCTTCCCGATGATCTGGGGTTTCAATCAGCCGGACAAAGACACGACAAAACGTTCGCATCCGCTGATCAACGCCCGCTCCGAGACGGCCGCGGTAAAACCCACTTTCCGGGAATGCTGGCAGCGGCGCCGCTGCATCATCCCGGCCGCCTGCTATTTCGAATGGGAGCATCTAACCGGCCCGGGCGGGACTAAAAAAACGGGCAATAAATATGCCATCCAGCCGGCGGGAGAAACCGTCACCTGGATGGCAGGGTTATACCGTATGGAAGAAGGCTTTCCGCACTTCACGGTGCTGACAAGAGAGCCTTCAAAAGAGCTTTCGGCCATTCACGACCGCATGCCGCTGATCCTGCCCGGGGAGGCTGTATCGACATGGATCGATCCGAAAACCTCCATGGAGGCGGTCAGTCGGATCGTACAGGAAGCCTGCACTGATGTCGTATTTGAGAGGGCCTGAAAGGCCCTCTTAAGCGCAGGAAGGCAGACACATTCTTGAAAAGAAAAGCGGACGCATTCTTGAAAAATCAAGTTTGCGTCCGCTTATTGCTCTCTTACTGCCGTCAGAATCTCCTCCCGGCCAGTTCTCCTCCCGGAGACTTACTTGCCGGCCAGCTCCTCATATCTCGCCTTCGCCTGCTCAGCTCCCTTCGCAAACAGGGACTTCGCATTCTCCGGGAAGGACCGTTTCAGGGAGGCATACCTTACCTCGCCGTCCAGGAATTCCTCGTAGGGGATGCTGGGTTTCTTCGAGTCGAGCGTGAACTTCGGCTCCGCGGTCGGATCATAGCGGTACAGATGCCAGTATCCGGCCTCGACGGCGCGCTTCATCTCATCCTGCACCTTGGCCATGCCGCACTTTAATCCGTGGGACTGGCAAGGCGCGTAGGCGATCACCACGCTCGGCCCGTCAAAGGCTTCCGCCTCCTTCAGGGCCCTGACAAGCTGATTATAGTCTGCGCCCATGGCGACCTGCGCGACGTAAACGTTGCCGTAGGTCATCAGCATGCCGCCCAGATCCTTCTTGGGACGGCGTTTGCCGGAAGCGGTAAACTGTGCGACTGCGCCGATCGGGGTCGCCTTGGAAGACTGGCCGCCGGTATTGGAGTAGACCTCCGTATCGACGATCAGGACATTGATGTTCTCACCGCTGGCGATCACGTGGTCAAGGCCGCCAAAGCCGATATCGTAAGCCCAGCCGTCGCCGCCGAACATCCAGAAGGTCTTCTTGGTCAGCTGGTCTTTATACTGCAGGATCTTCGCAGCCTCGCTCTCAGAAGCCGCAAGCGGCTCGAGCGCTGAGATCAGGGCGCCCGAAGCTGCCGGTGAAGCGGAAAAATCGTCATAAGAAGCCAGCCAGTTTTCCATTGCGGCAACAGCCTCTTCGAAGCCGCCGTCTGCACGGCATTTTTCAAGGTACGCTTCCACGCGCATCTTCTGCGCTTCTCTCTGCTGGCGCACAGACAGGGCCATGCCCAGGCTGAATTCAGCGTTGTTCTCAAAAAGCGAGTTCGACCAGGCAACGCCGTGTCCGAGCTTGTTTACAGTGTAGGGGATCCCGGGCATGGCAGCGCCCCAGGCCTGTGAGCAGCCCGTGGCATTGGCCCAGTAGACCCTGTCGCCGTACAGCTGGGTCAGCAGCTTCGCATAGGGCGTCTCCCCGCAGCCTGCGCAGGCGGCAGAGAACTCGACCAGCGGCTGGCGGAACTGGCTTCCCTTCACGCTGTAGGGATCGAACACATCTCCCTTGTCGGAAAGGGACAGGGCATAATTCCAGATATCCGTACCGGCCGGCACCTTGTCCGCGCTCACCATGGTCAGCGCTTTCTCCGGAGCCGGGCAGCAGTTCTCGCAGCTTCCGCAGCCGGTGCAGTCAAGAGCGCTGATCTGCAGGCTGTAGGCATAACCGGCGGCTGCTTTGCCCTTGGCATCCGTCATCTTCATGCCTTCAGGAGCTGCATTCTTCTCCTCCCCGGACAGCAGGAACGGACGGATCACCGCGTGCGGACAGACATAGCTGCAGCGGTTGCACTGCAGGCATTTCTCCGGATCCCACACCGGGACGCGGGTCGCGATGCCGCGCTTTTCGTAGGCGGTAAGGCCCATATCCATCACGCCGTCCACGTAGTCAGCGAAGGTGCTCACCGGCAGGTCATCGCCCTTCTGCATGTTGATCGGGTCAAGGATCTTCGTGACCACCTCCGGCACATTTCTCTCAGCGGCCGGTTCATCCTCGGCGTCCGCCCAGGAAGCAGGCACTTCCACCTTCACCAGGCCGTTTCCGCCGGCATCCACCGCGGCCAGATTCTTTGCCACGACCTCGTCGCCCTTGGCGATGTACGTCTTCGTGGCCGCCGCCTTCATGTACTCAACGGCTTCCTCCACCGGAATGACCGGCATCAGGTGGAAGAATGCGGACTGCAGCACCATATTGTAATGATTTCCAAGGCCCAGTTCCCCGGCGATCTTCACAGCGTCTATCGTGTAGAACCGGATATTTCTCCTGGCCAGCTCCCTGCGGGCCTTCGCCGGCAGATGCGCCTCGAGATCCTCTCCGGTCCACGGGCAGTTCAGAAGGAACGTCCCGCCGGGTTTGATCTCGGAGACGATATCAAAATTTTCGATATAGGTCGGATTATGACATGCCACGAAGTCCGCGTTGCGCACAAAATAGGAAGCGCGGATGGGGCCCGGTGCGAACCGCAGATGGCTCTTGGTGACGCCGTAGGATTTCTTGGCATCGTACTCAAAATACGCCTGCGCAAATTTCGACGTATGGCTGTTGATGATCTCGACGGTGTTTTTATTAGCGCCGACCGTTCCGTCGGAACCAAGTCCCCAGAATTTGCAGCTGACAGCGCCTTCATCGGGAACAGACCAGCCTTCCGGCTCGGCCAGGGAAAGATGCGTCACATCATCCACGATGCCGATCGTAAAGCTGTTTGCGGGAACATCCTTTTTCAGATTCTCATAGACCGCAAAGATCTGTCCGGGCGTCGTATCCTTGGAGGAAAGGCCGTAGCGTCCGCCCACCACCGTCACATCGGCGCGGCCCCGCAGAGCCGTGCACACATCCTGGTAAAGCGGCTCGCCGGCGCTGCCCATCTCCTTCGTGCGATCGAGCACGGCGATGGCTTTGCAGGAAGCCGGGATCGCATCAATAAATCGACGGACATCGAACGGTCTGAAAAGATGCACCTGGATAAAGCCGACCTTCTCTCCTTTGGCGAGAAGAGCATCGACCGTCTCCTGCACACAGCCGCTCACAGAACCCATCGCCACGATCACTCGCTCGGCGTCGGGCGCCCCGTAATAGTTGAACAGGTGATATTCGCGGCCGGTCAGGGCACTGATGCGGCCCATGTAGTCCTCCACGATATCCGGCAGCTGCGCGTAGGCGGTGTTGTTCGCCTCGCGGACCTGGAAGTAGATATCGGAATTCTGTACGGTCGCGCGCAGCATCGGGTGCTCCGGATTGAGCGCGTGGGCGCGGAAGGCATCGAGAGCCTCCTGGTCCAGCATCGATGCCAGGTCCTCATAGCTGATCTGTTCGACCTTGCTGATCTCGTGGGAGGTCCTGAACCCGTCGAAGAAATGCAGGAACGGGATCCGTCCCTTAACGGCTGACAGGTGCGCCACACCGGCCAGGTCCATCACTTCCTGCACACTGCCCGTGGACAGGAGCGCAAAACCGGTCTGGCGGCAGTTCATCACGTCGGAGTGATCGCCGAAAATGGAGAGCGCATGGGTTCCCACGGTGCGGGATGCCACATGCAGGACGCCCGGCAGGCGCTCGCCCGCGATGCGGTGAAGCACCGGAAGCATGAGCATCAGACCCTGCGATGAGGTAAAGCTCGAGGAAAGCGCACCTGTCTGCAGAGCGCCGTGAACGGCTGCCGCCGCACCGGCTTCGGACTGCATCTCGATCAGCCGGACCGTCTGTCCGAACATGTTCTTCTTTCCCTTCGCAGACCACACATCCGTTTTTCCCGCCATCGGCGAGGAAGGCGTGATGGGATAGATAGCGGCGATCTCGGTGAACGCGTAAGCCACATAGGCCGCCGCTTCGTTTCCGTCCACCGTTACGTAATTTCTGATCTTTTCACTCATAACAAACCTCCTGATCCTTCATCCGGCTCTGTGCTGCTCCCCTCAAAGGGAAGGCCGTACAGCCTGGTGCAAGTGCGCCAGAAAATATCTTCGGTTTCCTTCTCATCCAGGTCCAGGGACCGTAAGAAATCTATCTCGGGCTTTTGTGTCCAGAAAGGATAATCCGTTCCGAACATAACCCGCTCCGAGCCGTAAGCCCGGATCATTTCCAGAAACTTTTCCTTCTTCAGCCAATACGAGCTGGAGGAAGTATCCACCACCAGGTTCGGGAAATCCGGCAAAAGCCTTCGGGCTTCCTCCCAGACGCTCCATCCGCCGAAGTGGGCTCCGATAAACTTCAGGTTCGGGAACTGTTTCAGGACATTCACGATCCTGCCCGGATTGGAATAATCATACCGGCTGTCACCGGTATGCACACAGACGGGAAGGCCGCTGCTCTCGCACATTTCATAGATGCGCATAGCTTTGGGATCGTCCGCCTTAAAGCGCTGAGTGTCCGGGTGGAGCTTGACTCCCTTTAGGCCGAGCGCGTAGAGTTCATTAAAATCTGCCTCAAGTGTCTCTGAATCCGGATGCAGACTGCCCAGTCCGGTAAACAGATCCGGATGAGAATCCGCCTGCCGGGCGATAAAGTGATTGACATTTTTAACATGCCTGGGCAGGACAGCTACCGAGTGGACGATATAATGGCCGATCCCGCACGCGCTGCCGGTCCGGATCAGCGTCCTCACCGATCCGTCGGGATGCCTTTCCGGCAGCTCCCCGTAAAATGTTTCTATGGAAGCGACCGCTTTCGCGGCCACTTCGTCCGGATAGATATGACAATGACTGTCGATCACCATCCGCGGATCATGCAGTTTCAATCTTTGCCTCTTTCTGCAGCCCGAGTTTTTCGATCGCCTGTTCCCGCATCTTGTACTTCTGGATCTTGCCGGCGTCGTTCATCGGGAACCCGTCCACAAACTCGATATATTTGGGCACCTTGTGCTTGGCCATGTGATCGAGCACGAATTTCTTCATCTCCTCGACCGTCATCTCCTCGCCTTCTTTCAGGATGATGCAGGCCATGATCTCCTCGCCCATCGCCTTGTCGGGCACGCCGATGACCTGTACATCGCTCACCTTCGGATGCGTGTAGATGAACTCCTCGATCTCCTTGGGGTAGATATTCTCACCGCCGCGGAT
>DGTA01000116.1 GCA_002394165.1 Lachnospiraceae bacterium UBA4348 | reverse complement strand
CTTCTGCTGGTTTCCGCCGGAAAGATTGACGACCAGCTGGTCCGGGCCGGGCGTCCTTGTATCCAGCTCCTTGATATACTGCTCGGTGACCGCTTTCTCTGAACTCTTATTGATGAAAAGCCCGGCCATATACTCTTTCAGGGTAGCCAGTGTGGAGTTTTCGGTGATCGTCTTCTCAATGACGATACCGAAACGCTTGCGGTCCTCCGAAAGGTATCCGATACCGTGTTTCACGGCATCCTCAGGTGAGTTGATCGTCACCTTCTGACCATTAATATAGATATCGCCGCTCTGTTTGGGATCTGCTCCGAACAGAGCCCTTGCTGTCTCTGTCCGGCCGGCGCCCATCAGTCCCGAAAAGCCCAGGATCTCGCCCTTCCTTAATTCGAAACTTACATCCTGCACCATCTTGCCGGCATTGAGGTGTTCCACCTTCAGCACCACCGGTGCGTCTTCGGGAACCATGCTGTGCGTCTTGGGTTCTTCGTAGATCACGCGCCCCACCATCATGTTGATGATGTCTTCCTTGGTACATTCGTCGGTGATCAGCGTCCCGACGTAAGTACCGTCGCGCATGACCGTCACGCGGTCCGTAATGACCTTGATCTCATCCATACGGTGTGAGATGTAAATGATCCCCAGGTTCTGGGCCCGCAGATCGCGGATGATATTAAACAGATCCTCGATCTCTTTCTCGGTCAGCGCCGCTGAAGGCTCATCGAAGATGATCACCTTTGCCTTGTGGGAAATGGCTTTCGCAATCTCGCACATCTGCTGCTTACCGACTGTCAGGTCACTCATCCTGGCTCTGGGATCGATATTGATGTGCAGCTCGTCGAACAGCTTTTTCGACTCTTCGATCATTCTGCGGTCATCGATCATAAAGCCTTTCTTAAATTCACGGCCGATAAAAATGTTCTGTGCTACAGTAAGGTCACCCACCATGTTCAATTCCTGGTGGACGATGACGATGCCTGCTTCCTGAGCGTCATGCGTATTATGGAACTCCACCTCTTTCCCCTCAAAAGTGATGGTTCCCGAATCCTTTGTATAGATACCGGTCAGCACCTTCATCAGGGTGGATTTTCCCGCGCCGTTTTCACCCATCAGCGCGTGGACCTCACCCCGTTTGAGCTCAAAATCGACATGGTCCAGCGCATGGACACCGGGGAAGGATTTGTCGATGCCGCTCATTGTCAAAATAACTTCGCCCATCTATTCCTTCTCCTTTCTGTCAGTTCTTGCGCCGTCTTGCGGAAACATCCGCATAGACAAACACAATGACAATCAGACCGGTAATGATCATCTGCACTTCCTTGGTCATACGCATTGCCATGATTCCTTCCTGCAGGAGAGATATGACAAATACGCCGATCACGGTGCCGCCGATGGATGCCAGCCCGCCTCCCATAGAAGTTCCGCCCATAACACAAGAGGCGATCGCTTCATTGTTGTAGGTATCGCCAAGTCCGGGCTGAACGGTGGTGTAGGCACTGACAAAGAAGATGGCGGCGATCCCGGCCATGGTTCCGCAGATCACATACGCCAGCATCTGCCATTTGCGGACGTTGACGCCCGAAAGGCGGACAGCTTCTTTATTGCTTCCCAGACAAAGGATATAACGCCCGGCCTTGGTGTTGTTCATCACGATATACAGAATGATTATGGCAATAATAAACACGATCAGTCCCGTGGGGATACCGTCTACTTTAACCAGATTTCTGAACCACCCGTTCCCCGTGGGATCATTGCTCTGGGGCCAGCTGACAGACTGTGTTTTGGTAAACACCGATCCCAGGCCTTTCGCGATGTTCATAGTCGCCATGGAGACGATAAACGGAGGAACACCGACATAGGCAACCAGGTATCCGTTGAAGCATCCGAAAAGCAGGCCGATTACAACGCTCATCAACAGTGCCGCGATCACCGGTGCTCCGTAGGTGTTCAGCGTATAGCCGGACATCAGTGCACAGCAGAACATTACCGGTCCTATGGAAAAATCGATACCTCCCGTCGCGATCACGAACGTAACGCCCAGAGCGAGAAAGCCGAGAAAATAGACATAGTTCAGGATGCTCATAATACGTGCTGTGCTTGCAAATCCCGGAATGATCAGGGAAAAGGCCCCATACATCAAAAGCAGGATAATAAATAGGATAATCCGGTTAAAGCCAAGTTTTTTGACTATCGGATTGTTTTTGATCGTTTTCAACTGACATCCCTCCTGTAAATTACTGTTTCTTTCCCGGGCCGCGTTCCAGGATCAGTTTTCTCATCCGGTCTTCCGCCAGCGGATCCGTGGTATGATACTCATCCATCACGGCTTTCGTCCAAACAGACAGGTCTTTTGTAATACCCAGTCTGTGCGCGATCCCTTCCGTCATCTTCCAGGTATCCAGACACATCTGGTTTTTCTGATCCGCTTTGCCGGGGCTCATCAGTCCGAAAAGTGCCCTTCTGTATTCGGTCCCGCTGCAGGTCTTGAAAAAACGTCTTGCAGCGTTGCGAATTTCCCAGTAAAGAGCTCTTTCTCCGTCGGGACCGGCTTCCATGGCCTCAATATATCCGTTCCCGGACAGGAACTGCGTCACTTCCCTGCGGGCACCCCTTTTGAAAAAACGGGACGTCTCATAAAGCTGAACGAAATTCACGCATTGCCAAAGGTACCGGTCAACGGAAGGCCTGGAATAATCAACTTCCCGGCTTCGATGATCCGTTTCAAGATAACGCAGTTCAAACAGTTTCTTCCTGAAGCGGTCAGATCCGTCATCCGGAACCTCTTTGAGAAGCCTTTCGAGGATCTGTGCCCGCCTTTCCGGCTCAAGCTCCAGGTAGTATTCTTTCCAGGGGGCTGACCCCATTACATCTTTATCAACCATTTCAAACGGGGTCTGACCCTCACTCGTATACGACCGCGACTTTGCCGCACTTGCCGCTGGCCATCAGGGCATAAGCCTCATCCGCTTTTTCAATCGGGAATTCATCCGTGATCAGGTCACCGGGATGAATGCCCCAGCGCACCAGACGGTCGACCAGGTCCATCATTCTCCAGGTCGATGTTACCCAGGAACCATAGATCGTCTTCTGGGAATGCATCATATCCGGGCTGGGATTGAGGGTCATGGTATTTCCTTCACCGACCAGGGCGATCTTCGCCCATTCCTTGGAGGCCCTTACGCAGGTCTGGCGTCCCGCATCGCTGGCGGAACAGTCGATCGCGCGTTCTACGCCCTTTCCTCCGGTCACGTCCAGGATATCCTGTACGGTGTGATCGCTCGGTTTGAACACATAGTCGACAAGTCCGAGCTTCTTTGCCAGATCAATACGGTAGTCATTCATTTCCACACCGATCAGTTTGTCCGCGCCCATCGCTTTTGCCAGCATCAATGTCGCAAGGCCTACCGGGCCCAGACCCGTCACCAGCACGGCATCATTGCCGCTGATTCCGATCTTCTCAAGAGCCTCGTAAACGGTGCCGAAACCGCAGGCTACCTGAGCGCCGTCTTTATAGGTCAGCTCATCGGGAAGATGTATAAGGTCTTTTTCATCGCATAGGATGTAGGGAGCCATACCGCCGTTTCTCTGCCATCCGTATGCCTGGCGGAACTTCGGATTTGAGCAGGCGATCATATAACCCATGCGGCAGTTGTAGCAAACGCCGCAGCCGGAAATATGGTAAACGATCACACGGTCACCGGTCTTGAATTCCTTCAGTCCCGGGCCTTCCTGGACGATTATTCCGCAGGGTTCGTGACCGGCGATCATACCGGGGATATATCCTTCCGCTCCTTTACCTGTATGTTCCCTGTAGATCGCACGGATATCGGAACCGCAGATCGTACTCGCCTTCGTCTGGACAAGCACCTGGCCATATCCGGGCGTCGGCACCTCAAATTCCTTCATCTCCACAGAGCTGTTTCCCGGAAGAGTCGCACCGATCATGCTCTTCGGGATAATCTTCTTAACGTTTTCCATCTGGCCCTCCTTATTTATGTTTTCAACTCAATTTAATTATCAATTTCAAACTCATCAGCAGTCAGTGCAGTCTGTGATCACGCCGTCTTCATCCCACAGATCGTGCCAGTCTCTTGCGCCTTCCCACAGGAAAACCTGGCCTTTTACCAGACGGTTGCCGCGTTCAAGCGTCGCGATCCTGGCCATCTCTTCGTCTGTCAGCTTCTCTGTCACGGCTGCACGAAGGTTTGCCTCGTAATTGTGAACCGAGAAAGGTATCGGCAGAACACCGCGTCCGAGTGCCCATTTCAGGCAGATGATCGCAGGATGAACGCCATGTGCAGCTGCAATTTCCCGAAGTTCGGGCATCTGCATATCTGCGATGTCATCAGGCTCGATATCGCGCTCCGGGCGCCTGGGTGAACCAAGCGGCATATAACCGATCGGAAGGATGCTGTGCTCTTTAAGGTAATCCAGGATGTCCTGCTGCTGGAAGCACGGATGCATCTCAGACTCGCAGGCCGCCGGTTTGATGCGGAGCTGATCAAGAACAGCATTCAATTTCGGAATCGTCATATTGGAAATACCGATATGCCGGACAAGACCTTTGTCAACCAGAGCCTCGATCTGCCGGTAAGTATCAAGAAATTCCTCTACGGAAAAAGGCCTGGAATCAGGGTTTCTCGAATTGACATCGCAAAACGGTGCATGATAGTTCGGGAACGGCCAGTGAATAAAGAGCATATCCAGGTAATCACACTGAAGATCTTCAATACTCTTCAGGCAGGATCTCTCCACATCACGGTGCATATCATTCCACACTTTTGTCATGATAAACAGTTCTTCACGCTTCACGATGCCCTCATCGAAGGCTGTGCGAAAAACCCTGCCGATCTGTTCTTCATTTCCGTAGCAGGCCGCGCAGTCAAACAGCCTGTATCCAACTCGGATGCCTCCCGCAACCGCTTCTGCCACTTCTTCCGGACTGACTCTGTCCGAACCGAAAGTTCCCATTCCGAGGCATGGGATACTGCCGCCGTCACCAAGACGCATCATCGGTACTGATTTCGGATCGATCATTTTGCTTCCTCCCTCTTGTCAGACCCGCCGCGCGATCGAACTGCCTTCCACGATCAGCGCCGGCAAAATCAGGTCTCCTTGTTTCTGATTATCAGGATCAATTTCAACGGATGTATTTTTATTATTCTGCAGACGCTCTAAAAGCAGTCCGGCCGCATTGTCTGCAAGATCGCGCAGAGGCTGCACCACAAGCGTCAGTCTCGGATTCGACAGGTTTGAGATGATCAGGTCATCAAAGCCGATCAGCGAAATGTCCGACGGGCACTGGAGCGGCGACTCATTAAGAGCCATGACGGCGCCGAGAATGATCTCAAAGTTTCCGAGAAACACAGCTGTCGGCAGTTCCTTAAGTTCCAGCAGTTCCTGCATGCTGTTATAACCGTGTTCAATGCTGTGGCGTCCGATTTTCAGATATGACGCCGGGATGTCGGTCTTCTTATCCTTGAGCAGCTGAAGACATCCATTCAGCCTCTCCCGGCCAGTAAGTTCCCGGTCGGAACCGATGACGGCGATTCTGCGATGGCCATAGTTATAAAGCATCTCCATTGCCTGGTAAGAAGCCATCCGGTTATTGACTTTTACACAGGGTATTCCGGAACCTTCCAGTGAGCGGTCCATCAGGACGATCGGGATATCTGCCCTTAAAGCAGGCTCCAGAAAACCGGCTGTCTGCTCCACCGGTATAATGATCATGCCGTCAACTTTCTTGCTTACCAGGAAGCGGACATTTTCAGCTTCCAGCTGTGCATCATTCTGCGAGTCGCAGATCATCGCCGCATAGCCTGCCTCCCGGAAGCGTTCTCCGAGGTATTTAAGGAGCGTACATGTAAATACATTGGCGATGTCAAACACAACTACCCCGATCACCTTGCTCTTGCTGGTGACGAGTCCTCTTGCCATCTCATTAACTTCGTAATGCAGCTCAGCGATCGCCTGTTCAATTTTCTCTTTATTCTCCGGAAGCAGGTTGCCGCCGTTCAGATACTTGGAGATCGTAGCCAGGGAAAGGCCTGTCAAGTCTTTGATGTCTTTGATCGTAGCTGCCAAAATGATCCTTCCCTTCTATGAATTTCACGAACCGCCCTCATGGTGAAACGTTTCGCTCTGTACACATTATCCACCCGGGGCAGAGGTTTGTCAATCATTGTTTCGTCAAAAAAGCAAAAGGACCGGAAATCGTCATCAACTGCGGCTTTCCTGTGGATGCCGTCATTTTCGCCCGTATAAGTTAGTGCATATTGAAAATAACGGTACAAAAACGTGCCATCCGTATCGTGACATACCCAGAACGCACAGTCAGTTACGATCTATGATGCAGACGGCAATCTGATCGCCGTAAGGCCTGCGTGATCATTTAATAAACGGCAGAACGCAAAGTGACCGCTCCACCCGTCGGGTGAAACGGTCACTTATTTTTTTAATTAAATCGTGGTAATTCCAAGCTCACTTCGCTTTTTTCTCCCGATTCAGCCGTGCCTCCTCGGCGCGTTTCAGGGACAGTTCCCTCCAGCTTGGGATTTTCTTCAGCGCCTCGGTCAATTCGTCCATAACTCCGGGAATGTCTATGTTCTGCGGGCAGACCATCGTGCACCTGCCGCATCCGATGCAGGCGGTGGGCTTCTTATCATCCGGAAGTCCCTCTATGCGCATTCCCGCATTCATGTTCGGCGCCACGCGGATCTCGTTCATGGTCGCGATCAGCATCGGAATATCCAGCCGCATGGGACATCCGTCACAGCAGTACCGGCAGGCAGTGCAGGGAATGGAATTCTTCATGCCCTCGGCCACCTCCAGCAGTGTGCTCTTCTCCTCTTCGCTGAGCGGCCTTTCTTTCTCAAACGTCTCTACATTTTCGATCATCTGCTGCATGCTGGACATTCCGCTCAAAACCACTTTTACATTCGGAAGTCCCTGGAGGAAACGCAGGGCCCAGGCCGCATCCGACTCATCGGGCCGGAAGGAAAGCAGCTTTTTGTGATCCGCCTCCGGAAGCGCCGCCAGTTTGCCGCCGCGAATCGGCTCCATAACCCACACCGGAATGCCTCGGGCAGTCAGAAGCTCATATTTCTCCATCCCCTCCTGAAGCGTCCAGTCCAGGTAGTTGAGCTGGATCTGGCAAAAATCCATGTCAGCCCCGAAATGATCCAGGATCTTTTCAAGCGTATCCGCCTGCGCATGGGTGGAGAATCCCAGATAGCGGATCCTTCCCTTCGCCTTCTGCTCACGGAAATAATCCAGGATCTTCCACCGCTCATCCAGGTAGGTCGGCAATGAATGTTCGTAGACATTATGAAGCAGATAGAAATCAAAATAGTCCACGCCGCATTTTTCCAGCTGCTCCTCGAAGATCTCCGCCGGATCGTAGGAATCACTGATCTGGTGTCCCGGATATTTGTCCGCCAGATAAAAACTTTCCCTTGGGTACCTGGAAAGAGATTTTCCGATGACGGTCTCGGACATTCCTCCGTGATAGGGATAGGCAGTGTCAAAATAATTGATGCCGTGAGCCATGCAGTAATCCACCATGCGGTCAGTCTGGCCGACATCAATATGAGCCGGATCCGTATCCAGCAGCGGCAGGCGCATGGTCCCGAAGCCGAGCCTGGAAAGTGTCAGTCCGTGAAATTCACTGGTCATCATAGCGTGTACCTCCATTTGTGTGAAGCAGGGTGAGTCGGGTGACTCATTTACTCTCAGTGAAGGATCAGTGAGAGAATAAAGATCTCGATCATCGCTGAAACACCAAGGATCAGCGTGTTGACGGTCTGGGTCTTATAGCCCTGCTCCGGTGTCATGGCGCCGAAGTTTGTGACGACCCAGAAGAAAGAGTCATTGGCGTGGGACACGGTCATCGCACCGGCGCCGATCGCCATGCAGGCCAGGCAGGTGCGGATCGGGCTCTCAAGTCCGAGCAGGGGCAGCAGCGGCGCCACGATACCTGCTGTGGTCGTCAGGGCGACCGTGGAAGAACCCTGCGCGGATTTCAGGATCGCAGAAAGAACAAACGGGAAGAAAATACCCATCGCCTGAAGCACCGTCGCATGCTGGGTGATGTAGTTGACCATGTCGGAGCTTGAAATGACCTTGCCCAGAACGCCGCCCGCCGCTGTCACGAAAAGGATCGGGCCGACGGTCTTTAAGGTCTCATTGGTAAGATTGTAGAATTCTCCCATTTTGCCGGCATTCTTCAGCTGGATCACGGCGAATACCGTACCGACAGCCAGAGCGATGATCGGCGTGCCCAGGAAGGTAAGGATATCCTTCAAAACGCCGCTCATGCCTGCCATGGAGGCAATGGAGGAAAGGGCCATCAGGACGATGGGGACAATGATCGGAGCCATGGAGTCCCAGCCGCCGGGAAGCTTTCCGTATTCAGCGACCAGCTCTTCATAAGTCTTGGTGACTTCACCGGCATCCGCCTCATCTGCTGCCCTGACCCTTTTGCCGATAAAGTTCGCATAGAAATAGCCGGCGATCAGCGGGAAGATGGAGCAGACAGCGCCAAGTCCCATGACCATCAGCAGGTTATTGCCCACGCCGAGCGTATTGGCCGCTGCGATCGGGCCGGGTGTGGGCGGAATAAAAACGTGAGACAGATACAGACCGGTGCCCAGGCCGACCGACATAGCTACCGACGATTCGCCGGTACGGCTGACAAGAGCTTTCCTGATCGGGTTCAGGATAACAAAGCCGGAGTCACAGAAAACGGGGATGGAAACGACCCAGCCCATCAGCTCCAGCGCCAGTACGGGATGGTTCTTTCCGACCAGATGAATGACCATGTCGGCCAGCTTGAGCGCTGCGCCGGTCACTTCCAGAACGGAGCCGATCAGGGCGCCGAGGATGATCACGATACCGATACTCGAGAATGTCCCGGAAAACCCGGAACCGATAACAGATGCCAGGCCGGATATCTTCGTCCCGTCCTCCAGCGTCCTGTCAACGATCGGGATCCCCGCCACAAGGCCAAGGATCAGGGATATTCCCATGATCGAGATAAAAGGATGGATCTTCAGTTTCGAGATGGCCACGATCATCAGGATGACCGCCAGCACAAATGCAATGATAAGCGGAAAACCAGTCATATTCTCCCCCTCTCTCCGGACAGGTCCGGTGCTGCCTCACGAGCATTCTTCCGGCCTGCACAGACAAACAAGATCAACAGTGTCCATACACTGATAATTATAAACCGTTTTCGAAAAAAGGAAATGTTTTCTTACTTATATCTGTATGATTGGTGAGTCACTGCGACTCATCTGCCTGTAAAAGGAGATCGAAAGTACTGTGGCGATCGTCCAGCCTACGGGCCATGCGCACCAGATGCCGGTCGCACCCAGCGATGTCTTCGAAAGCAGGATGGCCAGCACGACACGGATGATCAGATCCGTGAAGGTTGCGATCATGAAGCGGTTCATGAGACTTGCACCGCGCAGTATCCCGTCCGCCACCAGCTTGGCGGAGACAACGAAGTAGAACGGCGATACGATGCGAAGCAGCATCCGTCCGGACGAAACAGCCTCCGCAGACGGGGTATTCATGAACAGGCCGAGCAGGTTTTGGCCGAAGAAGAAATAAGCCCCGGCAAGAGGCAGCGACAAAAGCCATACCATTTTCAGGCCAGCCTTAAAGCCCTCCCGGATACGGGCAGGTTTTTTGGCGCCCAGGTTCTGAGCCGTATAATTTGAGATCCCGTTTCCGAGCGTCGTGAAAGAGGTGATCACCAGGTTGTTGAGCTTGATCGCCGCCGAGTAACCGGCCATGACGCCGGGGCCAAAGCCGTTGATCACCCCCTGGATGACAATGTTCCCGATGGAAATAAAACTCTGCTGGAGAATGCTGGGAACCGCGACCCTGGCAAAGCGGAGGAATATCTCCCCGGAAAACAGCTTCTGTCTGCCCTCTGCCCGGATGCCGTTAAGACGCCTCAGGACGAAAGCGACCGCCAGCACGCAGCTTACCCCCTGGCAGATGAACGTCGCCCAGGCTACGCCGGCCACGCCCATGTGAAAGCCGGTAACAAACCATATGTCCATCGCGATGTTCGTGCACGAAGAAGCCGCCAGGAAAAAGAACGGCGTCCTGGAATCGCCCATCGCAGAAAAAATGCCAGTGGAAATATTGTAGAAAAACACAAAGGGAAGTCCCCACATATAGATGTCCAGATACAGCTTCGAGTCCGCAAATACCTCCCCGGGCGTATGGATCAGCTTCAGAAGCTGCGTGCAGAACATAAGGCCGGTCAGCATCAGGATCAGGCAGACCGTGCCGGTGGCGATCATGGCCGTTGACACCGCCGTTTTCATCTTGCGGTAATCTCTGGCTCCGAAAAACATGGAGACAACGACCGAGCAGCCGATATTGCATCCGAAGGCGAACGCGATGAAGATCAGCGTGATCTCATAGCTGTTGCCCACCGCCGCCAGGGCGTTTTCCCCGATGAATTTTCCCGCCACCAGGCTGTCCGCGATATTATACAGCTGCTGAAAAATGATGCTTCCGAACAGCGGCAGGCAGAACTGCCACAGTACCTGTTCCGGTTTCCCTGTTGTCAAATCTTTGTTCATATTGTCATGTCCCTTCTGAGTCCTTCAATGACCCAGTCCCCTACTATACCACATTTTCACTGCAGCAGGTTTTCTTTTTTGAAAGACGCCGCCCGGATAAAAAAACACCCCCAAAGTCCCGGCAAAGGACTTTCGGGGTATTCTTGCCAGATATCAGATACAGTTGGAAACATATCTCCACTGATAAGCACAGGGAGGCGGAGAACCTGCCTGCGGAGAGGTGTAGTACCGCTCTCTGGAATAACCGGAATCAGATGAACCCGGATCAGAAGCAGTCACTACATCTGAATAATTGAATTCCAGCTTTTTTGCCTTTGGTGTCTCATAGGTCTTTTTCATTCATTCACCCCCTTCTCTTCAGGATCTATTCACAGTGTGGAATACGCTTTGCTCCATTCCTGACCAGCGCTTTCGTCTCCTCGCACAAAGCTGTGGGGGGAGCCCCGGCTTCAATGAAACTCTGCATATTACCGGCACAGTTATTACACACTTTTTCATACGGGCATTCAATGCATTCCGGCACCCTGGGCCAGCTTTCCGCTGCCTCGTTGATCTTTTTCCATGCGGATTTAAAGCCTTCCTGCAAGGGATAAGCCCGGATCATCGTCATCCGGCTGCACGGCATCATGGTCCCGTGCCAGTCGATCAGATAATAGGATCTTCCGCCTCCGCACTGCAGCCCGCATTCACTGCACTCATGGAAAGGACCGCCGGCAGCGGGAAGCTTCTCCTCCGGTACCGTGACACTTTCTTTTCCATCCAGTTC
>DGTA01000010.1 GCA_002394165.1 Lachnospiraceae bacterium UBA4348 | reverse complement strand
TCGTCTGCGCCCTTCCCTTTTGCCAGCTCCCTGGCCAGCTTGCGAAGCTCCGGTGTCCTCACACCGATCATTTTTTCCGGATTGATCGAAGGAATGAGTTTCACCTGAAAGTCCCTGTATGCATGATCCTGCAGCGCAAACAGACGCTGTCTGATGTCCTGTATACTCACACTGTCTCCTCTTTGTCTTTCTGTCACTTCATCCGGTAGCGGATCGCCGGACGTCCGCCGGTCGAGTAATCAATACAGCGGATGATCTCTCCTTTTTCCAGAAGGTAATTCATGTAGCGGCGAACAGTTACACGGGAGAGTCCCACTTCCTTTGCAACTTCATTGCTGTCGTATTCACGGTCCGGATGCTCCCGCAGGAACCGGACGATCTTGTCAAGTGTACGTTTCTGCAGGCCCTTCTCCAGGATTTCTTCCTGTTCAGTAAGAGTGTTACGTGAAAAGACTTTATCGATTTCATCCTGCGTCAGGTGTCCGTTTGATTGCAGCCGTCCCTTCATCTCCAGGTAATGGTGCAGTGCCGCTCTGAATCTTGCTGACGTGAATGGCTTGACGAGATAATCCACGACTCCCAGATGCATCAGATCAGATATATCACCCGCCTTATTTGCCGCGGTGATCATAGTGAACTACCCACCGCCTACGCATACGCTTAGAGGCGGGGGCTTCGCGCCGCTTACGCGGACACAGGGCAGACACTTGCCCGCTGTCCCGTTTGACCGGGATTACTTTTGCTGTTTGCCTGACTCTTTCGCAGGACATCCTTATAGGTCATGGAGATCACCTTTCCGTACAGGTAACGGATGTCTGCCTGCCTTTGAAAGATCCGTTCATCGTACTTTCGCCCGATGTTGACCGCTCCGTTTATATCCGCATTCAATATCTTTCCGTCATCCTGAAGGTACAGGCCGCGTTTTATCCTTCTTCCTTTGAAAGTGATCTTCTCTGCCTCGCCGGTCCCGTAAGTGGGAATACGGTCTCTCGATCCGAAACAGGCTCTTGAGGTATAGCTCTCCTCCTGCCGGATGACACAGATCCCATACCTTGCACACACTGTCTGCAGTATCTGCCGGAAACGTTCAAAGGGCACCTGGACAAAAGCCTGGTTATTCCTTCTTCCCATAGCCGCTCCCTGCTTCTGCCCTTTGTTGTATCCGATGATGAGATACGTAAGGCCTCTTTCCCTCATCAGTCTGCAGATACAGTGGGCATACTTATAGAAAGTGTCACGCAGGAACGCGTTGCGCTTTCTTGAAATACGCTTCATCTGTCCTGTTACAGGCGGATGGTATGTCTTCAGGTCATGCCCCCTCATCTGGGCAGCCCTTAGCTGTGCCATCCTCTTATTGAACCACTGGTTCCGGGCCTTGACAGCTCCGCCCTTGATAACGATGGGAGTGTTTCCCCTGTTATCTGCCATGGCTACGAAGTTGCTAAGCCCTATGTCCAGCATCATCACGCCGGCGCTCTTTCCGTCAGCACCGATGATATCCTTCTCTTTGGGCAGAAAGTTTTCTTCTTTCAGTCCGTCATCGGTCACGATCTGGAGCTGATACATGCCGAAGTACGGGACAGCCCGTACCTCGATCAGTTTATCCTTAGCTGCATGCGGAAGGCGTCCGATCCTGATACTGCAGCGCCTGCGTTTCTCTCTTCCGCCCGGCACATCACTTTCATGGCAATACGGGAAGAAGAGCGTTCCATGGTGCCGGGTGCACGCGATATTGCTGAATATCGCCGAGCTTCTCCCTCCGGATTTTCTGTAGCCGGGGATCTTCGGCCGCCCTGGGTGGCCGGATGAGAGACCAAAGCTCTTCAGGCTTTCAAAAAAGCCCTTCCACGATCCGCAGCAGTCCCTGATGGCGTTCTGCACGACATGGATGTGGAAAGACCGGTAGTCCGGATGATCCATGTGCTTGAACACAGCATCCAGAAGCCCGTAGGAGGCAAACCATTTTTCCGGTGTCGGGACCTCGAACTGAACACATTTTACATTGGCGATCCGCTTACTGCGTTCTGCCTCGGAAAGGTCTTTTCTGGCCTGGATATTCCGGACCTTCAGTTCATATTTATCCCGCAGGTCTTTGTTGACCGCCGGGATGGCCTCTGCCACTGCTTTGATGACAGCTGCTTCATTTGCAGTGCGCTCGTCAGGCCTCTTTTTCAGGCCGGTCATCAGGTTCCGGATATGAAAGTTGGCAGTATTGCGCATGTTGTTGGCGCACAGGCAGGCTCTGTCCAGATACAGATACATCGGATCTTTTTTACGGATATCGATACATTCAACATGGTACATACCAATGCCGGCTCCTTTCCGCCTGGTCAGTATCCGGTCGAGGTCTCAGCCGGACCCTTAGATATATTCATTGTACCACGTCGAACAGATGTTCGCAATAGTGCATTTATGTGACATTTTTTATGCCGAATGTAACAATATGTAACAAGGAGCTGAACCTACTGAAATTATAGAGACAGCCGCATTCATCCCGCAGCCTGAAGAGGCTGGGGTCTTCTGCGGGATTTAAGATAAAAAACATCCGGACATGTACAGTCCGGATGAAAATGAGGAGATGAAGAATGACGGCAGAAACCTCACCTCCGACCTACGCACACATAAGTAAACGGCGTGATCAACCTTGAGCGGATATGTTCAAATCCCGCTTCCCGCAGCATCGCTTCCATCTCCGCTCTGGAATAGACGGCATGGTCTCCGGTAGGCCACTTTGTAAACCACCAGTTCATGAATTTCCGAAGCCACGCCGGTCCGGTCAGCTCATTGATCAGCACCGTCCCGTTTTTCCTCAGGATGCGGTTCATCTCCGCCAGGGAGCGCTCCGGATGCGGATGATGATGGATGCTCATATGACAGCTGACGGCGTCAAAAATGCCGTCGGCGAAGGGCATGTTTTCGGCATCGCCCTCCACGATATCCGCCTGGGGCAGCCGCCTGCGGCTCTGCTCCACCATCTCATGGGAAAGATCCAGCCCGGACAGCGCTGCGGCGGGATCGGCTTCATGGAACATGGCCAAAAATGCCCCGTTGCCGCAGCCGATATCGATCAGGTTCTTCACGCCCCGTCTCATGAGGATCTTCGATGTGATCTTATAGTCATAGCTCCAGTACCCGTTCCGGTTGATGATGGTACTGGAGTGCCTGTTGAAATAGGCTCTTGATTTCTGTTTGTCATCCATTTCTCTTTCCTCCGGCAGCCCGTTCCATTTCCTTCACGTATTCCTTCGTATGAGCGGCCATATAGCCGCAGTGGGCATACCCTTTCCGGATCTTCAGCTGCGCTTTGGGCATATATACCGGAATTGTCTTCCGGGAATACTTCAGGTCAAAATCCTTCTCCCCGAAATCCAGGTGCAGCCTGCGCTGTTCGTCCTGCGTGAGTTCGCGCAGATCATAATGGCAGCAGGCCCGGCAGATATTGTCGATATCCCAGATGGTGATCCGTTCAAAGTTCCTGGTCATCATCTTTGCGAAATCATAGCCGTACATCTTTACGAGACTGGGCGATGCTTCCACGTGCGTCTTTGCCAGCTTCTTTTTACGGCTCCGGAACATTTTTTTCATAAACCACTCCGCGAACCGGGCATTCCGGCAAAGAGCCACTCCGTCAAACCACGCATAGCCGATCTCAAATTCCGGATCCATGAACAGCCTCCAGCCCACAGCGACGCCCAGCGAGGCCCCATAGACCAGCGCGATCTTCCGGATGCCCTTGTAGGTGAGCCACGTTTTAAGCTGCCGGTATTCATCATCCGCGCTCAGATAATCGCCGGCCTTCCCGTGCCCGCCCTGGTCCGGGGCAATGAAATAGTAAGATTCTTCAAAGTGCGGAGCCATCAGTTCATACAGATCTGAGCCGGATACCATCATCGGCGCCAGAAGGATCACGGCCGGATCTTCCGGTGAACCATACTCATGAACAAACATTTACTTAACCCCCGTCAGCAGGGCCGATCCGGACAGGCCCATCCAGCCGGCCTCGGACCTGTTCATGAACATCCCGTTTGTCGTGTCGATCAGTTCCACTTTCTGATAGCCCATGTCCCGAAGCTTTTTCACAAACGAGCTCATATCACCGTATTTTGAATTCGAATAGATATCATGGAGAGCAAAGGTTCCTCCCTTTTTCAGTGTGCGCAGCGTCTCCAGGAGAATAGCCTGACGGTCGTTGGACGGAATATTGTGATAAACGTAGTTGCTGGTGACCGCGTCAAAGGACTCATCCGGAAACTCCAGGTGCGTGGCATCGCCCTGCCGGAAGGAGGTATTGGCAACGCCCTCCGCCTTCGAATTCTGTTCGCACAGCTTCTTGCTGAAGGAAGCATACTCCTTGCCCCAGCGGTCAATGCCGATGATCTCAGCCTTGGGATTGCGCTTTGCAACAGCAATGGCCAGCGCTCCGCTTCCGCATCCCACATCCAGGCTCTTCGCGCCGGCGGGAAGAGCGACATAAGAAGCGACTCCCTCAATGATCTGCCGGGACATCTGCCTTGTCCCGTTGTAGTCAAACGCCCGGTACATTAAGAAGCTCCAGATGGTAAGGCCGCAGAGCGCCACGGCCGCGGCCGTGAACACGATCGTCAGCACAGTCTTCAGAATGCCCGCCGGAAGAAGCGGCGTGCAGCCAAAGACGATGGCCAATACAGCAGCGGCGATCGCTCCGGCCAGAAAGCCCAGTACCATACCTTTCGGCATCCAGTTCTTGTAGTCAGGTCTCATCAGTTTTTCCTCCTTGAACAAAAAAAGGGAGCAGATCCGAAATCAATCGAAGCCTGCTCCGTAAAAGTACTATGAAGTAGTTAGATTTCGTAATCATTAGTAATATAAATCTAACTACCGTTTTTTTCAATAGTTTCGTAAACAAGTTATTTCCTGGGGCCACAACTCCATTTCCGCGACTCATTCC
>DGTA01000012.1 GCA_002394165.1 Lachnospiraceae bacterium UBA4348 | reverse complement strand
CTGTGGCGGACCGCTTCCTGCTTCCCGAACGTGGATACCTGAAGGAGGGTTATTATGCGGATCTGACCGTGTTTAACGAAGATACGATCCGTAAGGCCGTACCGGATCAGGAAAAATCCTTCGGCATCGAAAAAGTCTTCATTAACGGCCGTCTTGTTCTGGACGGCGAAAAACTGGATGAGGAAGCTCTGAAAACCAGCGGACGGGCGATCCGGATTTTATGATGGAAATAACATACAGGGGAGGGGACTGCCTCAGGCAGTCCCAGATTTTCGTACCGGTTTCCTTCGGTAAAAATCAGCTTGCCTTCGGTATCGTAAAGAGCAGCCGTCACGTAGTAGCCGTATCGTATCTGATCACTTTCATTTTTGATCGTTACATAAATATAATTGTCATAACTGTCCTGCCCTTTGATCGAAACCTCAGCCCGGCGTCGAAACATGTGGCCGGTACACAAACAAAACATCTGAACGAGAAATCCGCCCGCAGCGCCGGCACTAGAAAACGGGATGCGTGAAACAGCAGGTAATTGCTATGTTTCACACATCCCGTTTTTCGTAGTACCTCTGCGCAAGGACCTGGCAAAAGCGGTCCCCGCCGGATTATTCACAGCCCTTTCACGCAGGTTCAGATCGTTTTTTCTGCCTCCCGGATCACGGCCTTCAAAGCCTCGGCGCTCTGCCGGAGAGCAGCAAGCTCGTCATCGTCAAGCGGCATTTCCAGCACAGTCTCCACGCCGTCTTTTCCCACAACCGCCGGAACCGAAAGATGCACATCCTCGATCCCGTACTGTCCGTGAAGGGCCGAAGAGACAGGAAGCACCGCGTGCTCATCCCTGGCAAGGCACCGGGCGATCCTGGCAACCGCCATGGCGATGCCGTAATAGGTCGCGCCCTTTCTCTCTATGATATGGTAGGCACTGTCGCGGACCGTTTCGTAAAGCTGCTGCATGGCTTCTTTATGATTGTAATGACCCCGCAGTTCACAGAAGGCATGCAGGGGAACTCCCGCAATGTTGGTGATGCTCCAGACCGGAACCTCACTGTCTCCGTGCTCCCCGATGATCATCGTGTGGACATTCTGGGCCGCGACCTGCAGGTGCATGCTGATCTCGTCCTTCAGCCTGGCGCTGTCCAATACCGTTCCGCTTCCGATAACCCGGTTCTCCGGATAACCCGAAAGTCTCAGCGCCTCATGGGTCAGTACGTCCACCGGATTTGCCACGATAAGCAGGATCCCCTCAAACTCTGTCTTTTTGATCTCGCCGATAATGGACGCCATGATCTTTGTGTTTTTCCCGATCAGATCAAGCCGGGTCTCGCCCGGTTTCTGCGCCGCTCCCGCGGTGATGATGATCAGGGCCGCATCGGCGCAGTCACTGTAATCGCCTGCCCAGATTTTCATGGCCGGAGCATAGGGAAGACCGTCCGTAAGGTCCATGGCCTCTCCCTCGGCCTTATCTTTATTATAGTCGATCAGGACCATCTCCGAATAAATTCCCTGCTGCATGAGCGCAAAAGCAATCGATGATCCCACAAAACCGGTTCCCACAATTACAACTTTTCTTGTGTTCAGCATTTTCTTCTCCTTTTATCTGTATTCTCAGTGCCATGATATCAGCTGCTGATTCTTTACCTTTATTTCCCAACATCATGGGGCCTGCCTGTTCAGTTTATAGAACGAAAAAACAAAAGTCAACCATGAGTTGAATTGGTTGCAAATAGTCTTCTTTATTTTCCAATTGTCCTTAGAATTTTCTGTTTATCCTCCGGTTTTCATGCTATAATAAAGAGGACCCGCGGCAGGAACTCACAGGACCTGAACCGCACATGGCAAGTCTGATCAAGAAAGGAGACAAAGAGTATGAAAAAACTGTTGACCTGCATTCTGGCTCTAGGCCTGATGCTCACCTCTCCCGTTATGGCGGAAACAGAAGCTCCCGCAGAAGGAGGGCTCTCCAAAGATCTTGTCATCCTGTACACCAGTGACGTCCACTGCTGCGTAGACCAGGGCTTCGGCTATGTAGGTCTCAAGGCAGTTCGCGATTCACTGGAAGCTGCCGGAAATTATACCCTTCTCGTGGATGACGGCGATTCCATTCAGGGCGAACCTCTTGGAACCATGACCTCAGGCGAAGCAGACATCGACCTGATGAACGCGGTCGGCTATGATATCGCCATTCCCGGAAACCACGAGTTTGACTACGGCATGGACCGCTTCCTGGAACTGGCCGAAAAGGCCGAATTCCCCTACATCAGCTGCAACTTCAACAAAGAAGGCGAGCTGGTATTCGATCCCTATATCATCAAGGAATTTGACGGCGTAAAGATCGGTTTCGTCGGCGTAACCACCCCTAAAACCCTTACTTCCTCCACGCCGAAATATTTCCAGGATGAAAACGGAAACTTTATCTACGGCTTCCTCCAGGATGGAACCGGAGAAGGTGTATACAACGCAGTTCAGAAAGCAGTAGACGACGCCCGGGCAGAAGGCGCCCAGTACATCGTCGTCATGGCCCATCTTGGAAATGAAGCGGAATGCAGCCCCTGGACCTATGCCGAAGTGATCGAAAACACAAACGGTATTGATTTCTTCCTGGACGGTCACAGCCATGATACCGATCAGCTTGTCGTGAAGAACAAGGACGGCGAAGACGTCATTCGCTCCGCCTGCGGCACCAAGATGGGCGGTATCGGCTGGGCAAAGATCACCGTAGACGGCGAGCTGTCAGCCGGTCTTTACTCCTGGAACAATGATGTTTCTGCTCCGGAGCTTCTGGGAATCAAAAATGAGATCTCAGATGTTCTCGATGCGGAGACCGCGGAGCTTGACGAAGCCCTCCAGACCGTCGTTGCCAAGTCTGCTGTAGAGCTGACCATCACCGATCCGGAAGCCGTGGACGGTGAGGGCAAGCCCATCCGTATCGTCCGCAGAGCCGAGACCAACCTGGGCGACCTCTGCGCAGACGCATACCTTGATCAGTCCGGAGCCGACATTGCCTTTGTAAACGGCGGCGGTATCCGCATATCCCTTCCCAAGGGCGACATCACCCTCAACGACATCCTGAAGGTCCATCCCTTCGGAAACAGCATGTGTGTCATCGAGGTCACCGGCCAGCAGATCCTGGATGCCCTGGAATGGGGCGCTCATGCAATGCCGGGTGAAAACGGCGGCTTCCTTCAGGTGGCAGGCCTGACCTATGAGATCCACACCTACATTGACAGCACCTGCACGCAGGATGAAAACTCCATGTTCACCGGCGTCACCGGCGAATACCGTGTCAAGAATGTCATGGTCGGCGGAGAACCTCTGGATCTCGAGAAGACCTATACCCTTGCTTCTCACAATTACATGCTGAAAAACAACGGCGACGGCTACACCATGTTCGCAGGCGCAAATATCCTTCAGGATGAAGTGAAACTGGACAACCAGGTTCTTAAGGATTACATCACCGGAACTCTGGGCGGCGTGATCGGCGAAGAGTACGCAGATCCCTATGGTCAGGGCAGAATCATCGCAGTCGAAGAAGCCCCCGCACAGGAAGCTCCCGCGGAAGAAGCTCCTGCAGAGGAAGCTCCTGCAGAAGAAGAGCCTGCAGCATGATCCTCCGTTAATAAATATTCACGAAAACTAAATTCAAATCCTACTTGCGGAATTTCACGAACGCCGGACGGTCAACCGTCCGGCGTTCTTCTTGATCCTGAAATTTTCATGTTCTGATTTATAGCAGCCCACGGTACACTTCTTCCGGATCGATCTCTCTTCCGTCCAGAAACCGCTTTACGATATTCCGGTCATCACCGATATAACAGAACCTTTCTAAAAGCTCTGCCGTACTGTGCCGTGCCCCCACGTCCTCCAGGCCGTCGATCACAAGTGCATTGAATTTATACCCTTCCTTCAGCTGGCCCGTCTTTCCAAACACAGTGCCGCCTGCTGCCGTTGCCATATAAAAAGCATCCGCGAACTTGATCCTGCGATAATCAGGCTCATAAAACTCCTTCATCTTGGAAAGCTGGACAGCCCGGCCGGCCTGCCGGTAAACAGCCGCGCCGTGGCCGCCGCCGATATCGGATCCAAGAGAAATGGGAAGACCCTCCGCCTGAAGGTCACTGACCGGCATGATTCCGGCTGTGATGTTTGTGGTGGCGTCGGGGCAGTGTACCGACATACACCCGTGCCGCTTCAGAATGTCTAAATCCAGCTCCTCCGGGAAGATCACGTGGGCAAAGATCACAGGACCGTTGTCCAGAAAACCAAGCTTTTCATAAATATCTCCGTCGGTCCGGTATTCCGGAAACAGCTCCTTTGTCCATGCCGATTCTGCTCTGGATTCGACCAGGTGCGTCTGAAGTCCCACATGATATCTTTTTCCGATATCTGCAAGCCCTTTCAGCAGCCGCTCGCTGCAGGTAGGGGCAAACCGGGGCGTCAATATCGGCTTCACATGGGAATCCCCGCTGTGCTCCGCCACAAACCGCTCCGTTTCAGAGAGAGAATCTTCCGTGTCCTCGATCAGAAATTCGGGAGAATTCATATCCATGTTGACCTTGCCCGTAAAAGCATACATACCGCTTTTCTGCA